>DATAUW010000041.1 GCA_036268055.1 Verrucomicrobiia bacterium | reverse complement strand
AAGGTTTCTATATTTTGCAATTTGATCGGCTCACAAGCTCAGCTACAACTCGGACAACGCAAAGGCTCGTATACTTTGTGACTGTCTCGATGCGTGTACACATCTCTTAATTCGTCGCCGTGATTTAGCCGCGCGACTTGGCTGAGTGGACTTGTTGGCTGAACGCTATCATAGACGCCGAATCCGCGCTATACCACTAAATCGGGGGTACTTGTTTTGAGCGGTTGCCCGGTGGGCACTGTAAGACATGGATCAATCGCCATGCCATTGGCTCTTATTTGTTCATCCGATGCCTGCCCCGGTTTAGGGGCACTATTTAGTGGGTATTCATACCTGGCTAACTGCGGTTAAATAAAAGCCTAAAGCCCATGTATCAAAGCCGACAAAAAAGCGGAAACCTCAAGCCTGTCTTGACGTGCCGTTTAGAGAGAAGCCAATCCTCGCTGCCGGCAAAACCATTTTCGGGATACTCAGAAATCCCGGATCGGCGCAGGGGCAGTTCGTCCGGCATAGATGAAAGATAATGTTTAACCAGACCTCCTAACCGCCAACAAATCAACCGCACAATAAACTATATGATGAACCTTCAAAAAGTCCTGCTGGCAGCGACAGCCTCGCTTCTGTTGTCGCCATTTGCCTACGGACAAGCTGCATTAACCGATATCGGCGCAACAAATCCAGTGCCCGGGGCATTGGATATTTCGCAACTCAGCAACGCCGGAACGGGCTCCACTCCGGGACTGAATTTTTACTGGGACAACGGGGTTGCCACACCGCAACAACCCAACCCGCAATTTCCCGCCCAGAGTTTCACCACCTTGGCAAATCCACAGGGATACACTCTGACTTCGCTGGCAATTAAAACCGATGGCGCAGGTGGCGGAAGTGGACCTTTGCAGAGCCAATCTTTCGAGCTGGCCATCTACCAACTCTCCGGCACGGGTCTAACCAACGCCTTGCTGGTTGCGAGTTACACGGCGACCGGCGAGTTGAATGCCGAAGGAGATTGGCTGTTGTGGACGAACATCGGCGTTCCCCTGGAACCGAATACAACCTACGCTTACGGGTTTGGCATCGCAGCAGTTCCCGGTGACGGAGACGATTGGGAGCGATTGAGTTCAGCTACGAACCTGCCTTACACAGGTGGGCAAGTTTGCTCCATTCCCGATGCGGGCGGCCTGGTAACCTATTCCAGCACTCCCAATAAGATAGATGCGACGTTCGACATCGGTCTTGCTCTACCTGCGGGGCCCAATGCTGTTACACCGCTTGTATCTCCATCTTACGCAACTTCCCAGGGTGTAACCCCGGGGCAAAATGTGACGTTGACAGCCTCGGCGGCAGGGTCGCAGCCGATCACTTATCAATGGCAAACGGATGGCGGGACGGGCGGGGCGCTCGCAAATATTGACGGAGCTACCGGCACCAATTTGGTGGTGAATACCAGTGGATTGGCTGTGGGAACTTACGTCTACGATTTCGTGGCGAGCAACTCTATCGGTGTAAGCACGAGCGCCACGGTTTCCATACTGATCGTAGGCCTTTCCTTGCAGGACATTGGGGCGGCCGCGCCGACTCCCGGAGCGCTTGACATCGCCCAGTTGGCAAGCACCAAGAACCTCGTGAATCCGGATGGATTCAATTACTTCACGGATAACGGGGCGAACCACGACACGTGGTGCGGCCAGACCTTTACCACGGGAAATAATTCGGCGGGATATGTGATGTCGTACCTAGCCTGGAAAAGCGATGGCAACGGCAGCGGCGACTTCGGCACCTCGCACGTTTACGATTTATTCATTTATTCTGTTTCAGGTTCGACCGCGACTCTAATCACAAGCTATCAGGTAAGCGGCGCGGGGCTTGAGTTCGATTGGTTTCAATTCAACGGATTAAATGTTCAACTCGCTCCCAACACCACTTATGCATACGCGTTTGGACGTGATGTGGCGGCAGGTTGGGAAAACATCGCGGCGACTTCCGGCAATCCTTATTCGGGCGGTCAAATCTGCACCATTCCGGAAGAGGGTGGGACGATTGTCTTCGGCCCGACTGGCGGGTTTGATGCGACCTTCGACATCGGCCTGAATCTTTCCACACTCCCCGGCGCTTTTCTGCCCACTGTCACTCCAAATATCAATCCGATCTATGCCGGCACCTCCGTCACACTTAATGAAACCGGTATCGGTGCGGGCACGCTGTCCTATCAATGGCTTTCTGATAACGGCACGGGCACATTCACGCCCGTCGCCAACGCCACGGGAAGCAATCTGGTGGTGAACACAACCGGTCTCGAAGCTAACAACTATCAGTACGAGGTGGTTGTCAGTAACACCTCAGGATCGGTCACGAGCGCACCGGTGTCCTTGACCATCGCCGCGGCCAGCGCACCGATCATTGTAACCGATACGACACCCAATCCGAATAACGAAGGTTACATTGGACAAGTGGTTTCGTTTTCGGCTTCGTTCGCTGGAACCCAACCGATCACCTATCAATGGATGGTAAGCAAGGGAGGCGGTGCAGCCACGGCTATTTCCGGCAGCAGCAACCCGACCGCCCTAACCAGCACTCTCGTATTGAGCAATCTGCAATCGAGCGATGCAGGAGTCTATACGGTCATCGCGCATAACTCGGTTAGCTCTACTACAAGCACGCCGTCAACCTTGATTGTATTATCCGCGCCCAGTGCTCCGACCGCCGGAACGTATGGAGCCTTGGTCACGAGCCAAAATCCGCTGGCCTTTTGGCGGCTCAATGAAACAGGCGATCCTTCTAGTGGCATACTGCCGGCGTTTGACGCTTCGGGTCATAACCTTGACGGCGTGTATGGTTCGAGCGCGCAAGACGCTTTCAATGGCGTTTCAGGGCCGACCTCAACGGCGGGTTTTCCGGGATTTGAATCCACAAATGGCGCGCTGATGACGAGCGCCGGCACGCCCACCTCCACAGTGACGGTGCCACCGCTTAATCTGAATACGAACACGGCCACGATCACGATGTGGATCAATCCGAACGGCAACGAAGCCCGCAATACCGGCTTGTTCATGTATCGCAGCGCCGACGGCAGAGATGCAGCCGGTTTGAGCCTGGGTGGTGCTCAAAACGCTTCCGGCATGGCAGCGTTGGGCTATACCTGGAACAGCAACAATGCAGCCACAGTCAACTTCAACTCAGGGCTGTATCCGCTGCCAAATCAGTGGTCTTTTGTAGCCCTGGTTATCGAGCCTACGAACGCCACATTATATCTCTATTATATTGATCCCACCACGTTGCAGCCCGATCTCTTCTCGGCTTCAAACGGGGTAGCGAATAGTTCTGAATCGTTCTACTTTGGAACCAATGAAATCGGCGGCGATCCATTCGATGTGGCATTCAATCGCACATTCGGCGGAGATATTGACGATGTAGCAGTCTATAACACCGCCATGAGTGGTGACCAGATTCTGGCGTTGTTCAGCAAAGCCGCTGGTCTAGGCCCAGTGGTGGCGTCTATCACTGTGCCGCCGCAGTCTCAGCAGGTTTTGCCGGGACATTCCGTGACCTTCAGTGCCAGCGGTATAGACGGTACCTCTCCGTTTACCTTCCAATGGCAGCATAATAGCAACAACATTCCTAACGCGACCAACCTCAGCATAACGATCGCAAGTCCGACTTCCAATGATGCGGGCACTTATACGTTATTGGTCAAGAACCCGGTCGGGACTACCAGCGTCAGCGCCACCCTCACGGTGTTGAGCCCGGTGGGCCTGCTGAATTGGGCGGCACCCGTGCATTTGACGACGGCCGATGCCACGCTTGAATTGCCAGGCACGGTAGTCGGAGCGGCGGTTTTCGGTGGCACGGCCGAGACGGTGACATTAGGAAACGGCAGTATGATAAACTTCACCTCCGACGGGTCAGTGGCGACGACCACAGGCGCGGTTTCATTGACCGGTCCCGCATTTTTTGGCGGCGATACCGGAAACAAAAACTTCAATGCAGCCCTCGATCAAGCGGAAGTTGACGCCGGGCCGCACATGATTGTTTTACAAAACCTGACCGTCGGCCAGGCCTACACGGTGCAACTCTTCGGCCTGGATGATCGCCTCGGTGGTGCTTCCACCAGAACCGCCGCTTATGAAGACGGGGACAACACCAGCGTGGTGTCAGCGACGTTCGCCATGGGTGATGATGTCTATGTGATTGGAACATTCACCGCAACTAACACTACCAAAACCATCATCGAAAATCTAACCACCGGCAACGGGAATATCAATGCCTTGGTCATGCGCGATGCCGCTGCACCGTCGGTCACTGTAAGCGCCACCCTCACGGGCGGGAACAACCTGACCATCACCTGGCCGCAAGGAATCCTGCTTGAGTCCACCAATGTTCTCGGGCCGTGGACCACTAATTCCTTAGCTTCATCACCCTTTATGGTTAATACCACCAATGGGCCGCAGATGTATTTCAAAGTAAAGGTTCAATAAAATAGATAGAACAACGGGCGGGAGTTTTCACGAACTCCCGCCCGCTTTTTTTGAGGAAATAGTAGCTCTTTAAGAAAGACTATAATTTGGATCACCCGCAGTTTCGGGCAGGCGATTTTTCTCAGCAATGTTTGGCCACCGCTTCGAGGCGGCTTCGCACATGCAATTTCTGGCAGATTCGTTTCACGTAACCACGCACGGTTTCGGCTTCGATGTTCAGCTTGGCGCCGATTTCTTTATAGGTGAAACCCATCGCCAGCAAATCAAGCACTTGGCGCTCGCGATTCGATAAATTATCCGCTTCCTTTGGAGCGGGTCCCATTTTGTGAAAATGTTCCACGACCCTGAGCGCAATCGGACCGGACAAGGGGGCGCTTCCAGTGGAGACATCACGAATGGCAGCGATCATCTGTTCGGGCGGGGCGGACTTGATCAGGTAACCGTTGGCGCCAGCCTTTAACGCCTGAAAAATCCGTTCGCTGTCTTTATAGACGGTAACCATGATCACCTGTACCGAAGGAGTGAATTTTTTCACCATGATCAGACATTCAATGCCGGACATTTGTGGCAGTTTGATGTCCATGAGGATCACATCGGGAGAATGCTTTCCGAAATGAGGGATGGCCTCTTCCGCGGAGCCAAAGGCGCCGCTGCACTCCATGTCCGGCGCGCTTTCGATGATTTTTACGAGCTGGTCTCTCAGCCCCCAGTCGTCTTCAACGACGGCGATTTGTTTTTTCATTGCCGTAATAATAAATGGTTGATGGTCACTTTGAATTATAATCGCATAAAACTGTCTATCATGACGACCATTGGCATTGTGCGACTTCGACATATATCCAGATCGTCGTGCCTTGACCGGGCTGGCTTTCAATCCGCGAGTCCCCGGTGATTTCACCCAGCCGGCCTTTGATATTTTGCAAGCCGTGACCCGAGACTGTGCTGGCAACATCAAAACCCCGCCCGTTATCTTGAACCGAAACCGTCAATCTTGTGTCCTTGTAGGAAATGCGGACCGTGACTTCCGTCGCCTGCGCATGCTTGATCACATTATTCACTGCTTCCTTGACAGCCATGCAGAGGTTATGACGCACCTGGCTTGAAACGCCGATTTCCCGAGACAAATCTCCGATGTGAAAACGGCAGCAGAATTCCGCGCCCTCGCACATATCGTTCACCATTTGGAAAATATAATTTCCTAATTCCTTCAGGTTATCATTATCGGGATCCACCGCCCACACCGTTTCGTAGAGCGCGGTAATTAAGTCACGCGACATCTGAGTGATCTGCTCCAGGTCACCCCGCACTCGTTTGGCGTCGTCCGAATTATCGCGCGCCAATGCGCTCACCAGCGATATCTTTGTGACACGAGCGCCGAGGTCATCATGAATATCGCGAGCTATTCTTACACGTTCATGCTCGAGCAAACGCTGCTTTTCGAGACGCAGCATATCGCGTTGCGTTCCGATCAGAATGAAGTAGCGCCAGGCTCCCATGATCAGAGTTATGATTGCGAGAAAGGCGATAATCCAAAACCACGTCGTCTTCCAATAGGGAACTGGCACGATGATGGCCAAGGAGGTTTCCACGCCGGTCGGCAGTTCCATTAGATTTACTTCCCTGACGCGGAACAAATAGTTTCCCGGTGGAAGCTGAGGGTAATTCGCTATGTGCATGCCGCTTTCTCCGATGCTGAACATCTCATTCCATTCCATCAAAATGCGGTCGCCGGGGGTCACTGTGGGAGCCTGTTCCAAATTATTGTGCCATTCCGCGTGGCCGCGGGGATCGTCATCCATCAGGGCAAGAGCTTTGGTCGTCGGGCTCTGGCCGAATTCAACGATCTTGGCCATTCGTGGAGTGGTGCCGTCACGAATCCACCCGGCATCAGGGGAGTTTGACATCCCTCCATAGCGCAGCTTGTCATTAGGAAATTGAAGTAACACTTTGGATGAGCCGTCTAAAGAAGCCTCGGAGATATTCAGATCAGTCAATACATATACTCCTTCGGTTGATTGAGGCCCGGCCGAGGTAACGACAAATAGCAATCGCGATGCGTCCGGCGGCACGACCACTGTCTCCCGGCGATGGGTAAGGGTTGAAGTATCAAAATTGTTATGCCACCCGGCACTGTCCCGGCGAGATTGAAACTGCGTGGCCGCCACCATGTCGCCGGTCTTATTATAAAACCGGATAACCACGTACATTTCTCCTCCGCCCAGATCCCAATTATTGTCGAATCCTTCCAATTTGCACGAAAGCCGTGTCGGCGGGCGGCTGGCGCTGGTGATGAATCCGAAATTAAACGTCACATCTTCCGCGAAAGGCGGCAAGCGCACGGGCTTTTGTTTCGCTGCGGTTATAGATACGGGTGTGTCCTTAACCGTTACGGATTGAATTTCCACCAGATTGGTGGCCGTCGGTGTCGAACGACTTGCTCGCGCTTCTAATAGCGGAGCGGCCAACATTAACAATGTGATGAGGACAGTGCTTAGTAAGTCCAGCCTTTTGCTTCGAGAGCCACGAAAGTACCTAAATGTTAAACGTGCATCCATCGCCGGTTTTCCGTCGCCGTAACCATTGGCCGAGGTGACGACACCACGGCAGAAAAGTTCCAATGTTTTCGGGCTTGCTTCCCGCCATTATGGCATTTGGCCGTTCAGTTGACCACCCCCCGATTTCGGGGGCAAGGCGAGCGTCGCAATCAAAGACTTTTCCCGGCTTCAAAGACTGGTTTTCTTCGGTAAATATTAAAACTGGAACCGAGGACCGTCGGCGCGTTATTAGACAATGATTGCGAGCTTGCGTAGGCATGCTCGGTAGCTGCGGCGAGTTTTTCGGGAAGGGTTCCCGGTCCCGTATTGCCGATCAATATTTCATGAAGGATGTCGTCAATATAAAATCGGTCGCGCCACACTTGTGGCAGTAATCCAAGGGCGATTTTGGTTCCGTCAATCGGTCCTTGCGGCGTGTCCAAAATCAGCCGCCACTCCTCACCGGCAGTCGCCCCGCCATCAGCGAACATCCGCCACGCAGGCACAATCATGAGTTTGTTTTCCCAAGGGGTCGCCGGGAATTTTATCAAACGCAACGGCTCCAGTAGCATCCAGGCCGAAAAAATGACCAGAACGCCTCGGGAAATTCGTCCCGCAGGTTGCATGCGATAAGAGACGGCATCCTGCGATTTTTTGCGCCCATGGATTTTTTTGTGGCTCACATTTGAAAAGACCGGTGGCATCACCATCGCCAGACAAGACAGGCCGATCACCGGAAACAAATTCACATACATCAAGATCGCATAGCCGATGTGCATGGAGCCGAGGATTATCACAGTCCAAATTCTATAGCGCCGGAGAAAAAAACCGAATGGAACAATCAATCTCTGAAAAAGCGTGAGATAACCGAGAAGGAAAGCCAACAATGGCGGCACAGAAATGTCCCGCACGAATGCCCGCATGGAGCTATCGTATGCCAGATTCTGAAGCGCGAGGCCGTGTATCCACGGAGTCCATCCATAGACCAGTTTGTTTATTCCAGCGAAAAAATAGACGCAAAATTGAATCAGAACTACCAGCCACGCAAACGTGCTGGATAGAACCGGATTGGCCCGCCACTGCGCCAGGCTGAAGCCCGATTCACACGTCTTCCATCCCCCGTTGGCCTGCACCATGGCTGAGAGACCGTAGGCCAAAAAAACCAGATTCACCCAAATATCAGCGGTCGAGTTAAAAACACCGACGAGAGAATTCAATAGGATCATGCTTAGACTAATCCAGCCTCCTATTGCCATTTGAAGCAGTCTATGTCGCCCCCATAGATACAATCCCACGACGAATGGGGACATAATAAACAATATCCATACCGCGGTTTGCCCGCTCAACGCAACAGCCGCCGGGCGTAAATAAGCATCGAGAAATACGTTGCCGGAAAAGATTAAATTGTCCGGCGCAGAAATTGGAAAAGCTGCGTTATGCCAAATTGCCGAGTGAATCCTAAACAGGTCGAAAACGTACCACAAATAGGCGGCTCCAAAGCCAAATTTGGCTATGGTGTAATACCTATAAGGCACTTGATAACGAAACATAAACGGATTAGTTATGCCGGTGATTAACCTCGATTATCCGCAAGAGAACGAAAAAATCAACCTCATAGTTGATTCTATTATTAACGCACTGATGTACGTTTTAGGTCACCCCGTTTTCGGGCTAGCTAAAGCGTTGCAGCGGATTAAAAATTAGACACTCCCCAAAACCACGTTAAGATGGCAACGTAATCCAATAAACCACTCACCGCTCAGGTGGACTCTCTCGGCTTCGTGCCCTATCACCAGCGGCGAATCACCATTAACACCAGCACTAACATTATTAGTTATGATAAATACATCAGATCAGAAGACAGCACAGTCTTATGTTGTAACTGCACGTGGGTTTGATTCATCCAGACGAAAGTTCAGTGTTCTTTATAAATTAGGTCTGTTGACTCTCGTGTGCGCCGCGATGGTTCATGATGTTCGTGGGCAGACGCAGCCTCCCAACAGCCTTTCGATAACCACCTACGGCGCCAGCACAGGTTCCGCTGACAATACTACTGATATTCAAAACTGCATTAATGCCGCGCAGACGCAGGGTAAGAGCGTTTGGGTTCCCGCCGGAACATTTCAGGTTAAAGGTTCATTGAACGCCACCGGCATCACTATTGGCGGAGCGGGCGCATCCAGTGTGATCTATCGTAATCAGAACTCCTCCGACATTACGGCTACTCAATTATCCTTGTTGAGTTGCACGGTTGAGAACCTGATGATTGATGGCAACGGCACCTCTCGCGGTGTCAATGCTTCTTATGGAATCAATATCAAAGGGGTCGGTTGGTTGATTGAAAATGTCACGATCCATCATTCCGACGCCGGGATTTGGGCGTCGGGGACGAGCGGCACGATCCAGAGTTGCCTGTTGACCAATACCTTTGCGGATGGTGCTAATATCAATAACGCCGGCACTGATCCAAATACCGCCGGGGCAAACCTGACGATCCAAAACTGCACGCAAACCGGCGCAAATGACGATGGTTTTGCCATCAACGCGCAGGGATCAGGTAACATGGTCCATCCGCAAATCCTGAATTGTACGTCGCTTAACGACGATGGCGCTAATGGCATTCGCATCGCGGGCGGTTCCAATTCGGTCGTCTCGGGATGCCTGGTTTCCAACACGGTTTTGGAATGCGGCATCGAAGCCAGCACTTTTGGCTCCACGGGAGATCCGCTGGTGAACGGCATGATCAAGAACAATGTGGTCTATGGTTGCGGCACGGTGGATGAGGCGTCCTGTATCGGAACCGGTGATGCCCGTACCACGGCGACCTTTACTGGCAATATCCTGAACAACTCAGCGGGAAATGGTTTCCAGGTTGGAACTCCCACTTATCCCAACGGCGGAACTATTGTGTTCGGGCCGAACAATGTCATCAATCATCCGGCTAAAACGGGTATCTATATAGTCTCCGGAGTTTCGGGTTCGGGCAAATTTTATACGAACACGGTGTTGAACTTGGCCAGTGGCCAGACGCAATTTACCGATGCCTCGAGTTCATTCAGCACTACACTTACCGGTAACACGTGGCAAGGTTTGGGCAGCGGACCCTATCGCATCGTCAACCTGAATAGCGGACTGGCCCTGGACGCCACCGGTCAAGCCACCACCAACGGCACGCCTTTGGAGCAATGGACTTATAACGCGGGTGCGAACCAACTCTGGAATCTGACCAGCCTGGGAAGCGGGCAATACACGATCACCGGCGTGCAAAGTGGGCGCGTCCTGGATGTCAAAGGGCAGGGGACGGCGAACGGGACCGCCGTGCAATTATATGACAGCAACGGCGGCAGTAACCAGAAATGGGTGATTTCGGCGACCGCCGGAACTATCCAGGGAGTTCAGAGTGCGAAACTCATGGAAGTAGCCGGTGCATCCAAGAGTCCGGGAGCATTGGTGGATATCTACAGCAGTAATGGCGGCGCCAACCAGCAGTGGTCTTTTCAATCGCCTTAACTCACTAAATAAATTATATTGAGATAAGTAATTGCAAGATTGTTATTGGAGCCTGCCGCCGACTCGAGGCGGCAGGCGTTTTGACTGATAAAAAAATTGAAAACGGGTATGAAGAAAACGATTTTATTGATCGCTGTTAGTGTGACAATCGGCTTATTGCTTTTTTTAAACAAAATTCAAAATAAACAGGCGGCGATTTCCACGTTGACCGACGTTTCGCCTGCGGCACCGAAGAACTCGATGCAGGGAACGCTTAAGATCGTGAAGACGGAGCCGAAGCAAGAATCAATTTCCGATCAAATCTTGAGATTGCTGGCTTCCAATGACCCGGCAGAGCAGGGGAAAGCCTACAAGGAATTATTGCCGGATTGGGTGCGGCGCGATCCGCGCGCGGCGGCGGAATTTGCCCAATCACCGGAGGCTGCCAAGTGGCATGATTCACTGATGGTAGTGGTGGCGCAGACTTGGACTGATATGGATGTGAATGCCAGCGAAGCTTGGGCGTCGCAACTGGCCAATCCCACCGAGCGCTCCATGGTGCTCGGCTACGTGGCTTTTGAAGAAGCGAACCTGGATCCAGCGCGCTCGGCGCAAGTGCTGAACGACAACGGCCTTAATGACGACCGGCGAACAATTATCGTCCAGAACCTTGCCGTTCAATGGGCGTCGCAGGATTTGAACCCGCTTTATAGCTGGATTGATACCCAGCCCGCGAGCGCGCAGAAGGATAACTGGTATCAACGGGTGGCATTTGCCCAGGCTGAAAACGATCCGGCTCAAGCAGCGCAAATGGTGGCCGCAAAAATGTCTCCCGGCCCAGCCCAGGAAGATGCGGCTTTATATATTTTGCGCCTGTGGGCGCGGCAAGATATGGATGGGGCCGCTCAATGGGCCAGTGGATTCCCCAGTAATCTTCAGGAAAGAGCGGCGCGAATCTTGAATGGAAGTTTAGCTGGAGCCTACCAACCCAACTAGGCGGGCTAGACTTCCAATACGCTTTCTTTACGGGCGAACCAATCGGAAATATATGTTCCCGTTCGTGGATGCCGGCAACCGTATTTGATTGGTTGTGTTTGAAGCAGGAACGATGAACCAATTCGGGCCGATGCCGCCGCCCGGCGCGTTAGTTTGTTCTTCAAGCTGCCAGCCAACATGATCAGATGGCCAGGTAAATTGCATCACGCCATTGGTGAGACTATAGCTTAACGACGGCGACGTCGTTGCCGTCGTAGTTGTCACCAGAATGGCATTCAGTTGATATCCGTAAGTCGCCTGCGGATACGTGAATGTGGGTGTGGAGTTTGTGGCTGTGAACGTACACAGAATGTATCCGCCCAAACTTGGACTGCCTGCGGCGAAAGCATAAGATTGAGCCGCGCTCGACGTGCTGCCGGAAGTGATGGTGAACGTGCGGGTGCCGACATTGCGCGTGTCTGCTTCGAGGAACAGCACATTATAAATGGTGCCGACACTGAGGTTGCTTAACGTCAATGTCCCGCCATTGATGCCCAATTCTCCGTTGTTCAATACCCCATCGAAACCGCTATCGCCACTTGTTCCGCCGCCACCTAAAAAACCGTTGAACCCATAGGCGCTTGATCCGCCATAGCTGGCGTTGACACTGGGATAACTATCGAAAGAATAGCCGTTGGCGGTGGTTCGCGGGGTATTATCTCCCAGACTGACTCCATAGACTTCCTGTGCGGGAGTTCCCGCTAAACTTAAGACCGACGTTCCAGTAAAGGTTCCGTTTTTGAAGCTGACGCTTCCGACTACCAACTGTGGCGTGGCGCTTACTTGCGCTGAATCGGCGCCTTCTCCGGCTTCATTGACTCCTGACACCACATAGTAATAAGTCGTGCCATTGTTCAAACCGGAATCATTATAGCTCGTGCTGGCTATATTTGTGGCTACGGTCGAATAAGGACCGCCGTTGGTCAAGGATCGCTTGATATTGTAACTAACTGGTGCGGAGGAAATGTCTCCGCTGTAGGATACCCAGCTTAATCCCGCCTGTTTGTTTGCCACGCTGGCGGTTAGTCCAGACGGCGGAGACGGAATCACGTTGCCTTGCCAATTATTTCCCATGACGATCGCCGTAAAGGTGCTGGAATTATTGACAAAGTATTTCTGGCCATGATGGAGGCCCAGGACCGTATTGGTGATGATGAGTCCCGAGCCGACAACGCCTGATTGAATGGCGATTCCCGCTCCGGCTGCATTGCTTATGATATTGCCCGGGCCAAAGACGATTTTCCCCGCATTAGGATAAGTCGGAGTGCCGACTTGAAAACCAGCACCGGATGAATTGTAGAGAATATTGCTGGTAAAGGTCGCGACCGTGCGGGCATCGCCGGTTCCGATACAGGCGGCTGCGTCAACCGTTCCGCATCCGTAAACGGTGTTGCCCGTGATCAGTCCGTTGGTGATGCCAAAGCCGCCAGTGCCGTAGGAGCTGGCCACAATGCCACATTCCAAAACAGTGTTAGAAACCAGACAGCCGGACACCAGCGCATTGGAGCCGCCTGCGATGCGGATGCCATTGGCGCCATCGTCATTAAGCGAAGTGCAGTTCAGGACTTTAGGATTTACCATGTTTTGCCAGCCCGAATCTTCCCCCTGCGCGTTAATGGCAAAGCCGTCATCGCCGGCTCCCGTTTGAATGCAGTTTTGTATGGTAAGGTTGGCACCAACTGTGTTTGGGCTGGTTCCGGCATTGTTGATATTAACGCCGTCGGCAAAGGTGTTGGTCAAAATGCAATTCTCGACCGTGCCGCTGCTTCCCGACGCCCATACCCCGGCGTCGGCGTGGTGGATCTGGACATTCTCGATAAGCCAGCCCACGCCTTTTATATTAATTCCGTACGAAGCGTTGACGCCGCGGGAAGTTCCGTTGCCGTCAATTCCCAGATTTTTGACGGTGCAACTTAGCAGTGATAATTGAGTGGCGGTAATGTCCGAGGAATTCTGATTGCGGTAGATGATGCTGGAAGTCATTCCAGCGCCGGCGATAGTTATGCCGGTGGCGTTCAATGAACCTTTGATTTGAAATGTCCCCGCCGGAATCCACGCGCTTTTGCCTTGGGATTGTGCAGCATTAAAGCAATTTTGAATTGCCGTAGTATTATCGGCAGATGCCGTCGTTGCACCATAGGTAGAAATCGAAAGGCTGTTGGCTGGCTGCGTCTGGCCACGAGCGGAACAACAGATCATGATGAAACTCAGGAAGCCGAGAAAAATTGACAGGTGAAAATTTTGGCCGGACTTGCGGGCAGGACGAATGTGCAAAATCTCCATAAACGTAATATCCCAAAATTGGCTCTTTCTTTTTTTAATGACTGGTAGCGTCGAAGAATGTAACCGCTTAGAGCCCGCTTGAATATCCCCCAAAGCGGTTAGACGGAACCGTGGTGTCGTGACGATGTCTTTTTATTCTGAAGCGTGCTTGTCTTAGTTTGGCGCAGATTCAGGAAATGCGCTTGCAAACCGAAGGCGACCAAGCGGCATTGCTAGCCGTAGAAACAATATAAAGGTGGGTGGTTTCGACTGAGGGAGAATATCACTCGTATGGCAGGCGGTTCTATCGTAAGTCGTTCATTGAACGAGCCGGAAAAATTGTGAGCCGGCGATGGGCGCAACGTAAGGACTGGCCGCGCCGGTGATATTGGTCCAGACACTGTTACCGGTGATCGAATTGCAGGTTTGCAGCGTGCCCAAACCAGACCAGGTTATGGTCATGATTCCTGCCGCGCAACTGATGGAAAGCGGTGGCAGCACCGTTGGCGATGTGGCAAAGGAATAAGCGATGCCGCCGGATGGAGGCGCGTCTTCAACATTGTCGTGGCTGGCGTCATCTCCCTGAAACAAGAGCGCTATTTTGTTGCCGGAAAAAATGCTGCTGCCATCGGCGGCGTAAGCGGCGTTGCGGGAAACGGCCAATTCGCAATCCGTCTCATCGGCGGATCGGGCAATGGTCCAACCCAGGTTATTGACAGTGCCTTCGTTGAAGCCTCCGTTTTTTTCCTGATAACCGTTTCCCGATTGTATCAGCAGGGATGAACCGATGCCCTCGACTTGATAGCCCGTCGAAGCATCATCGTCGGCATCAATGAAAATGTTATCATACGAATTGGCAAACGCATTGGTCCGCGGCGAATAGAGGGTTACGCGGATGTACAAATTGCTTTCGTCATTGGCGAGGTAGATGTTCTCATATTGGATTGTCGTGGCTGGCCCGATGGCGGCGGTATAAACCGGAGCCAGACCGGTCCAATCATTAAAAGAGCCGTCAAGGATGATTTTTCGATAGGAGCTGGGACCATTGCTGACTATGAGTGAAGCCTCGCGGCTGATGGCGAAGCCGTTGGAATTTTCAATTTGGACATCGTAATAACCGGCATTGGCGGCTTGAACGGAGGCAATGGTGTATGAGGCGTTGGTCGCCGTGGTGATGGCGTTGGTCCCATAAAACCATTGATAAGCGGGCAGGGGCGAGCCAAAAGCAGCAACGGTAAACGTCGCGGAGTCGCCCGTGCCGGCAACCTGGCTGGCTGGCTGGCCGGAAGTGAGTATAAAAGGCGAGAGCTTTTCCTGGTTGAAAGCCTGCGCCATGAGCACTTCATTCGTCCAATACGTCGGCAACTTGCTATAGACAGAAAGATCGCTGATGTAAATCCAGCCGGCATTTCGATTCACAGCCAGAGCCACAAAATTTGAGAGCGTGGCGGTGTTGGTTGCGTTGTAGGGAAGATGAACAAAATGGTCGGGTGAATATTTGGCGACCCAACTCGACGGGGCGAACGCGGGATACTTGGAACCGTCGTTCTCAAAAATCATCAAAGTGTCAGCGACTGGGGTGGTGATGTAGCTTTCAGGAGCGTTGACGCCGGGATTGGCGGTGACGCTGTAATTCGTGCCCTTCGCTTTTATATACTGATAGAGCGTCGCGTAGTAATTAACGTCCGTGCTCCCGGCGTCGCTGGTCATTTCGTCAACGAAAAAACCATCCACGGCGTACCAGGCCAGGTAGCGATCAATATCCGCTTCGACGTCCGCCAGCGCGCGCGCGCCGTAGGAGGTGTAGATGTAGCCGGTGATCTTGCCGCCAGAGGAATGCAACTGCGCCAGCACATTTACGTAACTGCTGCTGGGCGAAGTTCCGGGGCCGTTGTCCGGATTCATGATGGCGATCAATGGGACGCGCGACGCCGCGTAGTTCATCGAACTCCAATAACCGGACGAAGGGGAAAAATAAGCTGGCACCATGATGCCCAGCGATTCCGAATGCGCGCCCGGCGTGAACCACATCGCGGCTGACAACAGCGCACTCAACAGCATTCCTTTCATAAAACAACGTCTTCCAAATATTTTTCCACGCACCCATTCGGGCAATACGAACCGGACGGGTACTATCGGCCTGGCATCCGCCCGTAAAGCAGACACTCTTGCGCCGTTCATTCAAGAGGGGAAGATTAACTGAGGCAGGGACAATGTCAATAAAAACCCCTATTTATCACCAGCTAATATACAACCACAAATATTCGTATTGGGAGCCATGCATTTCTGGAGTTGCATAATCAGAGAGGCATGTCAAAAGAATGTGCTGGATAAATTGTGTTATGACCGACACCACCAAACAAATCGCGGCCAAACGGATCCTGGTAGTGGATGACGAACCGCCGATCGCGAAATCGTTGAAAATGCTGCTCACGATGAAAGGCTACGTGGTGGAGACGGTTGAAAGCGCGTCACTGGCCCTGGAAATATTTGCGGCGGGCAAATATGATTTGGTGATCACCGATTACGCTTTGGGTACGATGACTGGACTCGACCTGAGCCGCGCCATAAAAGAGCAATGCCCGGTTCAGCCCATCATTATGATCTCGGCGTATGCCGAATTGCTGTCGTCGAGGAAAGAGCGGCTCGTGAACATCAATCGGCTTATGGGCAAGCCATTCTCGGTGGAAGAATTACTCGAAGCCGTCGCTCACATATTTCATTCTTCCTGAATTCATTTTGCTCTGTAGAAATCATCATTAGAAATAAAGACGAGAAATGTGTTTGGCGTCCCGCCAAACACTGCACGCGGGACGCGTGCATTCCCCCAAACCCACTCCAGTTTCACGCTCGGACAAATTGAGAATTCCAGGTTTTCTACAGAGCATATTTATTTCAAAAGTGAATCCGGGTTTTTCCCACGGAAACTGGCGGTTAGTGGAAGTATTCGCAATTTGCCACTGAGAGTTTCTACTTTAAGGGTCATTTGATTGATTTAGCGGCATATTCGTTGACGATTTTAGTGCGACTACTAGAATGAGGTTTATAAATTGAGTTTCGATTTAAGCTTTTTTTTCAGAAACCGATATAGGACGTATGACGTTGTTATCTGAAAGCCGGGTATTGGTAATTTCTCGGGAGGCGATTTTTATCTAATGGAACCGCTTCACATACTTCACGTCGAAGACAACTCGGACGATGCTGCCCTTGTGAAACATCTGCTCCGGACGGAAAATGTGGCATGCACGATCCGGGTTGTAAGCAGTTCGCTTGAATTTGAATCCGCCTTGAAAGAAAGCGCGGTTAGTTTAATTTTGTCGGACTTTTCCATGCCTGGGTTCAGTGGCCTGGCCGCTCTCAAAATTACCCGGAAACAACGGCCCGATGTTCCATTTATTTTTGTGTCGGGCACCATCGGCGAAGAACTGGCCATTGAAGCCTTGCGCAATGGCGCCACCGATTATGTCTTGAAGGATCGCATGGCCCGGTTGCCCGCTGCCATTGGCCGGGCGATGGAGGAAAGAGATGCGAAACGGCGCCGGCACGCGGATGAGGAGCGACTTCGTAACCAGGCCGCTTTGCTCGATCAGGCGCAGGACGCCATTTGCCTGAACGATCTGGATCAGTCCATCTTGTATTGGAACAAAAGCGCCGAACGACTTTATGGATGGACCGCCAAAGAAGCCTTGGGCCGTAATGCGAATGAACTGCTGTTTCAGGGAGACTTGACCGCTCCGCTGGCTGCTTTAAAAAATTTGATCCGCCAAGGCGAATGGAAAGGCGAGTTGCATCAGGTAACGAAAAACCACGCAAAACTCATCGTGGAAAGCCGCTGGACTTTGACGCGAGATCAAAACGGTGATCCCAAGGCGATTCTCATCATCAATACGGATGTCACCGAGAAGAAACAAATCGAGGCGCAGTTTCTCCGCACTCAGCGCATGGAAACGATTGGAGCGCTCGCCGGCGGCATCGCGCACGACCTCAATAATTCATTCACGCCGGTGATTATGGCGCTGAGCATGGCTCACCAGGAAGCGACTGAAGATACCAAGAAACTTTTGGAAATTGCGCAGGCCAGCGCCCGCCACGGCGTCAACATGGTCAAACAGATTCTTTCTTTTTCTCGCGGCGTCGGCGGGGAGCAAACGCGGGTGAACCTTGAAACACTCATCGCGGAGATTGTTAAACTTGCGCGAGATACTTTTCCGAAAGCGATAGAAATCCAGAATAAAATTTCTCCTGACCTTTCGCCGGTCAACGGAAATTCAACCCAGCTTCATCAAGTGCTATTGAACCTGTGCATCAACGCCCGCGACGCCATGCCGAATGGCGGACGTCTGCACATCGAGGCGAGTCCGATCACGCTGGATGAAATGAATATGCGGTCGCGTCCCCACGCCCCGGGCAAGTATGTGCTCCTGACCGTAAGCGATACCGGACACGGAATTCCTGCCGATGTGTTGGCGAAGATTTTTGAGCCGTTTTTTACCACTAAGGAGATTGGCAAGGGAACAGGATTGGGACTTTCCACGGTGGTGGGAATTGTTAAAACGCACGGCGGGTTTGTTGAAGTAACCAGCGAGGTCGGGCAGGGAACCCTATTCCGCGTTTTTCTTCCGGCATCTCCGCCTACGGCTTAGATTGATGGGATGGGAAAATTAAGGCGCCGATTTTTCTCTGCCCGTCCATCTGCTCATAATGTTCCCTTTATTTATGGAACGATATGCCCGTCGTAAGTCCAATTGATGTCGGGCACGCCGGAATCGTGGGCTTTGCCATTCTGATTGATGCAGGCGTAAGCGTACTTATAGTAATGGACATGGCCATCGGCGAAGGCGATATCTGCACCCGCGGTATGGCGCGACGAAAGGCGCGTGGTATAACACTGGGGACTAGCCAAGTCAGTGGCCGTGGTGCTGGCGCCGTAATAGGGAGTTTCGGAAGTGTGCGTGCGAACATCGGAGAACATCACGAACGCTGACGGCTGGGTAACAAGTTTTACTGAAAGCGTCTGGTTGCTGGCGAGCACGAGACCATCGGTGCCCTTCGAGTTCATCGCCAGATTAAAAATCGGCCGCGACATTGGATCGGTGTTGGGATCAACCGCCTGGTTGGCAGATGTGGGACAAATATATATCGAGCGGCCCGACTGAAATTGCATGGGACCGTTGCCATCCGCCCAGGTCCACAAAGGACGGCTGGCGACATATTGCGGCAGCGCATTGAACCACGCGTTGTTGCCTGCGTTGGCCTGGTTGAAGGCGAGCAGATCACTCCAACGTGGATTGTCTTCCGAATAATCGCCAATCGGCAGCGTGCCGTTGGGAATTTTAGTCATCGGCAAAAACTGGTCGTTGTCGTCCACGTACATGTTCTGCGCGAGACTCCATTGCTTAAGATTGCTGGTGCAATTTGCGCGGAAAGCTTTTTCCTTGGCACGAGAAAGCGCGGGCAGCAACAGTCCCGCTAGAATCGCGACGATGGCAATGACAACCAGAAGTTCGATCAGGGTGAAACCGGATGACGCTCGGCGTTTTATCAATCGCCGGACAGAATACCAATCACACCCGTGCTGGCTTGTCGGCAAATGTTACCGGACTTTGTAGGACAACCTCAGTAGCTTCGCGCGCTAAATTTCAAACCACCCTTGCGCGGCCCGTCCCCTTAACGACCTCACCGATTTGCCACGCCATTTGTTTCTGCGCGCGGATAAATTTCAACACCCCATCCGCGCTCTCCCTTGGAACAATGATCGTCATGCCGATCCCCATGTTGAACACCTGATACAATTCCCCCTCCGGCACGCCGCCCCGCTCCCGGATCATCTTGAAAATCGGCAACATCTCCCACGATCCCGCGTAAACCACCACATCGCAACGCACCGGCAACACCCGCGGAATATTATCCACGAAACCCCCGCCCGTGATATGCGCCAACCCCTTGATCACCCGCGCCTTACGCTTCGCCTTCCCCGTCCCATTAAAACGCTTGATCAGCTTCTGCACCAGCGGCCCATAACTCACATGCACCCTCAACAACTCCGCCCCGATCGTATTATTCAACTCCGCCACCCGGCTCTTCGGCGTCAGCCCCAGCTCCTCGAAAAAAATCTTCCGCGCCAGCGAATAACCATTCGTGTGCAACCCGCTTGATGCCAGCCCCAGCACCACATCCCCCGGGCGAATGCCCCGGCCATCCAGCATCTCCGACTTCTCCACCACCCCCACGATCGTCCCGCTCACATCATACTCACCCGGCTGATAAAACCCCGGCATCTGCGCCGTCTCCCCGCCGATCAGCGCGCAACCATTCGCCGCGCAACCCCGCGCAAACCCTGAAATCAACTCCGTGAACACCTCCGGCTTCAACTTCCCCGTCCCGATATAATCCAAAAAAAACAGCGGCTCCGCCCCCAGCACCGCGATATCATCTACACAATGATTCACCAGATCCTCGCCGATCGTGTCATGCCGATTCATTGCGAAAGCCAGCTTCAACTTCGTCCCCACCCCATCCGCGCTCGAGACCAGCACCGGCTCCCGATACTTCCGCGTATCCAGTTGGAAAAGCCCGCCGAATCCGCCCACCTTGCCCAGCACCCCGGGCCGATGCGTGGACGCCAGCAGTTGCGGCAACGTGGCCTTCACCCGATTACCCAGATCAATATCCACACCAGCGCGAGCATAAGCTTTTTGTTTCATTTAAGCGCCCATACCAAATGGTTTCGCCGCCGCGCGGTCAACACTATTCTCACACAAAAACCCATTGAACACTCCTCAACGGGAGGGCGAGCGTCCCGCGAGCCCAAATCAATCCCCGCTTTCATTGCCACGGCAAAATGGTTTCCACGACCCGCCATCCACCTGCCACAGGCCAAAATGGTAAGGCTGCGTTGCCGCGCCCCCGTCCAAAGTCCCGCAGGGACGACAGAAATTTGCCCAGCAATTCATTGCTGGGTTTTCATCCCTTCAACCCAAGTCCCTACAGGGACGAAAGAACCATCCGACCCCGACCAACGCCATCCTTCCTCCATCCAAACCAACAAACTGCCGCAGACCAAAATGGCAGGGCGTTGCCGCGCCGCCGCCCGCAGTCCCGCAGGGACGACAGAAATTTGCCCAGCAATTTATTGCTGGGTTTTCATCCCATCAACCCAAGTCCCTTCAGGGACGAAAGAACCATCCAACCCGGCGAACGCCATCCTTCGTCCATCCAAACCAACAAACTCCCGCAGGCCAAAATGGCAGGGCGTCGCCGCGCAGCCGCCCGTAGTCCCGCAGGGACGACAGATATTAGCCCAGCAATTCATTGCTGGGTTTTCACCCCATCAATCCAAGTCCCTACAGGGACGAAAGAACCATCCAACCCGGCAAACGCCATCCTTCGTCCATCCAAACCAACAAACTCCCGTAGGCCAAAATGGCAGGGCGTTGCCGCTCCGCCGTCCGCAGTCCCGCAGGGACGACAGATATTAGCCCAGCAATTTATTGCTGGGTTTTCACCCCATCAACCCCAAGTCCCTTCAGGGACGAAAGAACCATCCGACCCTGACCGACACCATCCTTCGTCCCTCCACACCAACCAACCCATCGCACTCCGACCCCCTCTCCGCCGCCGCCCGCGGGGGAGAGGGCCGGGGAAAGGTGGTTTTTCCAGTTCTTTCCCCCGGTGGCCGTCCGCAAGGACCTTTGCACCCCCACGCTATTTATGCGATACCTTCTTCGGTCCCACGACCCGACCCATGAAACCGCCCGCCACCCCAAAAACCGAAAAAATCACCGCCCTCGAAGGCTTCATCTTCGCCAGCAAAGCCGCCGTATCCGCCCTCGTCGCCGTCGCCGCGTTCGACCTCTTTCACCTTCCCGGCGGACTCTGGGCGCCCGTCTCCGCCGTCATCGTCACCCAGCCGAAACTGCATCCCTCGCTAGGGTTATCCCTCACCCGCGTCGTGGCCAACCTCATCGGCGCCTTCGTCGGCGCCCTCATGATCGCCTTCACCGCGCACAACATCGCCGCCATGGCCATCGGCGTCATCGCCACCGGCATGATCTGTTACGCCGCAAAACTCCACGACGCCATCCGCCCCGCCTACGCCGCCGTCGTCATTGTCACCCTCAGCAGCGAACCCCACGTATGGTCCGGCTCAATGGACCGCGTCCTCGCCGTAACCCTCGGCTGCGTAGCCGCCTTGCTGGTGGGTTTGGCATTTGATTTGGTGAGCCGTGTTTTTGCGCTAAAGAACGTGGCAAGGAAATTAAAACCGCATGGTGAAAAGTGAAAAAAGAATTTACGATTTACAATGTAGTGACGATGGACGAGTTGAATTAGATTCGACGGTCGGGATGGATTGTTTTGAAAACGAGGCGCCAAGCCGCCCAATTAACAGTTAAATATCTCCGATAAGATCGCGAACTTTCATCTTTAATGCCCGGGCAATTTTCAGAAGTGAGGTAAGGGATATTTCCATGTTGCCCCGTTCGACCTCACCGATAAAATTGTGATGCAAATCGGCCTTCTCTGCCAATCTCTCCTGAGTAAGGCCAGCTTGAGCGCGGCAGGCGCGAATGCGGTCGCCAACGAGGCGGCGATGATGAGGCTTTGACGGCATCGCCCTCCACCAAAACACGAAGCGCGTTCCGCATCCACACAGCATACTGTGTTTTACGCTTGACTCGCTTTTCTGATCTTGGGAAAATCCGAGGCGTAAGGTGGTTCATAACTTAAATCTGACTGCTATCCAAAGATGAAAATTTCACGAGGCGTACGGGTGTTAGGGTTTCTCCTTTTGGCCTCGAGCATTTTTGCGACGCTGCTACGCGCTCAAGATGCTTCGACCTCCGCTCAAGCGGGAACAAATTTGGTGACTGCCGCCGACGTAGCGTCATTGCCGTTATTATCGGACGGCCAGTTGGCTGTGCTGATCAATGAATTGAATGCGATTCCAACGCTTTCACCCGATTCAGTGACCACTGGAACTTTTTATTCCCTTCAAAACCCAGCGTGGCCACCTATGCCCTTTAACGCGCAGGGCTACTCAATATGGAGCTTGGGTGGTGGTTCTTATTTGATGAATGACTTGAATGGCAATTCTAGTTCGCTTGCAGCAGGGCAGGGGCGCGCGAGAATGCAGACAATGGTGACGCTGCCAAGCCCTCCCGGCGGGGGAGGCGGAGGCTATGGGGTTGATGGAGGCGGGCCCCTTTACGTGCCGCCAGTCTTCACCACAAATGAATTGTGGCTACAAATTACCGGTGTGACGAATCCAACAGCGTCGCTGACGATCCACACGCCTTGGAACGAGACTAATTTTGTGTATGATTTATTGTACTGCACGAACCTTGTTCCACCGGTCGCGTGGCAGTGGCTACGGCGCACTGATCCCGGGCAGACCAATTTGACGGTTAGCAACGCGACGGATGCGCAGGGCTTTTACGGATTGGGTTCGCCCAATGATGTTACAGCGCAAGATTCTCTTGGAACCGACTTCTGGTTTATGTTTTATGAAATGGCGACTTATGGTGATAATGACCTATCAGTTTACATTTCCAGTTCCGTTACAACTTGTGGATCCGTGATTATATCCGGCTTTGGTATTACCAATTATTTTACAAATACCGCAGGCTCTGTGACGAATATAAGCATTCCGCTGGACGTCATGATGTTCGATTATGGCCCGGTTGAAAGTTATGGAATTCATGTTACGGCCGATCATCCGGTTTCAGCATATGCTGTTAACTATGAAAGCGCAGTGAGCACAACTTTTAATATCTTTCCAACAGCTTTCTTGGGTACAAATTATTGCGTCATGGCATTCCCCTCGGCGACTGCGCTCGCACAATTTTCCAGTGCATCTGAATTTTCTATTGTCGCAACCGAAGATAATACCACAATCACAATTACTCCATCAACTAATGCCGCTATTAATGGCTCAGACCCTTACACAATTTCCAATTTAATGCAAGGAGACAGCTATCAAATGGAAGGTGGCTACGCTACAAATGACGTTACAGGAACTTGGATTACATCAGACAAACCTATCGCCGTATTTGCCGGGGCAAGTGGCGCTTTTGTGCCCGCAGGCGAACCGTATGGAAATCCTCTTGTTCAGGAACAAATCCCAATTAACGATTGGGGCACGCAGGCGCTGGCGTTATCTTTCTTGGAAAGAACCAATGGAGATGCTTATCGCGTGTTGGCAGCATATAGCAATACTGTCTTTACCATTAAGGGTATGATTGTCACGGTGATAAGCAATAATGTTTCTCCAGTTGTCGTTACAACCAGCAATGAGGTTGTCACAGCGACAAATCAAGCGGGGCAATTTTACGATATTATTGTAGATGGGCCTACAGAATTTCGCAGTAGCAAGCCTATTCAAGTTGCGCAGTTCGCCACCGGACAGGCATACGACAAGGCCATTTATGGCGACCCGTGCGAGATACTGTTGCCGCCAACAGGTCACTATTTGACAACGAATATCGTCTCAAGTCCGAAACATCCCTTTGCAACCAATTTTTTGAACATTATTGTACCGCAATCAGCCATTGCTGACACACTGGTGGATGGCCTAAACGTAGCCTCTAGTAATTTCATGGAGATCGGAACCAACGGTTTCTTTGGGGCACGTCTGGCAGTGACAAACGGAATACATACCGTAACAAGTTCGCAACCAGTAGGCGTTGAATTGTATGGTTTCGGCGATACCGAATACCCTTTTTCTTATAGCGATTCCTACAGCTACTTCGGAGGAATTACCAAATGACAATACATGTGATATAATAATAAAAGAATGGATATGAAGACAAACACCCTCGCCTATATTTTTGCGCTTGCAACGCTGGCATCGCAGACTGCCTATACGCAAGGCACCACTTACCTTTCAGATTTGAACGCAATGACAACGGGGAATGTTTCAATCGGAAGTGATTCATGGGCGGCCGAAATTTTTTTCACAGGAAATGATCCCAATGGGTATCTTTTGAATTCTGTGCAACTGAGCATGGCTAATGCATCAGGCAATCCAAGTGGATTTACGGTCGGCCTTTATTCGGTGGTCGTGCGTGGATTTGGTGTGCCGGGCAGCAGCCTTGAAAGCCTCAGTGGCACTTCTAATCCAGCGAATGGTGGCCTCTATGCCTATACGCCTGATTCAAATTTGGTATTATCGCCAAATACAGCTTATTTTCTTGTCCTTACTTCGGGAACAACTGTTGCGAACGGGGCTTATGAGTGGAATCTTGGAGGCGGCAATTCCATTCAAAGTGACCACTGGAACATAGGAGATAACACAGGCAATACCGGTTATGAGAGTTCGTCCGACGGTTCGACGTGGAATTTTAACTTTACCGATTACCCTCAGTTCGCCATCAACGGTACCATCGCCCCTGAACCTAGCACAAACATGTTATTGGGATTGAGTTTGATTTGTTTGTTATGGTGTGGAAGTAAAAGGTTCACAGTCAAAAAGGAAAAAGCGCGCGACGAAATCAACCTCTGACGCGCTGCAATTTTGGCACATTCCGCGCCTCCCCCATTAAACTGCGGCCGCATCGCCGCCTGAAACTGCTTTGGACTCGTGCCAGTCGCTTGTTTGACGGTCACCCAAAAACTGTTCGCGCTTTGATAACCGCCCATCTCGCCGACGGCGTCCATCTTCGCCGTGATTTGCGTGAGAAGTTTTCGTGTGTTCGATTCTCGTGCGCTAACGATCATTGGCGGTTCAGTTTCGCAGGAATGCCACGCGCTCTGCAAAATATTAATTGGTAATTTCGCCGTTGAGTTTTAAAATGGGATTATCAACCCGATTTGATTTATGCCACGCGTCACCGAATTGAATGTGAACGGCCAGAACCGCGCCGTGGATGTCGAAGGCGAGCGCACCCTCTTGAGCGTCCTGCGCGATGATTTGGATCTGACCGGCAGCAAATACGGCTGCGGCGAGGGGCAATGCGGCGCCTGCACCGTTTTGCTGGACGGCGTCGCCACCCGGTCCTGCATAACCACCGTCGGCAGCATCGGCCATCGCAAAGTGGCGACCATCGAAAGCCTCGGTCACGACGGGCATTTGCATCCCCTTCAACAAGCGTTTTTGGACGCTGGTGGAATGCAGTGCGCCTATTGCACCTCGGGAATGATCATGTCCGCCTATTCGTTATTGCAGAAAAAACCGAGCCCGTCGGAGTCGGAAATCATCCGGTCAATGAACGGGAACATTTGCCGCTGCGGAACCTACCAGCGAATTCTCACCGCCATCAAAGCCGGCGCGCGAGCCATGCAGGGAGCGGCGCAATGAACACCGACATGGAACCGCTGGTGATCGAGCCTGAGCGTTACGAGTTGCGCGCGGAATTGCCGTATCAATTTGATTTGGACCGGCGCGAGTTCTTTAAAATATTGGGCTATGGCCTCGTCGTTTTATTCGTGCTGGACACCGCCCTCGGCCAGGAATCGGGAAACAGCGGTCGCCGCAACGGCCGTGGCCGCCCCGCCGACATCGGCGCGTGGCTCCACATTGGCGAAGACGGAACCGTGACCGCCTTCACCGGCAAGACGGAAGTTGGCCAAAACATCCGCACCTCCCTCACCCAGGCGGTGGCCGAAGAGTTGCGAATGAAAGTGGACCCCATTCGTCTCGTGATGGCCGATACCCAACTCACTCCATGGGATGCAGGAACCTTCGGCAGCCGCTCAACACCCGACATGGGCATGCAGTTGCACAAGGTGGCTGCCGCGGCCCGCGAATCACTGCTCGATCTCGCCGCCGATTTTTTTAAGGCCGACCGCAACGCGCTCATCCTCGCGGATGGCAAAGTCGCCCACGCCGGAGCAACCAGCGCCGTGACCTTCGGCGAATTAATTAAGGGACAAAAGCTCGTGCGGCCGGTGGATGATAAATCACCGCCAACCCCTGCGAAGGATTGGAAAATAGCGGGAACCTCCGTTCCGAAAGTGGACGGTGCTGATTTTGTGACCGGGCGGCACAAATACACCCCCGATTTGCGTCTTCCCGGAATGTTGCACGGAAAAATCGTGCGCCCTGCCTTTCTCGATGGAACGCTGATCTCCGCCGACATCAGCGCAGCCGAAGCGATGCCCGGCGTCACCGTCGTCCGCGACGGAGACTTCATCGGCGTGACCGCGCCCGATGTCTTGACCGCGGAGAAAGCCGCCGAGGCGGTTCAAGCGAAATGGACTTCCAAGCCGCAACCATCCAGCAAAGAAATTTATGATTACCTCCGGCAGAATGTGGTTGAAAACGGACGCGGCGGCGGCGCGCGAACCAAAGGCTCAATGGAGGATGGGTTGGGCGCGGCCGACCAGAAATTAAAACAGAGTTACAACATCGCCTACATCGCGCATACGCCGCTGGAACCCCGTTCAGCCGTCGCGGAATGGCGCGATGGCAATTTAACTGTCTGGACCGGCACACAACGCCCCTTCGGCGTGCGCAGTGATTTGGCAAAAACATTCGGGATTGCCGAGGAGCACGTGCGGGTCATCGTGCCCGACACCGGCTCCGGTTACGGCGGCAAACACACCGGCGAAGCTGCGATGGAGGCGGCGCGACTGGCAAAAGCGGCAGGCAAGCCGGTCAAGCTCATGTGGACGCGGCAGGAAGAATTTACCTGGGCCTATTTCCGCCCGGCGGGAGTCATTGATATTTCCAGCGGAGTCACCAGCGACGGTTTGCTGACCGCGTGGGAATTCCATAATTACAATTCCGGCGCATCGGGCATTGAGATGCCTTACGAAGTGGCGAACCAGAAGATCCAGTTTCATGCCACCCGTTACCCGTTAAGGCAAGGGTCCTATCGCGGCCTGGCCGCGACGGCGAACCATTTTGCGCGCGAATCACACATGGACGAACTGGCGCACGCCGTGAAAATGGGATCGCTCGAATTTCGGCAAAAAAATTTGAAGAACGCGCGCTTGCGCGCCGTGCTCGAAGCTGCGGCGAACGCATTTGGCTGGGATAAAATCTCGCCGTCGGAATCGCGTGGGTTTGGCCTGGCGTGCGGCACAGAGAAAGGCTCCTACGTGGCGACCTGCGTGGAGATTTCAGCCGACCGCGCCAGCGGTGGCGTAAAAGTAGTGCGGGCCGTAACCGCATTTGATTGTGGCGCCGTGGTCAATCCCGAACATCTCAAGAACCAGATCGAAGGCGCGATGGTGATGGGTCTGGGCGGGGCATTGTTCGAAGCCGTGGAATTCGAAAACGGCATGATCACTAATCCGCATCTGGCGGATTATCGCGTTCCGCGATTTGCGGATGCGCCCCGGATCGAGGCCGTGCTGGTAAATCGCAAGGACGTCGCATCAGCAGGCGCGGGTGAGACACCGATCATGGGAATGGCGCCCGCCATTGGGAATGCAATTTTTAATGTCGCCGGTGTCCGCCTAAGGTCGTTGCCCATGGTGCCGGACGGACTCAAGATTTAGCGGCTTCGTAATCGGTGGGATAATCAAGATCGAAGTCGAGGCCGGGGTCCGAGAGTTCGAGAGATTTGATCGCCGCCGCCCGATCCTGAAGGAAATCGCGGAGAGTTTGGGCATCGCTCTTTGCCAGGGCTTCAAAGTCAATCCTTGGAAGTATCACTGGGTGGCGGCCATGACCAAGACGTGCGGGTTGGCAGATGTTTTCGGGATTTTGCGCCGCGAAACTGGAAATACTGTCGAGAGTAGAGGAATGAATACCCGGTTGATCACCAAGACAGACGGCCCAATGAGTGATTGAAGTTTGCCAGTTCGGCCACTGCGCGGCGCAACGAACGGAACTGAACATGCCGCGCTCGGGATGCGGATTCATGATGCATTGCTCACGCGGAAATTGAAGACGGTCGAGTTCGGCAGCAAGGGCGTCGTCATCCGAAGCGCAAATGACCGCAATCTGCTTTTTGGGAAGCTGCGACCAAAGGTCAATCAAGTGGCCAAGGACAGTAGTATTTTTCCAGGGCAAAAGAAGTTTTGGGCGGCCCATGCGGGTGGATTTGCCCGCCGCAAGAATAACGGCAGCGAGATTGAACCTGGGAGTCATTACCCGGAAAGTTTGGCGGACGAGAATCTAAAATGTAAAATATAAAATGAGAACCGGGCAGGGGACGATTGGGAATATCGCAAGCCCAGGCTCTGGCCTTCCGCGGTTTCAACATCTAATCCGCACTAACGCTCACTCAGGAAAAAACGCGCGGCTCAACTCTCAATCACATTAATCTCCACCGGCTCCACGCTGACCCCAATTTTCTCCAGCCACTTGATCGCCGCCTTGATGTCCGCGCGCTCGCCGTCCAGTTCCAGGCTCACGATGCCGATTTCATCCGTCACGCTGCATTGGCGGATATTGGTCACCACCGGAAATTTCTGGCTGAGTTGCCAGATGAGCGGCTCGCGGATCAGCTTCGGCGGATACATCAGCCACAAGCGCGTTTGCTGGCGGCCATTGGACGCGCTCGATTTTTTGGCGGCAGATTTCTTTTGAGTTGGCATGGCGGCAGAATGTTGCGGACGTTGGCGGCTAACCTCCCGCGATCGCGGGGATGATGCTGATTTCGTCGCCTTCTTTCAAAGCGGTTTTTTGATTTTGCAGAAAGCGGATGTCCTCTTCGTTCACATAGACATTCACGAAGCGGCGCACCTCGCCTTGCTCATCCATGAGCCGTTCCTGGATGCCCGGGAAACGATTCTGAAGTTCCACGAAAGCGCCGGCGACAGTGTCCGCCGTGACCTCGACGAGTTCTTCGTTATTGGTGAGTTTACGGAGCGGGGTGGGGATGCGTACTTGTTTTGGCATAAATAAGTTTAAATGTTTGCGTGGCTAAAATCAATGTTGCGCTGGCATGACGAGTTCGACCTCGCCGCCGTTGAGACCGCCGTGCCCGTTGCGCGATTCGCACAACGATTGTTCCTTGTCCCAAATACTCTTCACCGTATCCGACGCATGTTCCGGCGTCGAGTGGCTCACCCAAGTGAGAATTTCATCAAACCGCGTCTTCCCGTCCGGTTCGATCTCGCGAACGACCACGTGCGGATTCGTCAAAACCAAATGTTCCGACTGATAAATCTGCCACGCGAGATAAAGCGTCTGTTGAAACTCAGCCTCGTGCCCGGGAATCACGTAATAATGTATGAGCACAGTCTCAGAATCACTATGCGCAACCGGAGCCGGGGGTGGCGGCGGCGGTTGCTGATGGTGATGATGGTGCGGCGCGACGCACGCGCTAAGCGACAACGCGAAGAGAAATGCAAACGCGTTTTTAATCGCCGAGACGCGTAGGCAGGATTGTGCCGCATCAATGCCACCGGCCTGGCCTCGCGCGTAATTCATTTTCATCTCGTTATTAATTACGCGTGAACTTTTCCCTCAGCCGCCAGCAACGCCTCGAATTCCCGCAAGCTCGGCTTGATTTCGCGCGGTTGACCCACATGACCTACGACCGCATCGAGCGTCTTCAGACCATTGCCCGTGATGCACAACACCGCGGAATCGTTCGCCGGAATTTTGCCGGACGCAATCAGTTTTTTCGCCACGCCCACCGTCACACCGCCAGCCGTCTCCGCAAAAATCCCTTCGTGCTCGGCGAGCAGTTTGATGCCTTCGCGGATTTCGTCATCCGTCACATCTTCCGCCGCTCCGCCCGTTTCCTTCATCACGCGCAACGCATAAAAACCATCCGCCGGAGTGCCGATGGAAAGCGACTTCGCAATCGTGTTCGGTTTGACCGGCTTAAAGAAATCGAGCCCGGCCTTTTGCGCCACCGAAATCGGCGAACAACCACTCGCCTGTGCGCCGTGAACTTTGAAACTCGCTTCGGACACGAGCCCAAGCTTCGTAAATTCCTGGTAACTCTTATGAATCTTCGTGAGCAACGACCCCGACGCCATCGGCACCACCGTATGCTGCGGCAATTTCCACCCAAGCTGCTCCGCGATTTCATAGCCCATGCTCTTGGAACCTTCCGCGTAGTACGGCCGCATATTGACATTGACGAACGCCCAACCGAACTTGCCCGCGATCTCCGCGCAAAGCCGGTTCACTTCGTCGTAATGCCCCTTGATACTCACGACATCCGCACCATAAATGAGCGAATTAATAATCTTACCCTGCTCGAGGTCGCTCGGAATAAAAACATACGCCTTGAGCCCCGCCGCCGCCGCGTTCGCCGCCACCGAGTTGGCAAGATTGCCGGTGGACGCGCAAGCAACCGTCGTGAAACCCAATTCCCGTGCGCGGCTCAACGCCACACTCACCACGCGATCCTTAAACGACAGCGAAGGATAATTGACCGTGTCGTTCTTGATCCAAAGCTCGCGAATGCCCAGGCGTTTGGCCAGGCGCGGCGCCTTGATGAGCGGCGTGTAACCCACTTCAAAACCCACCGTGGGTTCGCCCGCGACCGGCAGAAGTTCGCGATAACGCCACATGCTCTTCACCCGCGAAGTGATCGTCGCGCGAGTGAGCGAGCGCTTGATGCGTTCGTAGTCATAGACGACTTCGAGCGGGCCGAAATCGAATTCGCACACATGCGTGGCGGTGAGCGGGTATTCCCGGCCGCACTCGCGGCACTTGAGGGCTTTCATGAAACCGTCTTGCTTGTCCATAATCGTTTGCCGTCGTCGTTCATTTGGGGAAATAAAAAATCCCCTGCTCATTGGGATGAGAAGAGGATAAAACGTGCGCACTCTTCTCATCTTTTCCCGAACCGGCTAAGGTTCGAGCTGGAATTGGCACCTGGTCATTGAAGATCGCGCTTCAATCGGTTGCCGTGGTTTCATCGGGCCAGTCCCTCAACCACTCTTAATGAGATTCGTTATATCAACGAATGCGGATAGAATGATATATTCCTAAAAATTTGTCAATATCGAAAATAAAGGATGTTTTGCTACGGATGAATTCTACGAACGCGATGGAGGGTTCGTCGGCGATTTTTCGTTTGCGGACGCTTCCGGTTTTTGTTTTTGAGCAAGCTTGGTCCGGCGCTTGCGGGCTTCGTCATAACGCAATGCGACGAACAAAACCAATAGCGCCAGCAGCAACAAAACCAGCAGTGCGATGATCGCCCACGAAGTCATTCGCATTAACGGACGGTTTTGTCTTGCGAACGGCGTTTCACGATTGCCCGGCGCCGCCGCGCCGCTTCGACATACGAATGCGCGACATAACAACTTAGGGCCGAAATGGAAATGATGGTTGCGTACAGCATAATGTTTTAAGACTGCTGGGAACGCTTTCTGAAATGAAAAACCGGCGGGGAACTTTCTCTAATGTCACTGCAATCAGACTAACACTTTTAAGACATGCGTATTGTCAGGAAGGTGCCGCGTCGCGTGTAGGTGTTTGTCCTACAAAATTCCAACGACGAACCGTCATTTCGGTTTCTTAAAAATTTCTTCGACAGTTGAGACGCAAAGCCGGATTGACATTTGAAGCGCCCTCCTTACGGACCGCGGGTCTATGACCCGCAGCAAAGGCACATAAGGTCAAGCCGCCTGCGGTTCAGTCCACCGCATGCTCAGTCCCGCCGTCTCCAGGGATCGGTTATTTTCAAATGTGTGCCGCATCGGAAGCGGCAAGCTTCGCGCAAGTTGCTGCGGGTCACAGACCCGCGCTCCCAACGGATTCGGCGATCATAGACCGCCGCTACAGGCTGAAATTTTCAAACTGATATACTGCCTAAAATTCACCCCGCTCGATCAAGGCGGCGAAAGTTGGTAGCACGCTATTTCCGCACCATTGCGCAAAAGCAACCGGCCTCCGCCAATGGCAGGAGCGTTCCAGCTTTTGCCATTCAAGGCATGGAATCGGGCAAGTTCTGTGAGCGCGTCGGGATTCGGTTTGATGAGAATAAGATCGCCCTCGGCTCCTTGCACGATCAAGTAACCTCCCGCCATGAGCAGCTGCCCATAACCGTAACGGCCATCCTTCCATTTGCGTTCGCCCGTCGCGGCGTCGAGACACACGAGAATATCTTCGTCCAGTCCATAAATGTATCCCTGATAAACGACGGCGCTGGCGAACTTTGTTTTGAGATTTTTATTTTTGTAAACCAAAGCGGCTTTGAATCCATCGCCCGAGCGCTCGATTTGTTCAGCCAGGCAGCCGGTCATGTAAGCCGCGGAAACCAGCAGCGTGTTGGAGTTAAGCAAAAGCGGTTGAGTGATGGGACGTTCGTGATTGATGATCGGCCACGCGAAATCCCAGCGTTCCACGCCGTCATCCAGGCGAAGTCCAACGATCATGGGGCGGCCGCAGACGACGACCTGCCGCTCGCCATCGTTGGTCATCAGCATCGGCGTGGCGTAACCCATCGGCATGTCGAGATTATGCCAAAGAATTTTTCCATTATGTTTGTCCACGCAGATGACGGAATTGCCGTGATAAGCGTCGGGCTGGAGAATAATTTTATCGTCCACGACTAGCGGCGATGCGGCGAGCCCGTAATCGGGAACGGCGGAATGCATTTCGGTCATGATGTTCGTGCCCCACACGACCGCGCCGTTCGTCGCATTGAGACAGCGGAATTCGCCGGTCGCGCCGAGCGCATAGACATTGCCATCGGAATAAGCGGGCGTCGTGCGCGGGCCTTCGTCGCTATGATATTCGCTGAACTTCGCCTGCCAGCCGTTCGTCCAAAGTTCGCGCCCGGTTTCAAGATCATACGCAGCCACGACTTCATAATCGCGGCGCTGTTCCAGCGTGAAAGCGCGATTGCCCGCCATCGCAAACGACGAGTAACCGCCGCCGCACGGAGTTTTCCAAAGCAATTTCAAACCCGCTGCGGGCCAATTCGTGATGATCGCATGGTCGTCTGCGCCATCCATTTGCGAGCCGCGAAAGCCCGGCCAGTTCGCGTGAATCCGATTTGTCTCCACGGCGGCGGGCGGCTGTGCGAGCTTCTCCTGGGCCAGGCGATTGCTTTCCACCGCGGCAAAGTCGGTTTTCGTCTTGTTCCACGTCACGACCGGCACATAGCCGCCTCGCCATTCGATCTCCAATCCGCCGAAACGAATAAGAAATAAAATCACCCACGCAAAAACGACCGCGCCGAGAAAAAACCACGCGCAACCGCCAAAGAATTTTTTGATCCGATTGCGCTGCCCGCGCCGCAGCGCCCACACGAGCACGGGCAGAACGACAATGGCGATCAACAGACCACGAATAAGAGCGATCTCAAAATGCTGGGGAATTCCGGCTATAGGACTCATTTATTTGCGCAACCAATCTAAATACATCACGCCGCAATGTGCGTTCACACAAGCTATCCCGTCAATAAATCAATTCGTGGGCCGAAGAAACCAGATTGACGCAGAGTGGGAAAAAGATTTAGCCATTGATGAAACCCAGATTAAACTGAGAAATTATTCTTAATCAGCGTTTAATCTGAGGTTTCATCAGCGGCTTTAAGTTTTTGTCTTCCTCTGCGCCTCTGCGTCAAACAGTCTTCCCCAAAGACGTACGACCTCACCAAAGCTCACATTTGAATTTGCCCAAACGCAGTTTAATGTTTAAACAAGTTTATGCGCGGGCGTTTGATTTTGACAGTTTCGATCGGACTCAATGTAGTCCTCGCGATTTTGTGGCTCGCGCCAAAACGCCATCCGCGCACCGCGCCGGTTGTCGCCACCAATGTTTCCGTGGTGGGCACAAACGGCGTCCGCACCCTCGTCACCGTTCGCAAACAATTTTTCTCGTGGCAGGAATTGGAGTCGGCGGATTACCCCACCTTCATTGCCAACCTGCGGAACATCGAATGCCCCGAACAAACCATTCGCGACATCATCGTTGCCGACGTGAACCAGCTTTATGCGCACCGCCGCGAAACCGAAGTGCCCACGCCCGATCAACAATGGTGGCGCGCCGATCCCGATACCAACGCCCTGCAAGCCATCAGCGCGAAGTTGAACGCGCTCGACCAGGAACGCCGCGCATTATTAACGACGCTCCTCGGGCCGAATTGGGATGCGACCGATAATCCCCCGCGTCCGCTGGTCGCCCTGACGGGTCCCGTGCTCGGCGAACTTTCTCCTGAAACCAAAAACGCCGTGCAGGAGGTCATCGCGCGCTCGCAGCAACGCACGCAGGCATATCTCGACGCGCAAAAGGCCGCCGGGAAAACTCCCGACCCGGTCGAACTTGCCCGCCTTGGTTTGCAAACCCGCACCGACCTCGCGCAGATTTTGAATCCCACGCAACTCGAAGAATTTTTGCTGCGCTATTCCGAAAATGCGGCGTCGCTGCGCCAGCAACTGCGCGGCATTGATGTTTCGCCCGATGAATTCCGCGCGCTGTTCCGGCTGGTGGACCCGATTGATAACCAGATCCAACTCGCCGGCGGCAGCGCGCAGGATCGCGAAGCGCAACAGGCCTCGCTCGCGAAACAGTTGGTGGATGCCCTCAAAAGTGTGCTCGGCCCCGATCGCTATCAGGCGTATCAAATCGCGCAAGATCCTTTGTATCGCGATGCCGCCGAACAAGTCGAGAATGCCGGGGCCAATCCCGCCGCCTTGCAAGCGCTTTACCAATTAAATAAAGCCACCGCCGACGCGGCCAATCGCATCCGCAACGATCCTGCGCTTACCGCCGACCAAAAAACCGCGCAACTCCAGGCGCTCGAAGATCAAAAACAAGCGTCGAGCGATCAAATCCTCGGGCTGACGCCACCACCCGAACCACCGGCTCCGCCCACGCCGCCACCTGCGCCTCCGAGCCAGCAACATGCCTATTCACCCGGCGAAACCGTTGACCAAATCGCCGCAAAATTCGGCGTCACGCCCGCGTCCATCCTCAACGCCAATCCCAATCTGAATTTCAATAACCTGACCCGCGGCGCCATCATCAATATTCCCGCCCCGCAATAGTCTTAACTGCAACGACGGTCATAGGCGCAGCGATCTTCTCCCTCTCCTGCAACGCAGTTGCGGGGGAGGGCGGGGAGGGGGTGTGCTGACTTTCGTCAAACTTTTTTCTGATGCCCGGCATCCATTCTAGACTGCTTAAATCATTCCATTTCCCAGTGAAAAGGAATGTTGCCTCGCTCTGCAAAATAACGCATACTGGCGCGACGATTTAAATCCAATAACACTATGAGCACTACCGCCCCCACACAGACGCAAAGCACGACTGGCGTCAGCCAGCTCGACCAGTTGAAAAAATTCACCAGAGTCGTCGCGGACACCGGCGATTTTGAAACATTGAAGGAATTCACGCCGCAGGACGCCACCACGAATCCTTCGCTCATCCTCAAAGCCGCGCAGATGCCCGCCTACAAACACCTCATGGATCGCGCGATCAGCGAAGGCAAAAAAACCGGTGCCACCGGCAAGGCCCTCGTCGCGAACATCGTGGACGATTTGCTCGTCGAATTCGGCTCTGAAATTTTGAAGATCGTTCCCGGCCGCGTCTCGACCGAAACTGACGCGAACCTTTCCTTCGACACCAAAGGCCTCGTGGACAAGGGCCGCAAATTCATTCAGCTTTACAAGGACAAAGGCATTGCGCGCGAACGCATCCTCGTCAAGATCGCCACGACGTGGGAAGGCGTGCAAGCCGCGAAAGTTTTGCAGGCCGAAGGTATCAACTGCAATATGACGCTGCTGTTCTCGCTCGCCCAGGCCGTCGCCTGCGCCGAAGCGAATGCCAAATTAATCTCACCTTTTGTGGGCCGCATCCTGGATTGGTACAAGAAGAGCACTGGCAAGGATTACGCCGCCGCCGAAGATCCGGGCGTCGTTTCCGTCAAAGAGATTTACACCTATTACAAGAAGTTCGGCCACAACACCGAAGTCATGGGCGCGAGCTTCCGCAACGTCGGCGAAATCCTGGAACTGGCCGGCAGCGATCTGCTGACCATCAGCCCGAACCTGCTCGCCGAACTCAAGAAGAGCACCGCGCCCGTTGAGCGCAAACTCAGTCCCGAAATGGCCAAGGCGAGCAACATCGCCAAGCTCGAACTGACCGAGTCCAAGTACCGTTTCATGGTGAACGACGACGCGATGGCCACCGAAAAGACCGCCGAAGGCATCCGTGTCTTCGCCGCCGACACCGTCAAGCTCGAGAAGTTCATCGCCGAACGCCTGTAAGTTCGCGAAGGCAGTAATTTCATGCCGCGCATCTTTCGAGATGCGCGGTTTTTGTTTTGTGTTAGGCTGGTGCAGGTGAAAGGAGTTATGAAAAAGTCGTGGTGGTATCTGGTGGCTTGGAGGCTGGTCCGCTTGGCCGTTCTGCTCTATCTCGTGCTGTTGGCGCTCGTTTTCTTTGCGCAACGCAAAATGATTTACGTCCCGGCGAAAGGCTCGTTTGATGAAATGGAGAAATTCGCCGCGGCTCGCGGATTTCAAGCGTGGCAGGGTAAGTCCGGCTACATCGGCTGGAAACACATTGATGAGCCAGCTCGCGGTCGCCCGCAATTACTGATTATTCATGGGAACGCCGGTTGTGCTGCCGACCGGATAAATTATGCCGATGGCCTTCGGCAGGTTCAACCGATGGACGTTTACATTTTGGAATATCCCGGGTACGGCGCGCGCCTAGGCAACCCAAGCGAGAAAAGTTTCTTTGCGGCAGGCAGCGAGGCCATCGAACAACTGCGCGGAAACGGACCGGTTTATATCATGGGTGAATCGCTGGGCACTGGCGTCGCTGCCTATCTGGCGGGAACTTATCCCGAAATGGTTCGCGGCATGTTATTGATTGCGCCGTACAATAATTTGGCCGCCGTCGCTGCATCCAAAATGCCAATCTTTCCGACGCGCTGGTTGTTGCTGGACCGTTTCGCTTCCGAGGATCATTTGAAAAATTATCACGGACCGATCGCGATGCTGTTCGCCGGGCAGGACGTGGTCGTGCCCAATCGTTTTGGGCACAAACTCTACGACGGCTACCAAGGACCGAAAATATTCTGGCAAGTTCCAGAAGCGGGCCACAACGATTTGCTTGATGAGCCCGATTCGCGCTGGAAGGAAATCGTCCAATTCTGGAAAACCAATGCGCCGCCGCACACGGGCCCGTGATTAATCTTTCTTCATCGGCCACTGCGCCTGCACCAGCCCCTTATATCCGCCCATCACCGAGAAAACTTTTCGGTAACCCATTTTTTGCGCGGCGTCCGCCGTCAGGATCGAGCGAAAACCGCCGCCGCAATACATCAAAATTTCCGTGTTCGGATCGGGAAATTTATTTTCCAAATCGCGTTCGAGAATGCCCTTGCCGAGATGCACGGCTTCGGCGGCATGGCCGGCATGCCATTCGGCATCTTCACGCACATCCATCAATATCGCGCCGGAATTTTTGGCAAGGCGTTCGCGCGCCTCGGCAATGGTGATTTCATTGACGCGCGTGCGCGCTTCGTTGACGAGTTTCAGAAAACCGGGCGCATGATCCATGCCCTAAAATTAATCGCTGCCTGTCGCAGGTCAAGAAATTGAAATTGCGCGGGCGCGGGCGCATCGGCTTACTCTCTGCGTGCTAGCGAAAAAATCAAACGGTGCCATCATCGCCTCCCTCTTGCTCGCGGTCTTCCTGTGGGGCGGCAATAATGCGGGCACCAAATATCTGGTGCAAAGCTGGCCGCCGGGCTGGCTGGGGAGCACGCGATTGCTCGGCGCCGGGTTGATCCTGATGGTGATGTTCAAATGCACGCCGTGGCTGGGGACGATGAGTCCGCTGACGCCAAAGGTGAAGCGTGAATTATGGTGGCGCGGCGGGCTGAGCCTGGCGCTTTACATAGAGAGCCTGAATTGGGCGATGCGGTTCACCTCGGCATCTCATGTGGCGCTGTATTTGGGGATGTCGCCGATCTGGGCGCTGATCTGGGACCATCCGCCGACGATGAGCTGGCGCTCGGCGCAGCGCTATGGAGCGGCGGCGCTGGCATTCGCGGGGGTAGTGGTCCTGTTCTGGCCATCGCTGCGCGGGGGAAGAGCGAATTTGATCGGGGAAGTATTTGGGCTGATCGCCGGCTTTTTGTGGGCGAACTACGGACGCCAATGCCGCAAGTTCGGCGCGCGGCTTTCCGGGGCGGAGGTCAGCGCGCATACGATGTGGCGCGGCGGCGTCCTGCTGGTTCCAGTGGCATTGATTGAAATCACGCGAACGCCGCTGGAATGGCATGCGAGCTTTATTTTGGTGCAGAGTTACTGCGCGTTCGTCGGCGGCGGCCTGACCTATGCAATCTGGAACAATGCCTTGAAGCACTGGCCAACGAGCCAGGTTTTTTTGTTTAATAATTTGATTCCGCTTAGCACGATGGGATGGGCGTGGGCGTGCCTGGGCGAACCGGTCACGCGCACTTTCTGGCTGGCGATGAGCCTGGTCGCGGCGGGAATGGTGCTGGGCCAGACGCGCTGGGAAAAAATCCTCGGCTCGCGCTGGATGCCCGCGGATTGACCCCGCCATTATCAAAAAATCAAAGCTATGGATGTAAAAAATATTTCGGAAGCGCCGCCCTTCATCACCAAGGACGGCTCGGAAATCCGCGAGTTGCTCGCCTATCGCAACTCCGCCGTGCGCAATCAAAGTCTCGCCGAGGCGCGCATTCCCATTGGCGGCAGCACGCAGGAACATTATCACCCGCGCGCGGAGGAAATTTATTTCATCACCGCCGGCACGGGCCGCATGCGCATCGAAGATGAAACCCGTGAAGTCAAAACCGGCGACGCCATCGCCATCCTCCCCGGCAAGAAACACAAATTGTGGAACACCGGCAGCGAAGTCCTGAAATTATTATGCTGCTGTTCACCCGGCTACGAGCACAGCGATACCATCATCACCGAAGCCTAAGCGAAGTCCGAGCAAGTCTCAAAAGCACTACAGATTCTTCTCCCTCTCCGCCGCCGCAAGCGGGGGAGAGGGTTGGGGAGAGGTGGTTCCAATTAGATAATACGGGCGCAATTAACCAGAAAAACAAATGCTCAAACTTCCCGCACAGATTTGTGAATTGACCTTTGGACGCTGGCGGATTTTACTGCGGTCATGAGACTTTTGGTTAGTTTGCTGGCGGGAATCGCATTACTGGCAGGTTGCGCCAGTCATCCGAAGCTGCCGCTTACCGACGCGGCCAATCAGCCGCCGCCGAAAAAGAAAAAGCACGAGAAATTAATCGTGACTCCCGAGGCCGGTATTGTCGGAAAAATCGTGCGCGTCAATACCAACGCCCGCTTTGTCGTCATCAATTATCCCGTCGGCAGCATACCGGGCATGGACCAGCATTTGGCCGTCTATCATCAGGGAGTAAAAATCGGCGATGTGCGCATCACCGGTCCGCAGCAGGACGATAACATCGTTGCGGACATCGTAACGGGAGAAGTCCAAATCGGCGACGAAGTGCGCGCGAATTAGGCCAGCCGCTTAGCCTTTTCGCTCGGGCGATTGCCGCGCGGTGCTGGGACTTTTCGCCGCCGCCGGTTTTTGATACGGCGAATGCAAATTGAAATAAATGCCGCAGAGCGGGCGATCTTCGTCCGTCTGGCTGAGGATAATCGTGACCTGTTTGTCGAGCGCGATGCCGTGGCGCAGATTCGGCCCGCGCGTTTCGTAAGCCTTGATCGCCTTGGTCATCAGCGAAACCAGCGAGGCTTCAAATAAATCCGGCGTCTTTTCCAGGCACACGACATATTTGTCGTAAGCCTTCATCGCTTCGGCCAATTCCTGCTTAAAAGTAGCAACGGTCACGCCTCCAACCTACGCGAAAAATCGCAAAAATAAAACAAAAAAGCGGTTTGGGCCGTTACATTTCGCCAGAGAGGTCGGGGCTCGATTTAACTTTTGTGCGCGCGCCAAAAAGCGCCGTGCCAACCCGCACAATCGTCGCGCCTTCCTCGATGGCGATTTCAAAATCTCCGCTCATCCCCATGCTCAGTTGCGATAACGGCGCGCCCAGAATCTGCTCGCACTCCTCCTTCACTTCACGAAGCCGTCGAAATATCGGGCGCACGCGCTCGGGTTCCGTGGCGTACGGCGCAATCGTCATCAACCCGTGAATCTCCAATTTTTTGAGCGCGTTGATTTCAGCGAGATCGGCAAGCAACTGCGCCGGACGATAACCAAACTTGCTCGCTTCACCCGCGATATTAACCTCTAACAAAATCGGCATGGTCTTGGCCGCCTTGTCGGCGCATTTATTGATCTCCTGCGCGAGCGCGAGGCTGTCCACACTTTGGATCATCGAAAAAAAATGGACGGCATCGCGGCATTTGTTCGATTGCAAATGGCCGATCATGTGCCAGCGCAAATGACCCGGGCACTGGCCAATCTTGAGCTTCGCTTCCTGCACGCGATTTTCGCCAAAGAGCGTGATGCCGAGATCGGCAATCGTGCGCACAGCAGCGGGCGTTTGGTTTTTGCTGACGGCTTGCAGCGTGACGGAATCGGGCGCGCGACCGGCGCGTTCACACGCGGCGTTGATGCGTTGCTGGAGTTGATGCAAATTTTCGGCTAAATCCATGCGAAGAATTTAACCGCACACGCGGCGGGAAGAAACAGGGATTTTTCCACTTGTTTAAAATAACCCGGCGTGTTGAATCAAAACATCATGGCAAAAAATTATTGGCTGGTGAAACAGGAGCCGGAGTCTTACGCGTGGGCGCAATTCGTCAAGGACGGCCACGCGGCGTGGACGGGCGTGCGGAATTTCCAGGCGCGAAATAATCTGCGCGCGATGAAAAAGGGCGACGCGATTCTTTACTACCATAGCGTCAGTGAGAAGCAGGCCGTGGGCGTGGCGAAAGTGTTGAAAGAAGCTTATCCCGATCCCACTGCCACCGAAGGCGATTGGTCAGCGGTGGACCTCGCGCCAGTGAAAGCGCTCGTGGTTCCCGTGACGCTCGACGCGGTAAAGGCGGATGGCGTGTTGAAAGACATGGTGCTGGTGAAGAATTCACGGTTGTCCGTCCAGCCCGTGACCGAGGCGCAATTCAATCGGATCATGGTTTTGGCGAAAACCAAACCTTAATGCGATAGCGCTTCGCTGATGGACTCGGCCAACGCACCCACGATTTTTTTTAACTGAATTTTCGTGGTGCAATAAGGAGGCATCACGACGATCACGTTGCCGATGGGACGCGTCAGCACGCCGCGTTGGGCAAGCGCATTGCAAACGCGAATGCCCGCGCGTTCGCGAAGATCAAACGGCTCGCGCGTCCGCCAGTTTTTCACCAATTCAATTCCCGCGACGAGGCCGACTTGGCGGATGTCGCCGACCTCGGGCAAAGTCCATAACGCGGCCAATTCTTTTTCCAATGTTTGTTGAAGTTGCTGACGAGCGCGAACCGAACTTTCGCTTTGCAGCAAATCGAGGCTGGCATTCGCGGCGGCGGCGCCGAGTTGGTTCGCGGTGAAACTGTGGCCGTGGAAAAATGTTTTGAACTCGGAATACTCGCCAAGAAAAGCATCAAAGACGGCTTGCGTTGTGAGCGTCGCCGCCATCGGTAAATAGCCGCCGGTCATTCCTTTCGCGAGCGCGAGAAAATCGGGCTGCACGTTTTCTTGATGAGAGGCGAAGAGTGCCGAATTTCGGACTCCCGTTCGTCCGAAACCGGTCATGACTTCGTCGGCGATGAGTTGGGCTTTGTTGGCGCGCGTGATTTCAGCTACGCGCCTGAGCCAACCTTGGGGTTGGGGAATCATTCCGGCGGCGCCTTGCATGAGCGGTTCGACAACAAAGGCGGCGTACGGATTGCCTCGTTTTTTTTGGCGCGCGAATTTATTTTCGACCAGGTCAACGCACTCAAATTTACAGCGGCGATAGTCGCGGGCATCGGCGCACTCGGGTTTGGCGCGGTTGAACGGGCAGCGATAACAATAGGGCGACATCACGCGGTCGGTCTTGAACAAAAGTCCGGCGTAAGCTTTGTGAAAAAGATCAATGTGGCCGAGACTGACCGCGCCGGCCGTATCGCCGTGATACGCGCCTTCGAGGGAAAGAAATTTGGGATTGGGCCGCCCAGTGCGGTGGGCATACGCGTAGGCGAGTTTTAAGGCGACTTCCATCGCCGTTGAACCGTCGTCGGAGAAAAAAACTTTCGTTAATTTACGATTTACGATTTTCGATTTACGATCCGCAGGGGAAATTTTTACGCCATTGGGCAGGGCGGCAGCCTTGATCAATTTTTCCGCCAGGAGCGATGCGGGTTCGTTGGCGAATCCCAACGCCGAAGTATGCGCGACTTTGCCGAGTTGTTTTTTGATCGCGGTATTGAGTTTGGGATGATTGTGGCCGTGAAGATTGGTCCAGATCGAGGAATTGGCGTCGAGATATTCGCGACCGCGGGTGTCGCGCAGGACCGCGCCGTCGCCGGACTCGATGACAATGGGTTCGCGTTTGAGCCAATCGCGCATTTGCGTGAAAGGATGCCAGACATAACGCTGATCGAGTTTGGCGAAATCAGGCATGCGAGGAAGCGGGATGAGGTTGAGTGGCTAGCGGCGCAAGCGCGGACAAAAGCCGCGTGACATCCGCTGGCGAATGCGCGGCGGTAAGCGTGACCCGCAAACGCGCCTGCCCGCGCGCGACCGTGGGGTAGCGAATCGCGGGAACAAAAATTCCGGCGTCGCGCAAAGCGGTAGCCGTTTTCACAGCGTCGGCTTCAGCTCCGATAATAAGCGGAATGATCGCGCTGTGCGTGTCGCTCAACGGCCAGCCGTTTTTGGCCAAGCCGGTTTTCAATTCGCTGATGAGCGACCAAAGTAAGTTGCGGCGGGCAAGCCCTTCATCGGATTGGACAAGTTCAACGGCGGCGCGCGCGGCGGCGGCGGCGGCGGGAACGGGCGCGGTGGAAAAAATAAAACTGCGCGCGCGATTGATTAAATATTCGATCAACGCCCGCGAGCCCGCGATGTATCCGCCGGATGCGCCCAGGGCTTTGCCGAGCGTGCCCATTTGAATCTCGATGCCGTCAGAAACGCCAAGTTCCTCCGCCACTCCCCGCCGATGCTTGCCAAACAAACCCGTCGCATGCGCCTCATCCACCATCAGCCACGCGCCATGTTTTTCTTTTAGCGCGACGATTTCCTTGAGCGGCGCGAGATCGCCATCCATCGAGAAAACACTTTCGGTGACGATCAATGTACGTTGACGAACATCCGACGCAGGGGAGGCGCGTTGATCGGCCCAACGCAAAATTTCTTCGAGGTTGTTGAGATCGTTGTGCGCAAAGATGCGAAGCTTGGCCCCGGAGAGGCGCGCGGCATCTACAATGGAAGCGTGAACGAGTTTATCGAGAACGATGACATCGTCCTTACCGGCGAGCGCGCCAATGGTGCCGATGGCAGCGGTATAACCGGAAGAAAAAGACAGCGCGGCTTCGGTTCCTTTGAAAGCGGCGAGCGCGGCTTCCAATTCGTGATGGCACGCGAGCGAACCGCAAATCAAACGCGATGCGCCCGAGCCGGAGCCATAACGCCGCGCGCCTTCGACGGACGCCTCAATCAAACGCGGATGGTTCGCGAGTCCGAGATAATCGTTCGAGGAAAAATTGAGAAATTCGCGCCCGGAAATTTGCAGGCGCGCCGATTGCGGCGAGTCCACGCGGCGCAATTCGCGATGAAGATCCTGCCGCCGGATTTCACCGAGCCGGCGCTGGAGTTCGGCGTCGAATTCGTTCACGTCGCAAGCGCGGTTGCCGCTTCAGCAGGTTTTTGGCCGAGAGCGATGGCCCAGTTGCCGCCAATCATGCTGGCGAAAACATCGCCGCGATGATGCACCGCGGCGGACGCGCTGTCGCCAATTTTTCCGGCGTGCGGGATGGCGATCATATCCGCCAAAGATTTTGCGGACAATTCGCCCACGCGATTTTTCATGCCGAGAGCCAGCGCGCCATTGACCGTCGCCATGCGCAGAATAGTTTCGGGCGTAAGCGTCGGATGGGCGGACGCGATTTCGTGCATCTCCGTGAACATATTCAATTCCAGCGGCTCCTTGCGCGGGCCGTGAACGCTGGCGAGACTGTCCGTGCCCAAGCAGATATTGACTCCCGCCGCGGCGAATTCGGAGAGCGGGAATGCGTGATGTTTGAAATACGCGTGGCTGCGCGGGCAATGGCAGACGCTGACTTTGCGTTTGGCGAGCAACTCGGCATCGCCGGGCGCAAGATAATTCACATGCACGGCCATGAGATTGCGGCTGAGCAAGCCTTGTCGTTCGAGATGCTGAACCGGCGAACCGATGCCGCAATCGGACATGTCGCGGCCGTTGCGCGAAAGCCAATGGTGCATTTTGCCACTGCCGTTCGTGAACATTTCCATCTCCTGTTCAGATTCCGCAACATGGACAACCAGCCGCAGGCGATGGCGCCGCGCAACTTGCGCCGATAATCGCAACAACGCGGGCGAGGTCGAGTACGGCGCGTGCGGAGAGAGCCCGACGCGCCGGCTGCCGGAGGGCAGCGAGGCGATTTTATCGAGCGCCTCACGAAGGATTTCGCGCGGCGGACGCCGGCTTTTGACGCCGGTCATCTCAAGAAACGAAAACACGCGCAAAGGTGTCGCGCTCCAAACGTCAGGCAATAATTCGGGTGCCATTTCGATGTCGCCGACGGTGGTCGTGCCGGTTCGCAAAAGCATCTTCGCGCCATCCAGCCATGATTCGGCGAAGTCGGAAAAAATCCAACCCGACTTGCTCGCCATCATCAGTTGAATCCAATCAACGAACGTGCGCGGCGGCGGAAGCTGGCCCGCCATTGCAGTATAATCAAGGTGGCAATGCGCATTCACGAGCCCGGGCAAAAGAATGGTTTCACCGAGATCAATAATATTTGCGCCAGTGGGAATCGTCGTGTCCGTCCAGCGTCCGACCGAAGCAATCCGATTGCCGGTCACTACTACCGCACCGTTCTCGATGAGCGGAGCAGAAATCGTCAGCACCACGCGCGCGCGCAACACCACAACGGAAGCCTTGGGCGAAGGGCTTTTGTTAGGCGGCATGGGAAGGCGAAAAGTGATTTAGTGCTGGCATCCGAAAAGCGCACGTTTGCGGATGCGCGTCATTCGACCACTATGAACGGGCAGTTTTGCCGGAACAATTACATTTCCGCTTCCTGCCGGCTGCGTTTGGAGCGCGAGCCATCGGTGTGCTTGCGCGCCTTGAATTTGCTTTGGCGTTTGCGGATCTGCTGCTCGATTTTTTTGGTCACGAGATCAATCGCGGCATACATGTCGGCCTCGCTGTCCTCGGCAAACAAATCGGGGCCGGGAACGCCCAGGCGCATGGAGCATTTGAACTGGCGGGCAGGCGCCTTGGTGGAGTCATGGTCGAGGGTCACGCGGGCATTGATGGCGAAGCGGTCGAAGTGTTCGAGCTTATCAATGCGGACCAAGATATGGTCTTCCAGAGACTTGGTGAGGGTCACGTTGTGCGTGGTAAGAATCAATTTCATACCGGTACTGTGCTTCCACTTCGGAAGAAAATCCAGCAAAAGTCGCAACGCGGGCGCAACAATAAGATTGAACGCGCGAAAGTGTGTTGAAAGCCTTGAATGTCGCGGGCGGTTTCATTAAACCAGCAGCGTGCCAACGAAAATCATAGCGGTCGCAAATCAAAAAGGCGGCGTGGGCAAGACCACCACGGCGGTCAATCTCGCGGCGTGCCTGGCCGCGGACGGGAAACGCATCCTGCTTTTCGACCTCGATCCGCAGGCCAACGCCACCAGCGGCCTCGGCCTGGAAAAGACCGAGGGCGGCAGCGCGTATCGCCCGCTGCTGGGCGAAGGCACGCTGATGGAGAAAATTTTGCCAACCGCTTTTGAACGGCTGGAAGTCATCCCGAGCGAAGTGGATTTGTGCGGCGCGGATATTGAAATGGCGCGTTCAGAAAATCATTTGCAGCGCGTGGCGATGGCTTTGAAGCCAGTCATAGAAGCGAACCGGTTTGATTTCGTGATCATAGATTGTCCGCCGTCGCTCGGAATTTTGACGTTGAATGCGTTCGCCGCGGCGGATGGCCTGGTCGTGCCGTTGCAATGCGAGTATTACGCGCTCGAAGGCATTTCGATGGTCAATCGCATCATCGGGCAGTTGCGCGACAATGGAGTGAACGCGCGGCTGGAACTGATCGGTATCGTGATGACGATGTATGATGGACGGACGAAGCTCGCGCAACAGGTCGTGAGCGAGGTGCAGGAACATTTTCGCGAATTGGTTTTTGAAACGATGATTCCGCGTACGACGAAACTGGCCGAAGCGCCGAGTTTCGGAAAGCCGATCATCTATTACGATGCTTACAATCAAGCGGCGGCGGCGTATGAAATGCTGGCGCAAGAGTTCTTAAAGCGGGTTTCGAATTGACCCGCTTCTCCCCGATAGTGGGCGCTGGTTAAGATTGACAGGATTGGTTTTTGGCGGATTCTTAGGCTCCATGAGAACCCCACTGATACACTTCGCCCTGGCCACACTTTTCATCGGAACGGTTTGCGCGCGCGGCTCGGATTGGCCGCAATTTCGCGGGCCAACTCATGATGGCAGCAGTCCGGAAAAAATTCTTGAGACGTGGCCGGCGTCCGGCCTCGCTGAAATTTGGAAAGTGCCGCTGACGGATGGTTTCAGTTCATTCGCGGTGGCGGATGGAAAGGCATTCACTTTGGTGACGCGCGAAGTGGAAGGCGCGAACCAGGAAGTGTGCGTAGCGCTCGATGCCAAGACCGGCAAGGAACTATGGGCGATGCCGCTGGGCATCGCAAAATATGACGGCGGCGGCGGCAGTGGCGCTTCGGGCAATGACGGCGGCGACGGACCGCGCTCCACGCCATCGTATAATCACGGCAAAGTCTATACCTATTCGTCGCGCATGGTGTTGAATTGTTTTGATGCGGAGACGGGCAAGCTCGCGTGGTCGGTGGATATGATCAAGGAGCACAATGGCCGTAACATCCATTGGGAAAATGCGGCGTCGCCATTGATCGAAGGCGATTTGGTTTACGTCGCGGGCGGCGGTTCCAGTGAGGCGTTGATCGCATTCAACAAAAATGACGGCAAGGTCGTGTGGAAAGGTGAGAATGACGGATTGACGCAATCCACTCCGATCGCCGCGACCATCCAGGGCGACCGCCAGGTGATTTTCTTTACCCAAACGGGACTCGTTTCCGTGGAACCAAAAACCGGTTCGGTGCTGTGGCGGTTTCCATTCCAGTTCAAAACTTCGACGGCGATTTCACCAGTGGTTTCCGGGGACATCGTGTATTGCTCGGCGGCCTATGGCGTCGGAGCGGGCGCGTGCAGGATTTCCAAAGCCGACGGCAAATTCACCGCGACCGAACTTTGGAAGCAGCGGGCGAATGTCATCCAGAGCCATTGGGCGACGCCGGTTTGCCACGACGGTTATTTGTACGGCTTGTTTGGCCAGGCGAAATTTGCGAAAGCGCCTTTGGAATGCGTGGAGATGTCCACGGGCAAAGTCTTGTGGTCGCAGGAGGGTTTCGGACCGGGCGGCCTCACGCTGGTGGATGGGCACGTCATGGTGCTCAGCGATGCCGGTGATCTCGTGATGGTGAAAGCCACGCCGGATGCCTACACCGAAACCGCGCGCAGCCATATCCTCGCGGGTAAATGTTGGAACGTGGCGGCGATCAGCGACGGAGAAGTTTTTGCGCGCAGCACGAAGGAAGGTGTGTGCCTGAAAGTCGCGCCGTAATTGCAGACCTTTCTTACTAGTTTTTTAAGCGACCAAACAACAGAGTTATAAAGTTAAATTTTTTTATCGCACTTTTTTAGTAGAACGAAGATGGCTGATCCGTTTGAAAAATATCTAGGTGACTTTTCCGGAGGGTCGGGGACGACTGCGCAAGTCATTCAAATCGCTGAAACCCAGTGTAGTGTAATCCTGCCAGACGATTTCCGAATGTTTCTCACGCGCCATAATGGTGGCGAAGGATTTATAGGAAAACATTATCTTATTCTTTGGAAGGCTGAGCAGCTTCAAGAACTCAATGTTGCTTATCAAGTTGACCAATACGCCAAGGGGTTGCTTTTATTTGGCTCAAGTGGAGGAGGGGATGGTTTTGCGTTTGATACCAGAAAAAGTCCCTTTCGACTCGTACAGGTACCGTTTATCGGCATGAGCCTGGAAGACGCTTTTTTCGTCGCGGAAAGTTTTACTAGGCTCTTGGAAAGAATGGTTGAAGTTGATGGCGCTCTGTTTTGACTTACGCCAACTTACCTTCCGCTCTCTTGGACGTATTCTTTGAATTCTTCTGTGAAAGCCCGCGCTTTTTTCAACATCTCTAAGGTGAGGTGCATCCGATACTGCCAGTGATTTTTTGGATTCGCGGGCACGTTGATGCGTTCTTCGTGAAAGTTTTTGCGGCGCAATTTCTCGTCCATGCCCAGCAAGTCTTGTAATTGGAAAATGCTCCACATTGCCGATGATTCGAGATGCTGGATGATGATGGCGCGGTTGATCCAGGGCTCGCACACCGCGGGAGGACGGCCGGACTGGTTCAATTCGACTTCATAAAATTTGCGGACCCTTGTCTTGTCCTCTTCCTCCCACCAGCCGCGGATGGTGCTCATGTCATGCGTGCCGGGCGTGACGACGCTGAGGTAAGCAGCTTCTCGCGGATAGGAAAATTCGCGGTCACGAAGTTTGGGCATGCGCTGAATTTCCAGGCTGAGCAAGCCGAGCCGCCGCATGACTTCGGGCACGCAATCCGGGACCATGCCGAGGTCTTCGCCGCACACGAGCATGTCCGTGACGCGTTTCAACGCCGGCAATTTTTGCATGGCCTCGCGCATCCAGAAATCGTCCTGGCGGCGGTAAAAATAATCCACATACAAATCGTTGAGCTGCGATTGCGTCTGGGCATCGAGCGTCTTGAAGCACGAGGTATCAGCCATGCCCAGGCGAAAATGAAATTCTTTGCCACCCGAGCCGGGCACCTCGAAGAGCACGACATTGCTGATCAAATCGTAAAGGCCGATTTTGATTTTGTCGTTGGATTCGTTCGCGGGCAATTTGGCAAAATGACGTTCAACTTGTCGTTGCGTGGCAAAATCGGGTTTGAGCGAATAATTTCCTGAGCCATCGGCAGTGAGGAATTGCGATTTTATTTTATCGCTGTCGTTTTGAAAAATATCGCGCAAGACTTGGTCGGTGATATACGGCTGCGTGAGGCGGCAGAGATTGAGAGTGATGCCGCGCGCGGGAAACTCTTCTGCCTTCACGGGAATCGCGGGCACGAAATATCCAAGGATGCCTTCAACCGCGTGCAGCGGAATGCTCCAGATGCGGAAAAAGCCAAGGATGTGATCAATGCGGAAGGCATCGAAATAAAGACTCATCTGTTCGCAGCGATGTTTCCACCAGGCGAAATTGGTCTGCTGCATGCGCGGCCAGTTGTAAGTGGGGAAACCCCAGTTCTGGCCTTTGACGGCGAAGGCATCCGGCGGCGCTCCTGCCTGCATATCGAGATGATATAGTTCGGGATTTTGCCACGCGTCCGCGCCGTGGCGATGGATGCCGATGGGCAAATCACCTTTGACCACGAGCCCCTGGCTATGCGCGTAATCCGTCGCCTCCTTCAACTGGCAATGAAGATGATACTGCGTGAAATAATAAAATTCGATTTCATCACGCGCCGGAGCACGCGCGGCGAGCGAGGAAATTTCTTTCGCGTTGTATTTGCGATAGCGCGGCCACATTTCAAAATCAGGCGTGCCGAACTTATCGCGCAGATAAGAAAACGCCGCGTAAGGCACGAGCCAATGTTTATTCTGTTCAAAGAAATTTTTGTACTCGTCGGTCGCAAAGGTCTCTTTGCTTTGCGAAGGGAATATTTTTTTGACGAACGCGAGCTTCGCGTTGATAACCGCTTCGTAATCGAGCGCGGGCAGGCCGTTGAGGCGCGCTTTTTCGGGCGACAATTTTTTCAGGAAGCGTTGATTCGCCTTGGCCGTAAGTTTTTCCAGGTTGAGATAAATCGGGTGCAACGCAAATGCGCTGATCGCCGCATACGGATAAGAATCCACCCAGGTTTTCGTGGCGATGGTGTCGTTGATGGGGAGCAGTTGAATCAATTTCAAACCAGCTTGTTTGCCCCAGTCAGCAAGAGTCTTGAGATCCAAAAATTCACCGACGCCGAAACCATTTTCGCTGCGCAAGCTGAAAACCGGGATGGCCACGCCCGCGCCTTTGAAAGCGTCCGCGGGCAGCACGGCAAAACCGTCATTGATGATCGTCAACTTGCCGGGAGCGCTGGTGTCTTGAAGTGTGCGGACCTCGCCATCCTCAAGGCGGATCACGGTGTTCGTTTTGATGTCATAGACGCCATACTTATATGTGAGCGGCGACGGAGCGTAGCTGAGGTCCAACGCCACGGTGAAAAAATCTTCCCCGGGCACTTTGTTGAAAAGAATCGGCTGGTTCCATTGCCAATGGCGAAAGCCATCGCCTTCGCCGGCAAGACAAACTGTTTGCGTGCCGGTGAGCAGGGGAGCTTTGACTTTGAAAATATGGGTGACGTTCGCGGGGGCATCCGAGCCAAGCGCAAAATTTCGACCGGGCAATAAAACTTTTTTAAACGGTTTGGTAGCGAAGGCATTTGCGGAATACCCGGCATAATTCCACGAATCAATGATCAGTACTTCGCTTTGCGTGAGCGAGGCAGGATGAATCACTTTGTCGGCACCCCAATCGTGAGTCAGCGCGCCGGTGGATTCGCGCACGAAATAATTATAGGTGACCGGAGCGCTCTTCGCCGTCACCGGCAAGGCGATGGTCACTTGCCAGAATTCATCGTTGAGATATTGCAGCGGTAGGGCGCGATTGAAATCGCTGTTGCCGAGCAATTCGTGATTTCCGGTGACGAAAATGGACTGGCCGAAATTGGTGTGGTAACGAAGCCGCAGAGTGAGATTTATTGTGCGCGCGGGCGTGGAGATTTTTTTGCGGCCCGGCGATTTCCTTTTTGGCTTTGCTGCTGTGCTCCGACTCATGGACCAAGGCTGCCAGAGGCCGGGCGCGAGCGAAAGAAATAATGCAGAATGCACGCGCGGTCACGGCGATTGCGACCTTTACACCGTTGGCGGTTCCATTATTCTCGGGCCGATTTTAAATTTATGCCGAAAAATGTTGCGGACATGGTGATCGAAACGGTGACGCTGGAGTTGCCGGACACCAAAACGCTGAAAATAAAATGGCCCGAGGGCTATGACGCGGACTTCAAGACCGGGCAGTTCATCACGGTTTATTGGCCGGACACGCCGAGCTACAAACGGGCGTATTCGCTGTCGTCGTGCGCACTGGATCGCGGGTTTTACGAGATCACGGTGAAGCGCGACGGCAAGATGGGCACGCGCATCGTGGATTGGGCGAAGGCGGGCGATACACTCGGCGTGATCCAGCCGGTGGGAAAATTTCTGCCGGTGCTTGAGCCGAACAAACATTTGATCTGCATCGCGGGTGGTTCGGGCGTAACGCCGTTTCGCGGTTTCGTGCGCGATGCCACGCGGCGCAAGCTCGAAACGGAAATCACGATTCTCTACAGCGTGCGCACGACCAACGATATTATTTTTGACGAGGAATTTCGCCAGTTGGAACAGGAGAATCCGAATTTCAATTTTTACGTGACCTGCACACGGCTGTCGGCGGGCGATCCGTGGCCGGGACGGCGCGGGCGCATTGACGCCGCATGGATCAAGGAGCACATCGCCGATATGCCCAACACGGTTTTTTATGCGTGCGGGCCGAATGAATTGGTCGAAGGCACGCAGCATCTCGTGATGAACGAACTTGGCGTTCCCAAAAACCAGATGCTGGTGGAGAAGTGGGGTTGACATGTTGAAGCGCACGCCACTTTTTGAATTGCACCAAAAACTCGGCGGCAAGCTCGTCGAGTTCGGAGGCTGGGAAATGCCGGTGCAATACACGAGCATCATGGATGAACATCTCGTGGTGCGAAAAGCGGCGGGGATTTTCGATATTTCGCACATGGGCGAAGTGCTGCTGAGCGGCGCGGGCACGGAAAGTTTTTTGAATCACGTGCTCACGAATGACATTCGCAAGCTCGCCGTGGGGCAGGGGCAATATACGTTGATGTGCAATGAACACGGTGGTGTGGTGGATGATTTATATGCGTATCGCCTCGCGGATGCCGAATATTTATTGATCATCAATGCCGGACGAATCACTGAGGACGTGGCGTGGCTGGAGAAACAGCTTGCGGCATTTCCCGATCGAGCGTCGGTGCAATTTAAAAATGTTTCCGACCAAACCGGCGCGGTCGCGGTGCAGGGACCGCGCGTCGCGGAAATGATCAATCAATGTTTTCCTGGAGCCTCAAAAAAAGGGACGATGGTTGCGCAGGCCTCGGACTTGAAAAAGAATCACGCCGGACAATTTGATTTTGCCGGGACGCCGGTGTGGGTCTCTCGAACCGGATACACGGGTGAAGATGGTTTTGAAATTGTGAGCCCGGCGGAAGTCATCGCGGCCGTGTGGTCAAAAGTCCTCGCGGTGGGACATCCATACTGCCTGCAACCAGCCGGCCTGGGCGCGCGCGATACCTTGCGCACGGAAGTTTGTTATCCACTTTACGGCCATGAGTTGGATGAGCAGACGACGCCCATCGAGGCGGGCGTGGGATTTTTCGTGGCGCTGGACAAAGGCGATTTTATCGGGCGCGCCGTGCTGGCTGAACAGAAGGCCAAGGGCGTGACGAAAAAGTGCGTTGCGTTTAAGATGACGGACAAATGCCCGCCACCGCGTCCGCATTATGCAATTTGGAGCGGCGAAAAAAAAATCGGCGAAGTGGTGAGCGGCACGCAAAGTCCGTCGCTGGGAATTGGCATCGGCATGGGTTATGTGCCGCCGGAATTTGCCAAGCCGCAAACGCCGATTGAAATTGAAATTCGCGGGAAGCGTTTCGCCGCGGTGATCGTGCCCAAACCCATTTATCGAAAAGCTGATTGACCAAACGGCGCGGCCCTGACTCAATTCCATTATGTCTAATATTCCTACGGACTTGAAATATGTGAAATCGCACGAGTGGGTGCGGGTAAGCGGCGACACGGCGACCATCGGCATCACCGACCATGCGCAACAGGAATTGACTGACGTGGTGTTCGTGGAATTGCCGGCGCTCAATCGCCAGGTAAAAGCGGGCGAGGCCTGCGCGGTCGTTGAATCCGTGAAAACCGCGAGCGATATTTATTCGCCGGTCAGTGGGCAAGTCGTTGAAATCAATAAGGCGGTGAGTGACAATCCCGCGCTGGTGAACAGCGAGCCGTACGCGGGCGGATGGTTTTATAAAATCAAGTTGAGCAATCCTTCCGAATTGGACGCTCTGCTCAGCGCGGATAAATACAAAGCGCAAGTCAACGGTTAGGCCGTTGTTCGCCGCATAACATTTTTCCAAGTTGTACTCCCCATGAAAGCACGTCTATTTATTAAGCCCTTTTGCGGTTGGTGCGATAAAGCGGTCAAGTGGCTTGACGCCCACGACGTTGACTACGAGGTTGTGGACGTGATCGCGAATGATTCGGCTTATGAAGAGATGGTAAAAATTTCCGGGCAGGGCCTCGCGCCGGTTTTAGATGTGGATGGCGACGTGTTGGCGGATTTTGGGCCGGAGGAATTGCCGGGATTTTTCAAGAGGATCGCAAAATAGATGACCATCACCGAACTCAAACCGCGTCCGCGCCTGCCGGAATGGCTGCGCATCAAATTGCCGACGTCGGACAGTTTTGCGCATACGCGCGGCCTGCTCGACGAGTTGAAATTGCACACGGTTTGCGAGAGTGCCAAGTGTCCGAATCATTGGGAATGCTGGAGCAAAGGTACGGCGACGTTCATGATTGCGGGCGACCGCTGCACGCGGGCGTGCGGATTTTGCGCGGTATCCACGGCGAAACCGCTGCCGCTCGAAGCCGACGAACCGGCGCGGGTGGCGGAAGCGACGAAGCGCATGCGGCTCAAGCACGTGGTCATCACGGCGGTGGCGCGCGATGATCTGGCGGACGGCGGCGCGGAACATTTTCGCAAAACGATCGAGACGGTGCGCGCGGCGAACCCGGGAATCGTCATCGAAGTGTTGACGCCGGATTTTCTGGATCGCGATGAGGCGATTGACGCGGTGCTGCGCGCGAGCCCGGAGATATTTAATCACAACCTGGAAACGGTGCGGCGTTTGACGCCTTCGGTGCGGTCGCGCGCGACGTACGACCGGTCACTGAGCGTGCTCGGAAAAGTGAAGGCGAAACGCGGTGCGGAAATTTATACGAAGTCGGGATTGATGCTCGGGTTGGGCGAGACGGAGGAGGAATTATTTGCCGCGATGGAAGATTTGCGGCGGGTGAATTGCGACATGCTCACGCTGGGACAATATTTGCAGCCGACGTTGAAGCATTTGCCGGTGGTGGAATTTGTTTCACCGGAGCGGTTTGCCAAATATAAGGGCGTGGCGGACGAGATAGGTTTCGTGCATGTGGCGAGCGGACCGATGGTGCGGAGTTCGTATCACGCGGATGAATTTCATTTGCCGTCGGTGAAGTAGGATTGCCGCCGCTAGAATATTTTATTTGCGTTGCGGATTGATTCGAGGTCGGGCGCGGCCATCCCCGCATCTTTCAGCAGATTCAAGATGAATTCGGTTTTGCCATCCACATAGGCGTCTATCGAATCAGGGAATTTCAAGGCGAGGTCGCGTTTCAGATCTCCGTATTGTTTTCGCACGAGCGCGTCGTTTCGCAGGCGATCACGCAGGCGAATATGATTTTTGAACGCGATGCTTTCTGCCAGGCAAACGTAAAGATGATGATCTATCGGGCCAGGCGGCGCGCGAAAGGCTTCGTGGCCTTCAATGCCGAGGTTGCCAAGGTGTTCGTAACCGAGATTTTTCAATCGCTCAATGATAGCCGGAAGGTCGGGCGCGCTGGAAATGACGATGTCGAGATCAATGATCGGTTTCGCGGCGAGTCCGGCCACAGCCGTGCTGCCGACGTGCTCAATGGCAAGTGCGATGTCACTTACTGTGGGCCAAATGATTCGCTTTAACTGCGCGAATTGATCCGGCCACGCCGCAGCATAATCGCAGACGATTATTTTCGACGGCATGGCGCGAGATAAATTGATTCAATGCACCGGGCCGGTTTGTTTTGGCGGGTGAAAGAACAACGCCAGCGCAATGGCCGAGCCGAGCGCGATGAAGAGCGGCACCAGGAAAAGATGGTGCCAATCGGTGATGCCGTTGTGACTGAAAGTTTGCTGCGCAAGCATCGGGCAAAGCGAGTTTGCGGCGAGCGCGCCGATGCCAAGGATCATGACATTGAAAAGTCCCTGCGCACTTGAGCGAACATCTTTTGGAAAATATTCCTCGGCGAAAATATAAACTGTCGCAAAGAAAAATGCATAGCAGATGCCGTGGAGGATTTGCACGAGGATGATGAGTTCCTTGTGGTCGGGAAAAAAGGCCCACACCGCGAAACGAATCGGGTAAGCGATGATGCCGAGGATCATGGTCGTGCGCCAGCCGAGCCGCTTGAGCGTGGCGCCGAGAATGAACATGGTAAACATTTCCGCGACCTGGCCAATGCTCATGACGGGCATGACCCAGTTGCCGGGAATGCCCGCGCCTCCGCTGGCGGTATCCGCGCTGAGAAATGAACCAGCCCAGTTGAAGTAGCAATTGTGAACGACGGCATCTACGAAGGTGACGAGCCAGAGCACGAGTACGAAAGGATGCCGCAAAAGTTTTACTGCCTCAGCCCAAGCCAATTTCTCCGCACCGCCCGCGCCGGCTTTTTTCGGTGGTGTGTGCGGGAGCGTCAGGCTGAAGGCCGCGAGCAGAAGCGACGCGATTCCCGCCACGATAAATGTCCAAATTGTCGCGGCTTGCAACGCCGGTCCGCTGAGGCCATTTGCGAGCGCGGCGCCAATGGTCGCCACAAAACCTTGCGGATTCGCCGCGTGAACTTTAGCCCAGTCCACAAAAATAAAAGTGAACGGCCACGCCGCGAGCACCCAGCCGAGCGTGCCGCCCATGCGGACAAAGCCGAATTCCTTTTGCGCATCTTTCATGTTCGCAAACGCGATCGAATTCGTGATGGAAAGCGTGGGCACGTAGAGAAGGCAATGGACAAACATGAGGCCAAAAAACGGCCAGAATTCCTTGGTGAACGCGAGCCCGATCATGGCAAGTCCACCGATGAGATGACTGAATGCCAGGAATTTTTCGGCGGCAAAATTGCGGTCGGCGAATTGGTTGCTGAAAAACATTCCAATGATCGCGGCGACGGGGAAGGCGTTAAGGATGATGGATTGTTCCCACGGTGAAAATTTCAGCGCGGGCAAATAACTAAAGATCAGCGGCAGCCATGCGCCCCAGATGAAAAATTCCAGGACCATCATCAGGAAGAGTTTGAAGCGGATTGTGCTGTTCATATATTGGTTTCGCGCAGCCTAAAAGATGCGGGCAGGACTGGCAAGCCGAAGCTTGGCCGGCACTCGACTTTCACGGAGTTCGCGGCTAGAATCATTTTGTGCGTGTGGCATTTAAAGAGTGGGCGGTGGTCGTGGATGCGCTCGGGCGCGGCGAGCAGATTTTGATTCTGCGCAAGGGCGGCATCAGCGAGGGACGCGGCGGTTTTCAAGTCGCGCAAAATCGTTTTCTTCTATTTCCAACTTTGTTTCATCAGCAGCGCGAGTCGGTGATTCCTTCCGCGCAACGGCGTTACGACGAAATCGCGCCGCACTTTCCGCCGGTGGACACTTTGCGGTTGGAATTTTTCGCGGAGATTGCGTATGCCGAGCAGTTGCATTCGCTTGAACAGGCAAAGGCATTGCGCGGACAGCATGTCTGGCGGGATGAAGTGATCGCGGAACGATTTGAATGGGGACGCGAGAAAGCCATCTTCGCACTGGCGGTGAAAATTTTTCGGATGCCCTCGCCGGTTGAATTGCCAATGCTGGCTTCGTACGGCGGATGCAAATCGTGGATCGAATTGGAGCAGGAGATCGCGTCGGACGGCGCATCTCCCGTGCTCGACGATGTGGAGTTTGAGCGCAAATTAAAACGGCTGCGGGTATCGCTGAGCGAAGCGTCCGCCGTGCCGGCGAAAGTTTAGCGTATGAAATTGCCTCCCGTTATTTTGGCGTCGAGTTCGCCGCGGCGGACGAAGTTGCTGAAAAAATTGATCGCGGAATTCACGGTGATTCCGAGCGACGCCGAGGAATTGCACAACGAGGAATTGACGGCGGTGGAACTCTCGCAAATCAACGCGTATCGCAAGGCGCGCGCGGTGGCGAAACGCTTTCCCGATGCGCTAGTGATCGGGGCGGACACGCTGGTGTCGCTCGGCAGCGCATTATTCGGCAAGCCGGCGAACCACGAGGACGCGCATCGCATGTTGAAACAACTGCGCGGACGGACGCATCAAGTCGTGACGGGAGTGTGCCTGTTGCAACTACGCGGGCATCGGCAAAAAATGTTCGCGGAAAGAACGCAGGTGAAATTCCGTCCGCTCAGCGCGAAAGCGATTCGCGAGTATCTCAAGCTCATCAATCCACTGGACAAGGCAGGCGCATACGCAATCCAGGATTACGGCGATAAGATCGTGGAAAATATTTCGGGCTCGCTCACGAATGTGATTGGTTTGCCTACGGAACGGTTGCGGCGGGAACTGAAATTGTGGAGTGAAGGCGGGTAATCGCCGGACGCGCGCGAGTGTCTTTCCAACCGGATCGCGGGTCTGTGACCCGCAGCAACTTTCAATAAATATTGCCGCGCCTGGCTGAGCCTAAAGCGGCTTGACCGGATTCACCTTGCTGCGGGTCACAGACCCGCGGTCCGAGAGGAGGAAGAATGAACTTTGAAGTTTGGGTTTGGCGTCGCATATTTATTTTATGGACAAAGATCGCGTGGCGGAAATTCTTTCTGAAATCGGCGTGTTGCTAGAGTTGAAAGGCGAGAATCCTTTCAAGACTCGCGCTTACGCGAACGCGGCGCGGACGCTGGAATCGCTGGCGGAACCTCTGCATCAACTCGTGACCGAAGAGCGGTTGGACGAAATCAAAGGCATCGGCGAAGCGTTGCAGCAGAAAATCACGGAACTCGTGACCACGGGCAAGCTCGCATATTATGACGAGTTGAAAGCTTCGATTCCGGAGGGCCTGATGGAAATGTTGCAAATCCCCGGCGTCGGTCCGAAGAAAGTGAAAGCGCTTTACGACAAGCTGGGCATCAAGACGGTGATTGAATTGGAAGTGGCGAGCAAGGAAGGCAAGGTCGCGGTGCTGGAAGGTTTCGGCGAAAAAACCCAGGCGAAGATTTTGGAGGGGATTAGTTTTCGGCGGATGTATGCGTCGCGGCATTTGCTGGTGAAGGCGTTGAGCGTGGCGGAACCGGTGCTGGAATCGCTGCGCAGTTATCCCGAAGTGGTACGATGCAGCACGGCGGGAAGTTTGCGACGTTATAAGGAGATCATCGGCGACATAGATTTTTTGGTGTCGTCACGAAATCCGAAAGATGTGATCGAGGCATTTACCACCGAGCCCGGCGTCGTGAGCGTGAGCGCGAAAGGAGAGACAAAGGCCTCGGTGATTTTGACGGGCGGCATCCAATCGGATTTGCGCGTGGTAAGCGATGCGGAATTTCCATTCGCGCTGGCATATTTCACCGGCAGCAAGGAGCACAACATCGTCATGCGGCAGCGCGCAATCCAGCGCGGTCTGCGGCTTAACGAATACGGGTTGTTCAAATCGAAAGAAGAGACGCGCGACCCAAAATTGCTCGTGCCGTGCCGGACCGAGGAGGAAATTTTTGAGAAGCTCGGGCTCGCCTATGTGCCGCCCGAATTGCGCGAAGACTACGGCGAATTTGCGGTCGCGGAGAAAAATGAAATTCCGCGGCTGGTCGAGTGGACGGAATTGCGCGGGTCGCTGCATAATCATTCCAACTGGAGCGACGGGCAGGGCACGCTGGAAGAAATCGCGGAGCACATGAGCGATTTGGGTTTGGACTATTGGGCAATCACCGACCATTCGAAGTCGTCGTTTCAGGCGCATGGATTGGAACCCGCGCGCGTGCGCGAACAAATCAAGGAGATCAAAAAAATCAACCGCGAGTTCGCGGATGAAGGAATTAATTTTCAGCTGCTGGCGGGTTCGGAAGTGGACATCCTCAAGGACAAACTGGATTTTGATGACGACCTGCTTGCGGAATTGGAAGTCGTGGTCGCGAGTTTGCACGCGGGCTTTTCGCAGAATGAAGCGGATAACACAAAACGCCTGATCATGGCGGCGGAAAATCCGCACGTGCACATGCTGGGACATTTGACGGGGCGCTTGCTGCTGGAGCGCGAGCCTTACAAGGTGAATCAGCAGGCGGTGATTGATGCGTGCGCGGCGACGGGCACGTGGATCGAGTTGAACGCGAGCCCGTATCGTTTCGACCTGGACTGGCGATTGTGGCCGTACGCGAAGTCCAAAGGCGTGAAGTGTGTGATCAACTGCGATGCGCATCGCAACGAGCACGCGGGATTTTTGCGGCTCGGCGCGGGCATGGCGCGCAAAGGCTGGCTGGGAAAGAAAGATGTGGTGAACACGTTGCCGCTGGATAAATTGACGAAAGAATTGGGGCGCAAGCGGGGGAAGTGATTTTTCGGCTTTGCAGACTTTTAAGAATTATTTTCTAAAAAAGCGGTCACTTCTTTTTTTGTCGGAAGGCTGGCTTGCGCGCCGCGGCGGGTGACGGCGATGGCGGCGGCGGCGCAACCGAATCGCGCGGCGGTGTGGGCGTCACCGTGCTCCAGTAATTGCGTGACGAAGCCGCCGATGAAGGTATCGCCGGCGCCGACGGTGTCCACGGCGGTAACTTTGAAGCCGGGAATGTGGCCGGCGAATTTTGGAGTGTCGAGCCACGCGCCGTTTGGACCGAGGGTCACGAGGATGTTCGCGCAGCCGGTTCGTTTGCGGATGTGCACAACGGCGCGCGCGGCGCTGTGGGTATCGGTGATTTCAAGGTTGCTGATTTTGGCGGCTTCGATTTCGTTGGGGATAAGCCAATCACACAGGCCGAGGATGGCATCGGGCACGGGCGTGTGCGGAGCGGGATTAAGAATGGCCGGGATGCCGGACTCGCGGGCGGCGCGCAAGGCGGCCTCGACGGATTCAAGGGGCGTTTCAAGCTGAGTGATGAGCGCGCGCGAATTTTTTATCAAGGGCAACTGGCGCGTGACGTCGGCGGCGGACAATGTGTCGTTCGCGCCGTTGGCGACGATGATCTGATTTTCGCCACGGGCATCGAGCGTGACGACGGCAGTGCCGCTGGCGGTGTCGGTCCGGCGGACGACGCCGGTGGTGTCCACGCCGAAGGCCGCGAGGTTTTGGAGCATCTCATCGCCAAAGGCATCCTGGCCGACGGCGCCGATGATCGCGGCAGACTCGCCGAGGCGGGCGAGAGCGCAGGCCTGGTTCGCGCCTTTGCCGCCGGTGGCGCGGCGAAAGTTTTTCCCGAAGAGAGTTTCGCCGGGAGCAGGGAAACGCGGGACTTCGATGAACAGGTCCATGTTGAAACTGCCGACGACAGTGATCATGCGGGGAGTCTAGGGCGATGGATAGAAAGTTGGAAGTGAGGAAATGTTGAGGTTTATACCGCGTGATAAATCAAAATCCAAAAATGAAGTTTTTATCAATTAGCACCAGAAAATATAGCTTCCAAAAAAAGCTTGTGAAACCCGTTTGTGTCATCCACAGTCTCGCGCAATCCAAGCGGCACTCCGGGAATCAACGGGCTCAAAACTCTATGAAGATGGATATTTCAAAATTGAAAAACCGCATTGCGGCAGCAGCCATGCTCACTTTGCTTTGTGGATGCAGCTCCGGCAGAAAACCGGATTATCACCAAACCGTCGCTTCTCCCACCGAACATAGAATGCATGAAGCCGGACTGGACGTCGGAATAGATCCCTTCGTGGATAACCAACGGAGCCGCGAGTATTTCGGTGTGAATAGTGTGAGCGATGGCATCGCGATCCTTCACGTTCGGATTCGCAATGAGAGTCCGGACCAGACTTTCCTGGTCGAGAAAAAGAATTTTCATCTCACGCTGCGCAATACCGCGGGCGACCGGACGGCCGATGGCAAAGGCATTGATCGCAATAGCGGCGGCGGCGAAGCGGTTGCCTGGCTGGGAGCAGCCGGCGGTTCGCTCCCCTTACTGTTTGTCGGCGCATCCATGGTTGCCAGCGCCACTGAGGTGCAGCGCAACTTCGTGGGCAAGGAAATGCCGGACCAAACTCTGGCCCCGGGGCAGGACATGGAAGGCTTCATCTATTACAATCCTGTGCCTAAAGGAAAAGATTGGAGCGATGGCGCAATCGTAACCATAGATCTGCCGAAAACGGCAACTCAACAAAGCGCCAAACTTAGCATCGCTCTTTCGAAATAATCCGCCGTCAACACAAAAACCAGATATGATGAAAAAAACAAATTCTTTGGTCTCGCATTTAACGCTTGTGCTGGCGCTCGGGCTGGCAATCCTGGGAACCGGATGCACCCACATGGTAAAGATATCGGTCAAACCGGCAAGTTTTCCAGTCGCAGAAAAACTGCCGCATCAAGCCGTGCTGGTCATCAATAGCGACTTGCAAAACTACAAGTATGAGTTTCCGATGATGGGCGACAAATGGGTTTTTCCTTTTGGACAATCATTACAGGATTATGCGCGACAGGTTGCCAACGCGTCATTTCAGCAGGTGAAGGAGGTTTCGTCCGAAGAAAAAGCGGCTGGCGAAACGAGCGCCGATTTGATCCTGGTGCCGCGGGCGGTCAAGGCCGATCAAGGTCTCGGCGGCGCATTCGCGTGGGACAAAGTTAATTTTACATTGGTGGTCGAATGGATCGCCAAGGACCGGGCCACGCATAATACTGTCTGGTTGAAAACCATCACGTCCGACGCTTCTGAAACGGGCGGGAACGCATTCACGGGGGACAGTCATCGAAAAATCCTGATGCAAAAACTTTTTGATGACCTAAGTATGAAAACATTTAACGCCATGCAAAATGCGCCGGAGTTGAAGTCGCCCAAAGCCGTCGTGGAGAAAAAATAACGCGGAATCAACGCTCTTTCGGTTCATCAAAGTCACAGCCGCATCGCCGTGTCTCGAATGGTGAACCGCGTACTTTGTGCTACGGTGTTGTTATGAAAGTGGCGCGAGTGCTCGTGATAGTTTCTATTCTTGGCGGCGGCGCCAGCCTCAACGCCCAAACTAATTCTCCGGCTTATTCGACCGGTGGCGGGGTGCAGTTGGAGTCGGTGGATGATTGGTTACAGGACAATATTGATCCAGATGTTTTGCGGGCGCTGAAGCAGTTGGATGAAAAAAAAGTGCAGCGAATTTTCGCGGAGTTGAAGGAGGCGATGGAGGGGACGAATATCAACCAGCTTGCGACATTGCGCCAAAGCGCGGAGGAGCTGGTTCCACTGTTGCAGAAGTTCGAGGAGACGGCTGCGTATGGCGATTGGTTGCAGACGCGGCTGGATTATCTGGAGGCGGCGCAGGAATTGGGGCGGGGAAAACAGGTGACGATGGCGGAGGAGCGCGAGGTGTGGACGCGGCAACTGGCGAAGCGTCCGTGGCCGGCGCAGGCAAGAAATTATGTGCCGCGATTGAAGGAGATTTTTTTGTCTGAGGGAGTGCCGCCGGAACTCGTTTGGGTGGCGGAGGTGGAATCGTCTTTCAACCCGAAGGCGCGGAGTCCGGCGGGCGCGGCGGGGATGTTTCAGTTGATGCCGCAGACGGCGCGCGACGAGCAGCTATCGCTCTGGCCGTGGGACGAGCGTTATCAGGCGGAGAAAAGCGCGCGGGCGGCGGCGAAATATTTGCGTGCTTTGCATTCGCATTACGGCGATTGGGAATTGGCGCTGGCGGCTTACAACGTGGGCGAGGGGCGCGTGGATAAATTATTGAAGCAACGAAAAGCGCGGTCGTTCGCGGGCATCGCGCGGCGGTTGCCGGCGGAAACGCAGATGTATGTGCCGAAGGTGGAGGCGACGGTTTGGAAACGCGAAGGACGGAATTTAAGCGTGCTCAAACCGCCGAAATAGTGACATTGAGTCGGGATTAAATTATTTGGTTGCGAGCTTGCCGTTGAAGACAGCGGGTTTGTTGGGTTTTAATTTTATCGGGACCACTTTGTCGCCGTAGCGGAGGTTGGCGGAGCCGCCGGTTTCGCTGCGAAGGACGGCGCCGGTGAGCTTGCCGTTGTCCCATTTTTCATCTACTTGAAAACCGCCGCGGGCGCGCAAACCTTTTACCCAGCCGTCGGGCCAGATTTTTGGGAGCGCGGGAAGGAGTTCAATTTCGCCGTCGCGGCTTTGCAAAAGCATTTCGGCGATGCCCGCCGCGCCGCCGAAATTGCCGTCAATTTGAAACGGCGGATGGGCGTCGAACATGTCGGGATAGGTGCGCTGTGGACTGAGGAGGAAGCGGAAAATTTCGTAGGCGTGATCGCCGTCATGCAGGCGGGCCCAAAGATTGAGACGCCAGGCGGTGGCCCAGCCAGTGGCTTTATCGCCGCGCAGTTCGAGGGACTTGCGCACAGCGGCGGCGAGGTCGGGAGTCTCGCGCAAACTGATTTGCTGGCTCGGATAAAGCGCATAGAGATGCGAGACATGGCGATGGTGCTGGTCCTTGGCCTCAAGGTCCCAATCCTGGAGCCATTCCTGAAGCTGGCCGCCTTTGCCGATTTGGTTCGGCGCGAGGCGGGCGCGAGCAGCGGCGACCTGATCGCGAAATTCCTTGTCCACACCGAGAATTTCCGCGGCACGAATCGTGTGCGCAAAAAGGTCGCGAAGAATTTCCTCGTCCATCGCGGGCCCGGCGCAAATTGCCGCGCCGCCGGGATGGCTATTTTCGGGCGAGAGCGAAGGGCAGGTCACGAGCCATTTATGCGTGGGCTCTTCGACGAGAGTATCGAGGAAAAATTGCGCGGAGCCTTTCAGCGCGGGATAAATGCGCGCGAGATATTTTTTGTCACCGGAGAATTCATAATGGTCCCAGAGATTGCCGCAGAGCCACGCGCCGCCAGTCGGCCAAAAACCGGAGCCAGGCCCGTCAATCGGCGCAGAAGCGCGCCAAAGGTCGGTGTTGTGATGGGCGACCCAGCCGCCAGCGCCCCATTGGACGCGAGCAGTGCGCGCGCCGGTTTGCGTCAGGTCCATGACCATTTCGGTGAGCGGCTCGACGCATTCGCCAAGGTTGGCGACTTCAGCGGGCCAATAATTCATTTCGGTATTGATATTGATCGTGTATTTGCTGCCCCAGGGCGGATTCAAACTTTCATTCCACAAGCCTTGCAAATTCGCGGCCTGGCCTCCCGGGCGCGAACTGGAAATGAGCAGGTAGCGGCCAAATTGAAAATAAAGTTCGGCGAGTTGCGGGTCCTGGCCTTCGGAAAAAGCGGCGATACGTTCGTCCGTGGGAAGTTTGGCGGCGTCAGTGACGCCGAGATTGAGTTGGACGCGGTGAAAGAAATATTGGTAGTCGGCGATGTGTGCGCCACGCAAATCGTTAAAAGGCTTTTTGGCGGCGGCTTTGATTTCTGCGGCGGTGATGGCGGCAGGATCGCCGGAGACGTCGTGATAATTTTTGTAACTGGTCGCGGCGGCGATGAGCAGCGTGACGGAATCGGCGTGGGAAACGGAAAGCTTGCCAGCGCTGAGCGTCGCCGTGCCGCCGGAAACGATGGCGCGAACGCGAGCCTGAAATTGCAATGCGCCGTGGATGCCGGAGGAATCGCCGTTCGTGCCGCGCAAGATAAGCATGTCAGGGGCGACGGCTTCGAGAATGGATTTCAACGGGCTTTGCATCGTGGCGTTGAATGAGACCTGGCCGAATTGATCGGCGGAGAGGCGCATGACGATGACGTGATCGTACGCGCTCGCAAATATTTCGCGGGAATAATTAATATCGCCGACGCTGTAAGTGACGTGGGCGGTGGCGGTATCAAGATCCAGATCGCGACGATAATTGGTGGCGTTGGTGGCGCCGGGAAAATCCAGCAGCAGGTCGCCTACGGTTTCGTAAGGCATTTGGCGCACGGGCGTGGCCATCATTTTATTGCCGATCAATTTGCTGGCTTCGGCATACTTCCCGTCGAAAATAAGCTGGCGGGCTTCGGGGAGATATTGGAGGGAGTTGGTGTTATTGGGATCGTACGGGCCGCCAGCCCAGAGTGTGTCTTCGTTGAGTTGAATGCGTTCGCGGGCGATGCCGCCGAAAATCATCGCGCCCATGCGGCCGTTGCCGATGGGAAGCGCACTCGTCCAGTTGGTGAGCGCGGCGGGCTTATTGTACCACAGCACGAGATCGTGGGCGGAGGCATTGGCGCTGAGGGCGGCGCAGGCGGCGGCGAGGAGAAATCGGGTCAGATCAGGCATAGGACGACGCTAGCACTGAAATTTTTTTGCGTCCAATTCAAAAGGGATTTCGTGGAGCGGGTTATTTGGGAGTAGGAATATTCATTTTTTCGAGGATGGGTTGGAGGATTTTCCAGACGTTTGCGGCGACGATGCGGGCGCCTTCCGCAGTGGGATGGATTTGGTCGGGTTGGTTGAGTTCAGGATGGCCGCCGACGCCTTCGAGCAAAAAGGGGATGAGCGCGGCGTGGTTGGCGGTCGCGATGTCGGGGAAGACTTGCCGAAAGGCGTGGGTATAATCTTCGCCCATGCTGGGGGGCATTTGCATACCGGCGATAATGATCTGGACGTCGGGATTTTTTTGGCGCGCGCGGTCTATGATGGTTTGCAGATTCGTGCGCGTGGCGGTGACGGGAATTCCGCGCAGGCCATCGTTGCCGCCGAGTTCGAGGACGAGGACGTCCATCTTGCGCTTGAGAAGCCAATCCATTCGGCGAAGACCGCCGGCGGTGGTATCGCCGCTGACGCCGGCGTTGACGACGGTGAAATTCAAACCGGCGGCGTTGATGTTCGTCTGGAGCAGCGCGGGAAAAGATTCGTCGGGATCGTCAAGGCCGTAACCGGCGGCGAGGCTGTCGCCGAGGACAACGATGGATTTTGGAGCCGAGTCGGCGGCGAAGGTTTTTTGAGGAAGCACGATGACTGCTATCAATAATAGGAGCAGGGCGAAAAATCTTTGGTTGTTCATTGGCAGGCGAATCGTTTTGAAGCGATCGCGCTGAGAGAAGTTAATATAGGTGGAAGGGATGCGCTAGCAGTTATCGAATGGTTGAATAAAACTAGAGCGGCGATCTTGATTCCTATTGCTGCGGGTCGCAGACCCGCGGCCCGTTGGGAGGCGGGTTGCGTTGACGGAACTTCGCAATCGTGGAATAAGAAAGCAGTGAGTTCCAATCCCATACTCGAGGTGCGGCAACTGTCGAAGAGCTATCCCAATGGCGCGGCGACGTTGACGGTGGTCAAGGACATCAACTTTTCGCTCGCGGCGGGTTCGACTTGCGCGATCCTCGGGCCGTCCGGCAGCGGCAAGACCACGCTGCTGGGTTTGTGCGCGGGGCTCGATCAGCCAACGACGGGTGAAGTGCTGCTTAATGGCGTATCGCTGGGTGCGCTGGATGAAGACGGCCGGGCGCGCGTGCGCAATGAAAGTGTGGGATTCGTTTTTCAAAATTTTCAACTGATTCCGACGCTCACCGCCGTGGAGAATGTGATGGTTCCCGTGGAATTGCGCGGCGGGAAACAGGTGCGGAGCGAGGCGGTGGAATTATTGGCGCGCGTGGGTTTGGGCGAGCGGCTCACGCATTATCCGCTGCAACTTTCCGGCGGTGAACAGCAGCGCGTGGCGCTGGCGCGGGCGTTTATCAATCGTCCAAAAATTCTTTTTGCGGATGAGCCAACGGGAAACCTGGACGCAGAGACGGGGCACGTGGTCATCGAGCGACTGTTTGCGTTAAACGCGGAATTGGGCACGACGCTGGTTTTGGTGACACATGATACGGAATTGGCCAAGCGGACGCAGCGCATCATCCGGCTCAAGGGCGGCGTGGTCGTGGAAGGGTAAAATTTCGCGATGGAAATCCTGAAATCATTTTTTTCAAAGTGGACGTGGCAGATGGCGTGGCGGGACAGCCGTGCGAGCCGGAAGCGGCTGTTGTTATTTTCGTGCTCGATTGTACTGGGCATCGCGGCGCTGACGGCGATTGGGTCGCTGGGAAGCAATTTGGAACGCGCGATTGAGGAGCAGGCGAAGAGTTTGGTGGGTGCGGACCTGGTGCTGAGTTCGCGCGAGGCGTTTACACCGGACGCGGAGGAGTTGATGCGGACGCAAGGCGGGGAACAGTCGCGCGAGACGATGTTCTCCACGATGATTTATTTTCCGCGCGGCGAAGGTACGCGGCTGGTGCAACTGCGCGCGCTCGGCGGAGGTTTTCCTTTTTATGGGAAGTTGGAGACAGATCCGACGAATGGAGCAGAAATTTTTCGACATGGCGGCGCGCTGCTGGACGAAGGATTGCTAAAGCAATTCAACGCAAAAGTCGGCGACCAGGTGAAGCTGGGTGGCTTGACGACGCCCATTGTCGGTGAGTTGAAAAAAGTTCCGGGTGAAAATGTGGCGCTCTCGGCGGTCGCGCCGCGAGTTTATATTCCGCTGGAGGATTTGGCGAAGACGGATTTGTTGAAGCCGGGGAGCCTGGTGAATTACAACGTCTATTTTAAATTCTCGCCGGAAACGGATGTCTCGAATCTGGTCGAACGCATCAAGCCGGAACTCGACAAGCTGCGCATCAGCCATCACACCGTTGCGGACAGCAAGCGCGATTTGGGAAGGGCAATGGAGAACCTGTATCACTTCCTGAATCTCGTGGGATTTATTGCACTGTTACTCGGCGGCGTGGGCGTGGCGAGTGCGATTCATGTGCATGTGAAGGAAAAGCTCGTAACGGTGGCGTTGTTGCGATGCCTTGGCTGTTCGGTGGGTCAGACATTTGCGATTTATCTCGCGCAAGGAATGGCGCTGGGGATGTTCGGGGCGCTGGTCGGCGCGGCGTTGGGAATCGTGATTCAATTTGCGCTGCCAGGCGTGCTGGCGGATTTGATTCCATTTGATTTTCAATTTCATACGTCGTGGTGGGCGGTGGCGCGAGCGGTCGGGGTAGGATTTTTGATCAGTGTTTTATTTGCGTTGCTGCCGATGTTGACGGTGCGGCGAGTATCCCCGCTGGCGGCGATCCGGGCGTCGTACGAATCGGCAAAGGCGCGGAGAGATCCGCTGCGGTGGGTGGTGAGTGTGGTGTTGATTTTGGGAATTGCGGCATTTGCATTTGCGCAGAGCCATGACTGGCGAATCGGAATCGGGTTTCCTGCGGGCCTGGGCGTGGCGTTCGGGGTGTTGACGGGAATAGCGTCGCTGCTGATTTTTTTGACGCGAAAATTGACGCTGCGAAATTTGCCATTCGCGTTGCGGCAGGGTGTGACGAATCTGCATCGGCCAAATAATCGCACGCTGCTGTTATTATTAGCGCTGGGCGTGGGAACTTTTTTGATGGTGAGTTTGTATTTGGTGCAGCGCACGTTGTTGACGCAACTGGTGACGTCGAGCGGGACCAACCAGGCGAATACGATCTTCTTCGACATCCAGCCTGACCAGATTGGCGGCGTGGCGAAACTCGTGGAGTCATTTCATTTTCCGATTTTGGATGAAGCGCCGATCGTGACGATGCGGCTGGAATCGGTGAAAGGAAAGTCGGTCGAGGCGATGCTGAGCGAGAAGGAAGATCATGGGGAACCGGGGGAACGGCGCGGGCGCAGAGACCGGGGAAATCGCGTGCCGCACTGGACGTTGCGGCATGAATATCGGAGCACGTATAGCGATCACTTGCGCGACGGAGAAAAAATCACGGCGGGCAAATGGGAACCGCAGGCATTGGGCGGGACGAATCCAGCGCCGATTTCGGTTGAGAATGATCTGGCGAAGGAATTACACGTCGGCGTGGGCGATGAAATTGTTTTCGACGTTCAAGGCGTACCGATTTTGACGCGAGTGGCGAGTTTGCGGGAGGTAGATTGGCGCCGTGTGCAGCCGAATTTTTTCGTGGTATTTCCGCAGGGCGCATTGGAAGAGGCGCCGGCGATGTATGTGCTGGTGACGCATATTTCGACGCCGGACGATTCGGCCAAATTGCAGCGGGCGCTGGTGCGGCAATATCCAAATGTTTCGACGATTGACTTAGCGCTGGTGTTGAAAACGGTGGATGCCATCGTGAGCAAGATTTCTTTGGCGGTGCGGTTCATGGCGATGTTCACGGTGGCGACGGGTTTGCTGGTGCTGGTGGGGGCATTGTTGACGGGACGATATCAACGTATGCAGGAGAGTGTTTTGTTGCGGACGCTGGGGGCATCGCGAAAACAGATTTTGCAAATTTTATTGGTCGAGTACGCGGCTTTGGGAACACTGGCGGCGTTGACTGGGGTGGTGCTGGCGCTGGGCGCGGCGTGGGCGTTGTGCTGGTTCGTGTTCAAGATGAATTTTGTACCGGAGATTTTGCCGCTGGTGGTGGCGATGGCCATCGTGCCGACATTGACGGTGGTGACAGGGTTGTTAATGAGCCGCGGGTTGTTGAAGCAGCCGCCGTTGGCGGTGTTGCGCGGGGGCTGAGAAAGTGCGGAATGCGGAGTGTGGAGTGTGGAATTGGGGATGATGAATCGAGAGCGGTGGGTTTGGGCGAAAAGTTGACGCGGAGTCGCAGAGGAGGATAAAATCGAAAAAACGGATTGATTGGAATGAATGTAGAACGGGCGGATGGATTTGCGCAGGCTTGACCGGTGTCTTGTGGGGTGAGTAGCTTTGGGCGATGAAAGTTGATCGAGAACATTTTAAATTTGGCGCGGCAATGCTGCTGGCTGTGGGAGTGATTTTTTTGGCGGGTTGTTTTGGCCGCCGCCATCAGGTTTCAAATTTTGAATTCAATCACGAGATGCAGGCCGCGAAAATTCCCCTGTTCATGGTGGGACCGGCGGCGGCGTTGTTGACGAATGCGAATGGTTACAGCGCGAGACTGACGATTGAGCAGCCTGGGGTATCGAACACCGTGACGACGACCGGTCAATTATTGGTGCGGGAGCAGCATATGTTGTTCACGGCGAAGAATAGCGACAGCACGTTTCTTTGGGACGTGAAAGAGGAGACGGGTTTCGTTTTGAGCGAGGCGTTGCAAGGTTACGCGCCGATCGCTTCGCCGACGCATGTAACGCGAGTGCAGATGATGTCGCAGACGGCGGGCGCGCCGGGCGAGGTAGTGAATGGGCATCCGGGGCACGAGGTGGAAGTGGCGGTGACATGCGACGATGGAACGACGACGACTTTCGCGGTGTGGCAGGCGTCGGATGTGAACGCGTTCCCAGTGCGGATCCGCACAGTGAAGTCGCCGGTGATGTTCACGCTGGATTTGATGGCGATGCGCTCCGAAGATTTGGAGCGGAAACTGTTCCTGCCGCCCGAAGGTTTCACCAAATACGCGAGCGCGGATTCGATGGTGGGGGAATTGTTCGCGCGGAAATCGAAATCGAAAATTTCCTCGGGCAGCGACCGAAAGATCGATCCCAAGTCGGGAAACAATTACAGTTACTGAGATTACCTGCCGCTGTTGAGCCGCTTCTGGAAGCGGTCTATCTCGGTGACTTCTTCCTCGGCGCGTTCGCGGAGTTTGGGTTCCGTGGTGGCGAGCCGCAAGGGTTCGAGCGTGCGGCGCGCGGCATCGAGATCGCGGCTGCGGAGTTGCACCTGGGCGAGCGAGATCAGATACCATTGATTTTCGGGCTCAAGCTGGATGGCGCGAAGTAATTGTTGCTGGGCATCGGCAAGCTCATCGCCCTGGACCAATTCAAAAAATCCCATCAGTTCGTGCGACGGGCCAAAGGTGGGCATGAGTTCGATGGAGCGTTGCAATTCGTTGTGAATTTCGGTGGCAATCGTGGGATCAAGACGGGTGTAGCGGCCCTGGCCATCGCCCTGCGCGTGGAATTTCGTTTCTGCGTAAAGGTAATGGGCGAGAAAACTTGTGGAACCTTTGTCAACGGCGGTTTTCAAATCGCGCAATGCCTCGTCGGAATGTTCGCGTTGCAAGGCGAGCATGCCGAGGCCTTCGTAGGGCAGGGGACTGTTGGGCGCGATTTTTTCGGCTTCGGCAAAAAACGGTTCGGCGGCGTCGGCGCGATTGATGCGCAGTAATTCATCGCCGAGACGAAAACAGGTTTCTACGCGGCCAATGGGGCGGGTGGCGACTTGCCGGGGCGCGGACAAATCCATGGACACGGGTGCGATCACAGGATCGAATCGGCCACGCTCAAGGTAGCGATGGAAATCGGCCTCGATGGCGGGCAACGGCAAGCGGAGGGCGTTGGTAAAAGCCTCGATGGTGGATTGGCCGCGGCGAAGCAGGGGAGTGTAATCGCGAAATCGCGCTTTGATAATAGGATTATCGCCATTCATCAAATAATGCGTGAGCAGCCAGGATTCGGCGTAGAACATGCCTTGATAACTTTGCTCATTGTATTGGGGCGAGGTGTGCGTGACGGCGAGCAAGTCTTTCAAAGGCATGAGTGGCTCGTGATGCAGAATCCAAAGATGATGTTCGATGGGCTTGCCGAAACGAACCGTGCGTCCGGCGGCTTCGAAGGTCGAATAAATTTCGGCCATGCCTTCCTCGAGCCAGACGGGCCAGATGTCGTCATTGCGGCGAAGGAGCAGATGCGTGAATTCGTGATAGACAGTGTCAAGCGATTCGGAATTGGTGCCGGCGAGTTCGAGGACGATGAGATTTTCATCGCTGCTGCGCTTGAAAAACCCGGAGAGACTTTCGGCCTGGCCCTGGTATTGCGGCAGGAACGGGCGCATGGACGCGTGATCGGGAAAAGCGATGACGGTGATGGGCGGCGAGGTGAGGACTTGCGCGCCGGCGAGGAGGCCGTAGGCGTCGCGGAATTGTTCGAGGCGGGCAATGGCTTTGTAAACTTCCTGGGTGGGGCCGCAACTGTAGAGATTGAAATGCTGGGTACGGGCTTCGTACCAATGCTGGTGAGTAAGGGCATCGGTGTCGTCATCGGCGGACGCGGAGAAGACCGCGCAGATGGCGATAAAAAAAATTAAGATGGCTTTGTGGCGCGGCCGGGTCATGGACGGAAATATAATGGAGAGTTGAGGGAATGTCACTGTGGAGGAACGAGGATTTTTACGGAAAGAAGGGAGTGAGTCAGCCACATACGGAACAGAGTCTATAAACTCGATTCAGAGCAAGACTAATTCGCCATTGATTTAAACTAAGGCGTGACGGTTTCCAAAACGCCAAACACGGTGAAGTCGGAAGGATTGGAAGTCAACAAACGGCGAACACCGTGCGTGTGCAGAATGGCGGCAAGATGTGTATCAAGGACGCGTTTGCGGCCTAAATTGAATTGTTTAATCCATTGCAGCGTTTGATTCAGACTTGCTTGTGTTGGCTCAAGCAAACGGACAGCCGGATTGGTCATAAATTCCTGAATCCACGCCACGGCTTCGGTCATGCTGAACGGAGGTGAAAACCTGCGTCCGTCCGTCGCAATATGAAGGAATTCAGTGATGACGAGCGATGGGAAAACCAAGTCTGCGCCGCTCTCGATTTCTGCTTTCACCATCGCCTGAGATTTCGTATTGGCCGGATGTTCGGCGAAAGCAAGTTGGACCAAAATATTGCAGTCCAAACCAATCATGGCCGGTTGAACATTTCTTCAGCCAGTTCTTCTTGTGAAACATTGGGAATCAATACCCGATGACCGGAAATTGAGCGGATGGGAACCGCCTTACGGGACGCGGCGGGTTTTTCATGTGCGGCCACTAGTTTGGCCACCGGCTTGGCGTTCTGCGTCAGCAAAACTTCATCACCCGCCTGAACCTGCTTTATCAGGTCGGCTAGTTGCCCGGTTCCAACTTCCATTGTGACTGTCATACCTTGCACCATACATGGTTTTGGCGGGATAGTCGAGAATCCTTATTTTGGATGAGATGCCAATCTGTTAGGGGCAAACATCGCAACCCGCATCGTGGCGAAGTTTATTCACAGATAGAACACGAATTTTGAAATGTGGTGAACTCACACGCAGCTAAAACAGGGCTCCTGCTTCAACGGCTTTCGCCGAGCCATCGCGGAGCCACCCGTCCAACTGCGCCTGTTCCTTGAGTTGCTGGCCGCGCGCGCGGGAGACGACCACATATTTGCATTCCAACTCGGGCAGCGCGCTCATGTCGCCCCACAATTTTTCGAATTGCGCCACCGGGAAAATATCCTCTTGTCCCTGACCCCAGCGTTTTTTGACGTCTTTGAGCGTGATATAAGTGGGCATGCGCGCGGCCAGTTGGCGGATGGCGGCGGACACGCGTTCGGCATTTTCCAGGTCGCCTATGGTCAGGTCGAATACGGCCAGTAATTTTTCCACACTGATCCACGTCGTCAGCGTATTGTAATACGACAGAAAAAATTCGTCCTCTTCGCGGGGCATCGCGAGACCTTCGAGAATGCGCACCTTGCCATTCACGCGCGCGAGTCCGCCGCCGCGATCTTCAATCCGCCGCGTGATGACCTCAAACGAAAGTCCCGCATCTTGTTTGATGTGCAAGCCCAGCAATGCTGCGTCCACGTCCACGCCGAGGGTATCAATATTATGCAGCAACAAATATTTCAGGTTTAGACGTTCGCGCAGCAATCGCGACAAGGTTCCGTTCCGCAACAGGTTTGAAATCTCATACCAATGTCCCACCGGATGCAGGCATTGGGATGCCACGTTGTCGGTGTAATCGCTTCCCTCCGCCGCCTGAGCCCAGTTGATCAGCGCCGCGTGACCGCTCTCGCGCATTTTTTGTGCCTGTTCGTCGAGTAATTGATGCGGCATCTCTTCCCACAAAAATCTCAAATCGCGCACCATCGGAACCATGCGCAAACCGATCGCTTTTCCTTGCGAGAGCAGCAGCGGGCCGTCGTAATGATAATTTTCCTGCCGCGCCAAAAACGATTCGATGACTCCGTGGGTCAAATAACTGGTCGTGACCACGTGCGGCAACGCCACGGCCAGGTCGCGATTTACGCGGCGGCTCTTGGCCAGATGCACTTCGAGGAATGTGCGGTGTTTTCCGCCCAATTTTGCGAACGGATGCAGCGCCTTCACTACGCCCGCGCCTTGTGTCCACCGGCTGCCGACGCCGCCCGCGAGCGATACCACGGCAACTTCTCCGCGCTTCAATGCCGCGCGTCCGATTTCAGAATATTCGAACGGCAATCCGGCGGATGCATCGGTCACGTCCTCGGGCAACACGTCTTCGATCTTCGTACTGGCGGGCAAACGATTTTGCGCGAGGCCGATTCTTCCGTCTTTCAAGTCGGCGCGAATCTGCTCGTGTTGCGCCCGGTCAAAGGCATTTTGTTCGAGTAATTCCGCGAGGTTTTCTCCGGCCGATTCCTGCCGTGTGCGCGGCAACAGCCGGTCGAAAATATTTTGCGCGACGCCGCTGAGGGCGGGATTTTTCCGGCTCGCCTGGGTGAATTTATCCAGTTCCGCACGGCGCAAAGGCGGCAGCTTTCTTAAGTCCATCCGTAATAATTGCGGCACGATCAGCGCATAATAACTTTGCGGCAGCAAGGCTTCATCGCCGGCCAGCAAGTCCGCCCAGGTGCCGCGTTCGTTGATGGCAAAATCATAGACGACCGGCTCCATCGCGAATGGCAGCGCGCCTTGCAGTTCGCGTTTGGTCCGGCTCATGATCTCCTGCAAGCCCGTTTGCGCCGCCTGCTTTTTTTCAGGCGACACGATGAAGCCCATGCCGCCGCCGGACATTCCGCCGAGCATCCAGAAGCCCCAAAAATCTTTGCCGAACGATTCCTTCGCGCGCGCAATCAATGTTTCCGTGTAATAGGTGCTTGCCCACGGAATGATCGTTTGGATCGGGCCCGCGAAATTTCGCGACGTGACCGCGCCCACGCGCCGGACATCGCCTTCGCGCAGCGCCGCCAGCATTTCCTCCAAAATTCCCAAGGCTTCCCGCCGCGCTTTCCATTCGGCTTCCGAGCGCAGCAAATATTTTTCCGTCACCATTTCCAAAATGGGCCCGACGTTTTGCGCCATGCCGCCATGCACCAGCACCAGGCTGTCCTGTAATTTCTGACGCGTCTCCGCCGAAATTTCCTCCGTGCCGATGACGCGATGGGTTGGCATCAGCCGCCCGCGGCTCAAACCGAATTCGGGATCGCCTTCGCCCGCGAATGCGCCCTGGATCAATTTCATTCCCGGCCACACGCCGCCCGAGTCCTGCCAACCACCGCCGGAGCCGCCCAGCCATTCGCCGAGAATTGCGCGAGCCAAAACCAGCCGCCGTTCCGTTTCCTGCAACGAACCCGCCAATGATTTCGCCTGGCCGGTCGCGCGCATGCACACCGAAATCAGCGCGGCCAATAAATTGGTCGAGACGGCGAGACGCGAACCTTTGGGAATGGCGTTGACGTTGCTCACGAGTTCCAAGCCGCGTCCCGGTCCGGCCAGTCGTGCCAGCAAGTCCTCCAGATTTTGTCCCGAGCCTTCGATGCCCGGCGGCACAATTCCCGCCGCGACCACCGCTGCTTTCAGCAAGCCCAAATAATCTTTCGCGAAATCGAAAACATCGCTCAGTGTCGTGATGTCCGCGGTCGCGTCCAGGTCCACGCTCGTGAGCCGCAGCACCGGTTCGTCAATCACGCGCAAGTAAACTTCGATGGGCGGTTCGGGTTTTGCGTGACGCCCCTTCACACCCAAATCCACGGAAACATTCAGCACTTGCGCGCCTTCTGGAAAATCCATTCCCAGAAAAAAAATATCGCTCCACGCGCTGTGGGTGAGGTCCATCCGCACCGGCGTGCGCTCGCGCAAAATGGGATAACTGCCATCGCTTCCTTTTTGCGTCAACTCGGCGCGGATGCGCAGCGGCTGGTCTGCGGGATGTCCCATGCGGAACATCCATTGGTTGCCGCGGACGGAGCGCACACTTCGCCGCACCTGGTCGGCAAGCGTTTGAATTCCCAATCGGTAATAGGCTCCCGCCAGCGCGCTCGAAATTCCATCGCTCGGCCCGTCCGATACCTGCGCCGCTAAAAAAACTTCCAGCGCTTCCTCGAATCTTCGCTGCAATAAATGTCCGTAGCCTTTGAACGGCACGTGACCGCGCTGCTTCATCCCGGCCTTCGATGGCAAATGAAACCGGTGGATTGCGTAAAGAAAAAAAAGCGCGCGCACGCGCTCGTAAAGATTTTCGCTGTGCTGGCGGAAGTTTTCGAGGTCGTCGCATTCGGCGAGTAATTCGGCCAGCGACGCGGCCCGCGCGAACGCGTCGAGCGATTGATTGCGCGCCGCAGAGTCGGACGCCGTGATGATGTGACGCAATCTGCCGGTCATGCTTCGCGGGAGTTGCTGCAACGGTTTCGCGGCATGTGAAAAATCATTCTTCCCTCGAAGCCATTAGCTCGACGAGAGTGGATAAAACTTCATCGCGGTCCTTGCCGTCGAATGCGAGCGCGAGTTGCGCGGTCAGCAGTCCGTAGCGCACGCCGATGTCGTAACGGCGGCCACGCAATTCGAGCGCGAGATAGCGCTCCTTGTTTACGAGTTTGCTCAACGCGTCCGAAAGCGCCACGCCACCTTTGGCTTCCGCGATCAATTCGCCGATCAGATCCATCACGGCGGGCGTGAGCACGTGCATGCCGAAGAAACAGAGATACCGGCCCGCGCGCAAACCCGGGACGATCAATTTTTGTTCCGCCTCGGTAGGCGTTGGTTTTTCAAGGACGCTTTCAATTTCATACAAGCGATGCCGTCCTGCGACCAGACGGCCACCGACCGCGCCGAAAAATGGGAGTTTACTTTCGTGTGTGGCTTGGACAGCGGAAACGGAACACGCTTCTGCCTGCGCCACATCCACTAATTGTTGGGCACAGTTTTTTAGATCGCGGCTCACGTAAAGATGATCGCCGACTAAATGCAAAAAGGGTTCGCCTGCCGCGAATTCCACCGCGCTATGGATTGCCTGTCCGTAACCCGGTGATTTCGTTTGCTCAATGAATTGCACGCGACCGGCATGAGCGCCCGCCGCGCGATAAGCGGCCTGATCGCCGGGGCGTACCACCACACAAATTTCTTCGATGCCCGCCTTGAGCACTTCTTCGAGGATGATGGTCAGGGCGGTTTTCTGCGTGCCGTCGCGATCCACGAGCGTTTGCAAGGGCAGGGTGGGCTGATTTTTTCCCGCCGCGGTGATGATGGCTTTTTTAATGTCCACGTCAGTATCCGGTTGTTCGTGGAGAGAGTTGCATATTCATTTCAACCGGTCAATCGCGAGGGAGAAATTGGTCGGAATTTTTGGACTAGACGCGAAGTTGGCTGGATCTTCATGAAATAAAATTTATGATTTACGATTCAGTTGTCACTGACGGGAATTGGTGTAAAAGAGTCCAACTCGATAAATTGCCGAAGGAAATTTTTGATAGGGTGAACTCGTGGGGGTGATAAGATGATGCTCGCCTGGGTTCGCCTCGCTTCGCTCGATATAGAGGTGAGTAGTTTTGACGAGGGTTCCGCCAACTGAAGTTGGGGGTTAATGAGAAGTCTTTGCAGGTGTGGTTGCTGGGGAAAATTGATGTGAAAGGTCGGTCGTCCCTGCGGGACTGCGGCGGCGCGGCAGTGCGCCTATCACGCACTGGGATATTTGTCGTCCATGCAAGTGATACTGCGTCGGCAATATCAGATGTCTTCGCGGGGTTAAATTTTGGCGAGGATCTCTTTGATTCGTTTCCAGGCGGAGTCGTGGGCGGTTTTGTTATCGGGGCTGGCGTCGGGTGCTTCGCCGGCACGCATGAAGCCGTGGCCGGCGCCGTTGTAGATGGTGGGATCGTAGATTTTGCCGGCGGCTTTCATTTCTTCAGTGGCTTTTACGACGGTGGAGGTGACGCGGTTGTCGTTGCCTCCGTAGAAGCCGTACACGGGACAGTTGATGCGGACGATCGAGTCTTTGTCGGGAGGTGTGCCGTAGAAGACGAGCGCGGCTTTGAGGTCTTTATTGTTCGTGGCGTAACGGAAGGATTGGCCGCCGCCCCAGCAGAAGCCAACAACGATGACTTTGCCGTTGCAGGAGGGGAGTTTGGAAACGTAATCAACGACGGCATTGAGATCGGCGGTGATCTGGTCGGCGGGAAGGGAAGGAATGGCTTTGCGGGCACCGTCCGCGCCGCCGAGGGCATCGGTTCCGCCGCCGTTGGGACCGACGCCGGAGAGAAGGTCGGGAGCGATGGCGATGTAGCCGGCTTCGGCGAATTCATCGGTGACGCTGCGGGCCCAATCGCTGAGACCGAAAATTTCGTGGATGACGACGACGGCGGTGGCTTTGTCTTTGACTTCGGGATAGGTGATGAAGGAATTCACGTCGCGTTTGTCATGGGTGACTTTGACCCACTCGCCGTGGCGCGGGGATTTTTCGAGGCGGGCTTTGGCCCAGTCCTGGGCGGTGGCCAGGTTGATGGTGATGAGGCTGGCAATGGTAAAAAGGAGGAGTCGTTTCATAGATTGATTGGGTTGAGGGGATGGTAGAGGAAGGCGGGAGAGATTCAAGTTTTGAGTGGAGGGCATTCAAGCGCACAACACAGTTGCCCACAACCGCAACTTCGATTACGGTTACGCTATCGGGATTTCATGGGATTACCCAAATGGATTCACAAGATGTCTAAGACCAATACTAAATCAGATACAGAAACTGCCGCGGAAACGGCTGAGCCGAAAATCGAAACGCTTGAGCCTTTGATGGCTGAGCAAATCGAAAACCTAAAGACCCGCGCCGCCAAGGCCGATGAGAATTGGGAGCGGGTGCTGCGCATCACCGCGGACTTTGACAATTACAAGAAGCGCGCCGCCCGCGAACGCGAGGAAGCGATCAAGTTCGCCAATGAATCGCTGATGAAAAAGCTGATTCCCGTGATTGATAATTTTGACATGGCGCTCACCGCCGCCAGCCAGCCGGGCGCCAATGCGCAATCGCTCCAAACGGGCGTCGCCATGATTTCCCAGCAGCTTCGCAGTGCGCTGGTCGAGTCGGGTTTGGAAGAAGTGGATGCCGCTGGCAAGCCCTTCGACCCGAACTGGCACGAAGCGGTTTCCCAACAGGAAACCAGCGAGACGGCTGAGGGCAATGTTTTACAGCAGTTGCGCAAGGGGTATAAATTGCGCGACCGGCTTATCCGTCCGGCCACCGTGGTCGTCGCCAAAAAACCTGCCGCTTAATATCCATGGCCAAACGCGATTACTACGAAATCCTTGAAGTCGAGCGCACGGTTGAGACTGAGCATCTCAAAAAATCCTACCGCAAACTCGCGATTAAATATCATCCCGACAAAAATCCGGGCGATAAAGTGGCCGAGGAAAAATTCAAGGAACTCAGTGAGGCGTACGAAGCGTTGAGCGACCCGCAAAAACGCGCTGCGTACGATCAATACGGCCACGCGGCTTTTGATCCACGCATGCGCGGCGGACGCGGCGGCGGTGGGTTCCACGATCCCGCGGATATTTTTCGCGAGGTGTTCGGCGGCAGCGGAAATATTTTTGACGAACTTTTCGGCGGGGGACGCGCCGACCCTTCGCAGCCCCAACGCGGTTCCGATTTGCGTTATGACATGGAGATCACTTTTGAAGAAGCCGCGCACGGCTGCGAAAAAGAGATTTCTGTCAACAAACAGGATCGGTGCGAGGTTTGCCAGGGCTCGGGCGCGGAAGCGGGTTCCAAAAGCAAAATTTGCCCGACGTGCAGCGGCCGCGGCCAGGTCATCAGTTCGCGCGGCATCTTCAGCATCGCCCAAACCTGTCCGCGCTGCGAAGGCATGGGCAAAGTGATCGAGAAGCCGTGCAAGAATTGTCATGGCGCGGGGCGGCTCGAACGGACTTCCAAAATCAAATTGCGCATTCCGGCGGGCGTTGACACCGGTTCGCGGCTGCGGTCGTCGGGCAATGGCGAGGCGGGTTTGCGCGGCGGTCCGGCGGGCGATCTTTACGTCGTCCTGCACGTCAAGCCGCACGATATTTTCCAGCGTGAAGGTGATGATCTAATCTGCGAAGTGCCGGTCAGTTTTGTGCAAGCGGCTTTAGGCGCGGAAATTGAAGTTCCGACGCTCGGCGACAAGGCGCAAATAAAAATTCCGGCGGGCACGCAGCCCGGCACGACGTTCCGGCTCAAAGGCAAAGGCATCAAAAATATTCAGGGCTACGGCACGGGTGATTTGCACGTGCGCGTCAACGTGGAAGTTCCCAGTCACTTGAACGCGGCGCAAAAAGCCAAGTTGCAGGAGTTTGCCGAGCTGTGCGACGAACGCGTGAACCCGCTCACGAAAAGTTTCTTCGAGAAGGCCAAGAACCTGTTCAGTTGATTCGCGCAATTTTGCATGCACCGTTTTTATTTGCCGCCCGCGCAATGCCAGGACAGCACACTCGTTCTCACGGAAGCCGAGGCGCATCACGCGCTGAATGTTTTGCGCGTCCGCCACGGCGAACGACTGATGGTTCTCGACGGCGCGGGACAGGAACTTCTTTGCGAAGTTCAACGGCCTGATCACGGCCATTTAAAAGTCACTGTCGTTCAGCGCAACCAAGTCCCGCCGTTGCCGTATCAAATCACGTTGTTACAGGCGATTCCCAAGGGCAAGATCATCGAGAGCATTATCCAGAAGGCGACGGAACTGGGCGCGCATCGCATCGTGCCGCTGTTGTCCGACCGCGTGGTGACGCAACTTGACGACGAGTCCGCCGCGTCCAAGGCGGAAAAATGGCGTCACACCGCCATCGAAGCCATCAAGCAATGCGGCTCCGCGTGGCTGCCGGAAATCGAAACGCCCGTCACGCCCAAAGAATATCTCGCGCGCAACGAAAAATTTGAACTCCCGCTGGTCGCTTCATTGCAAAGCGATTGCCGCCATCCCCGCGAATATTTTCAGACGTTCTATCGCGAGAAACAACGCCTTCCGAAAAGCGTTTGCGTCTGGGTCGGCCCCGAAGGCGATTTTACTCCTGCCGAAATGAGCGCGGTAAAATCCGCCGGTGCGTTGCCTATCACGCTTGGTCGTTTGGTATTGCGAAGTGAGACTGCCGCGATCTATTCGCTCTCGATTCTCAATTACGAGTTGCAATCCAGATACGATAGCCGCTGATTATTTAGCGGCTGCTGTGCTTTCTTTTTTAACGCAGAGGCGCGGAGACGCAGAGGCGCAGAGGGGGAATTAACCGAGAGATGAAAAATCTAAATCCTCCATTTACTAGATTTTATCGTCCTTGAACCAATATCTGGAACGACCGGCCTAGATGTTGTGGATGCGTTAAGGTTTGGAACTGTCGCGCACGTGTTGTAATCCATTCTTCCGATGTTCGTTTTTCCGCGATCAACCGTTGAACGAGCGCGGTTAAGAATCTTCCTTGCGACGTCCACGCTTCCGTCTTCAAACCTTCCGCCTTGCCGGCGGCGCAAATCTCCGAGAAATTCACTTGCGCCGTCAAATCCTGCTCTCCCGGTCGCGCGAGTAAGTCATTATTTTGCCGATGTTGATGATATGCCCGTAACGTCCCATCTTTTCGTTCGGGCGTGAAAAATTGTTCTGCGCTTAATCCATAGTCGAACGTGAGCAGTTTGCCAGTCTTCAACGCGCCCGCGGCCTGTTGCCACCAGCTTTTTGCTGCCGGGCAAATTTCTGTCGTGAATTCGTCCGGCAACACTTCCAGTAACTCCGGTGGTAGATTTTTCGGCGCAAGCTCCGGCCTTAATTCCATTCGCGTCCAACTAAAGTCTTGTCCTTCCCAGCGGACACCCCACTCAAACCATTTCTTTTTCGTCGCATCCCAGCCCAGCCGGTGCACGGGCATCGCATCCAGCAATTCATTCGCGAAAATAATTCCCGTCACTCCGCTCGGCGGAAGTTCTTCCCACGCGTCGAACCACCGAACTTTTTTTTCAAATTCTGCGAGCATTTTTATCTGCGTTTCCTGTCGCCGTTTTGAGGGTTCCAAAATCCAATATTCGACAGTCTCCGCCAGTTCCGGTTTCTCTTTTTTCAGCCATTGCAAAATGTCTAAAGCGAGCCGTCCGTCATGCGCGCCCGCTTCCACGATTTGCCGGGGCGCGGGCAGCATTTCGAGCCATTCGGCGAACTGCATCGCGAGCAATTCCCCGAAGAGTTCTCCCACGCTGACGCTGGTGTAAAAATCCCCGGACTGCCCCGGCGAGACGCCCGTCTGTTCGTAGTATCCAAAATTTGGACAATAGAGCGCCAATTCCATGAACCGGGCGAAAGAAATGGCTCCCGCGTTTTCCGCCTCTGCCTTAATGATTTCGCGCATCTCGCTCATTTGATCATTTTATACCGTATTGGGCATGACATGTGCTCAATTACCTGCCGTTATATGGCCAAAATAGACGCCTTCTTCAATTTAATGTTCGAGCAAAAAGCTTCGGACTTGCACTTGTCCGCGGGCAACCCGCCCATGCTCCGCATCAATGGCGAACTTCATCGCGTGGATTATCCCCCGCTTGAAAGCGATGCCCTGAAGATGATGCTCTACGAAATCGCGCCCGAATATAAGATCAAACTTTTTGAAGAAACCGGCGACGTGGATTTCGGTTATGAAATCCCAAACATTTCCCGTTTCCGTGCGAACTTTTTCAATCAAAAAAACGGCGTCTCGGCGGTGTTCCGCCAGATCCCCAGTCGCGTTCTTTCGTTCGAGGATTTTGAAAAGTTCGATGCGCCGCTTCCGCCGGTGCTCAAAAAACTTTCAATGCTTCACAAGGGGCTCGTCGTCGTGACCGGCCCGACAGGCTCGGGCAAATCCACGACGCTCGCCGCGATGGTGGACTATGCGAATAAAAATCGCCGCGACCACATCATCACGGTCGAAGACCCAATCGAATTCGTGCATGAAAGCAAAAACTCGCTGATCAATCATCGCGAAGTCGGCGTGCATACCCGTTCCTTCTCTGCGGCGTTGCGCGGTGCGTTGCGTGAGGATCCCGATGTCATTCTCGTCGGTGAGTTGCGCGATTTGGAAACCATCGAGCTTGCGATTACGGCTGCGAGCACGGGTCACTTGGTCTTCGGCACGTTGCACACGCAGAGCGCCGGCAAGACGGTGGATCGTATCATTGACGTTTTCCCAGCCGAGCAGCAGAACAAAGTTCGCGCCACGCTTTCCGAGGCGCTCAAGGGCATCGTCGCCCAGAATCTTTTCAAGCGCATTGATAAAAAAGGCCGCGTCGCCGCGCTGGAAATTCTTATCTTCACCACGGCCATCGCTAACCTCGTGCGCGAAGGCAAGACGCATCAAATCCCCGGCATGATCCAGGTCGGCAAGAAGCACGGCAATCAGCCGCTCGACGACGCCATCATGGAACACTTGCGCATGAAGCGCATTTCGCCTGAGGAAGCCTACGAAAAGTGTTTGGATAAAAAGAAATTTCGCACCTTTCTCGCCAACCCGCCCGACGAGGACGAAACCTAAAATATGCGCCGGCCCGAATTGGACCACATTCTTTCCACGATGCTGGACTCCGCCCCCGAGGTGTCCGATCTCATCTTTACGGTTGATAAGCCGCTTCAAGTGGAGTCATCGGGCGAACTTGTGCCCGTCACTTCCGAGCCGCCCATCGAAAAACTGACGCCTTACCAGACCGAATTGATCGCGCTGAATTTGATTGGTGAAAATCAGTGGCATATCAAGGATCTCCTGCGCACCGGCTCCTGCGATTCCGCTTACACGGTGATGGACAAGGCGCGTTTTCGTATCAATATTTTTTCCCAGCGCGGCAATTACTCCATCGTCTTGCGCAAACTGAATACGAAAATTCCTTCGCTCGAAGGCCTCAGATTGCCGGAAATCATCAATAGCATTCCACGCGAAAAAACCGGGCTTGTGCTGGTCACCGGCGCAACTGGTTCGGGCAAATCCACCACGCTCGCCGCGGTGCTCAACGAATTTAATCGCACGAAAGCGATTCACATTATCACGCTGGAAGACCCGGTTGAATTCGTTCATCCGCATCACAAAGCTACTTTTAATCAGCGCGAGTTGGGCACGGATTTCGACACTTTTGCGAACGGCCTGCGCGCCGCGTTGCGCCAGGCGCCGAAAGTAATTCTCGTCGGCGAAATGCGTGACCGCGAAACGGTGAAGATTGCGCTCAGCGCCGCGGAAACGGGCCATTTGGTTCTCAGCACGCTCCACACGGTTGACGCCGGGCAAACGATCAATCGTATTCTCGGCATGTTTGAAACCGAGGAACAGGAGCAGATTCGTTTGCGCCTGTCCGATACCTTGCGCTGGGTCGTCAGCCAGCGTCTCGTTCCCAAAATCGGCGGCGGACGCCACGCCATGCTGGAAATCATGGGCTCGAATTTGCGCACGAAGGAAACCATCGTGCAGGGCGAGAGCGAGGGAAAAACATTTTACGAGATCATTGAGTCGAGCCAATCGTTCGGCTGGCGCACGTTTGACCTTTCGGCAGTGGAAGCGTTTGAACAAGGCATCATCACCGAAGAGAGCGCCATGCTCTACTGCTCAAAACGCGGTCCGGTGACGCGCGCGATTGATAACATGAAAAAATCCCGCGGCGAAAGCACTTCTCACATGGCCGGGCTCCGCATGAAACTTAACGGCAACGGCAGCGGAAATGGCGCGCCGCCGATGCCCACGACTCTTAAACTCAAGTAATTTATGGGCGACGAATTTGATTTTATCAGCGCAGCGGACAAACCCGCGCTGCTCGCTTTTTCCACGCCTGAATGGCTGGAAATGGCGAAGGCCGCGCTGCAGGAACTCGGCTACAAGGTCCACACCGCCGCGACGCACAGCGATTTTCTTATTCGCTTTACGCAGATCCGTTATCAGGTCGTCATCATCGAGGAACTTTTCGCGGCAAACTCCATTGAGGAAAATACCACGCTCCACACGATGCAAAACATGGCGATGAATCAGCGCCGCCATTCGGCTGTGATTCTCCTGGGTTCGTCGTTCCAGACGTTCACTCCGTTGCAGGCGTTTAAATATAGCGTCACGTCGGTCATCAACTCGTCCGAACTTTTCCTGCTCAAGCAACTCATCGAAAAATCCGTCGCCGACAACGACTTTTTCCTCACCAGTTATCGCGAAGCCCAAGCCAGTCTCTACGCGGCCGCTAAATAATTAATTCATTCGCGCCTCGCGGGCGCCTCGCGTCAAAAACTCGCATTGTTTCCGAGCGCAAAACGCGCCATACTTTCGATCACATGGCTGGCAATCGCCTGGATCAAGCGTTGGTCGAACGCGGCTTGTGTGAAAGCCGTGAGAAAGCGCGCCGTGCCATCATGGCGGGGCAGGTCATCATCAATCATCAACCCGCTCGCAAACCCAGCGACCGTGTCACTCCGCAAGACAACCTTGAACTGACCGCGGTTGAAAAATACGTCAGCCGCGGCGGGCTCAAACTGGAACATGCGCTGGAGCATTTTCATTTGGACGTTGCGGGCCAAACCGTGGCCGACCTCGGCGCTTCGACGGGTGGCTTCACCGATTGTCTGCTGCAACACGGGGCGGCGAAAGTTTTTGCGGTGGATGTCGGCCACGGCCAGCTTGCCTGGAAATTGCGCAACGATCCGCGCGTGGCCGTGATGGAAAAAACCAATGCCCGCGATTTGACGCTCGCGCGTTTTCCCGCGCCGATGGATTTGGTGGTGATTGACTGCTCGTTTATTTCGCTCAGCCGGATTCTTCCCGTAGCGGTTGCATTACTTCGCGCATCAGGTAGAATCGTGGCGTTGATCAAACCGCAGTTCGAGGCCGGCAAAGCCGAGGCGGATAAAGGCAAAGGTGTCATCACCGATCCCGCCATTCATGCGCGCGTGTTGCGCGAGATTGAGGACTTTGTCGGCGCCCAGGCGGGATTGGCGTGGCTCGGAACGACGGCGTCGCCGTTGCTCGGTCCGGCGGGTAACCGGGAATTTTTTGCTTTGATTGAAAAAACTGGCTAAAGGGATCAAACGAGTCGGGCTCATCGGAAACTCTGGAAAAGTTTCCGCCCATGCTGTCGTCACTGCCGCCGCAAAACTAATCGCGCGGACGGGGCGGCGCGTTTATTGCGATGCTTCGACGGCGGACGTTGCCGGTTTTAAAACCAACATCATCTCCACCGCCGCCGAACTTTGTGACGCGGTTGATCTGCTCCTGGTTTTCGGCGGTGACGGCACGATGCTGCAAGTCGCCAGTGAAGTGGCCGGTTCGCGGACGCCGATCATGGGCGTGAACATTGGCGGCCTGGGTTTTCTCACGGCCGTTTCGTCGCGGGAGATGCCCAAGGCGTTGCGCCAGGTCTGGAATGGCGAATTCACTCTCGACGAACGCGCGCTCATCCAGGTCTCGGGAAAATGCAATGGCCGAAATGTCTATCAACCGGCCCTCAATGATTTTGTCATCAGCCGCGTGGATTCCCGCCTCATCATTCTCGAAGTCAGCGTGGATGATGTGCCACTGACACGCTATCGCTGCGACGGTTTGATCATCAGTTCGCCGACGGGCTCGACTGCGTATTCACTTTCCGCCGGTGGCGCGGTGGTGCATCCGCAGGCGGACGTTTTTGAAATCACGCCGATTTGTCCGCACACGCTTTCGAATCGCTCGGTTATCGTCGGCCTTAATTCGCGCATCCAGGTGAAAATCATCAGTCCGCATCCCGCGACGATGCTGAGCGCCGATGGCCAGCGCCTCAGCGATCTGGCGGCGAGCGACCTGCTCACGATTTGCCGGAGCGGCCATTCCATCCGGCTCGTGCGGCTCAAGGGCAGTTCGTTCTTCGAGACTTTGCGCGGCAAACTTCATTGGAGCGGCGCCAATGTTTGAGCCAGCCATAATTTTCGCGGCCGCAATTTTTCTTCCATGATTCGCCTCAAGGACATCGCGGTGCGAGCGGGTGTCTCGGTCATGACCGTCTCGAAGGTGATGCGCAATGCCCCGGACATTTCGGCGGCCACCAAGGCGCGCATCAAGGTTCTCGCGCAACAAATGGGTTACGTGCCCGACTCGAATGCGCAGACGCTTCGCAGCCGCACCAGCCGTTTTCTCGGCGTCATCATTCCTTCGATCACCGACCCGATGTTTGCGCGCGTGCTGCTTGCCATCGAGGAGCGCGCGCATGAAATCGGTTACGAAATTATTCTTGCGCATACGCTCAACCAAGAGGAACGCGAAGAGACTTCGATCCAGCGATTGCTTTCGCGGCGCGTGGATGGCTTATTCATTTCGCCCGTCTATCGCATGCGTCCGGATGCGCCGATTTATCAAACGCTTCAGACGCGCGGCACGCCGGTTGTGATTCTCGGGCATAGCGCTCCTTTCTGCCGGCAATTCGTGAACGTCGAGGGCGACGACCAACACGCCAGTTACACGGCCACGCAGCATCTCCTTCAACTCGGCCACAAGCACATCGCGTACTTCAGCGGGCCCACTTCCGCGCCGTGGTCGCGCGAACGCTATGAAGGCTATTGCCGCGCGCTGCGTGAAGCGAATCTTGAAGTCGAGGACCGCCTTATTTTCCAAGCTGGCAACACGATTGAAGACGGTGCGAAAGCCGCGCTTCAATTCGTCAATGAATCCACTCAGGCAACCGCAATCCAGGCCGTCAACGACCTCGTCGCCATCGGTTGCGCGAACACTTTTCTCAATCAAGGCATCAAGATTCCTGAACAACTCTCCGTGATTGGCTTTGGAAATATTTTGACCAGCGAATATTTCCGCGTGCCCCTCACCACGCTTCGGCAGCCCAAACATCGCCTCGGCAATGCCGCGATGGATGCCATGCTAAAACTCCTCAAGCACGAACGGCCCGAGAATAAACGTATCCGCGCCGAGATCATCACCCGCCAAAGCACCGCTGCGCCGCCCGCCGGCAGTTGACGCTGCGTGCCGGAGATCAATGTCTGCGGACAAAAAAAATCATGCACCTTTAGAGCGCATGATTTTTTGAAAGAGAAACTCTTGTCGTCGCAACCGCGATTTACGACCGCGAGCGGGACAATGAAAACCGGCGTGTGAAAACCAGCAAGCCAGCGCCCATCGCGAACAACGCATACGTCGAAGGTTCGGGAGTGGCTGCACCGAGCGTGAAATACGCCGCCTGACCGACTGCCAATCCTGGCGTGCCATTGTCCCAAGTCGAGCCGTTAAAAGTCGTGGTGATCATCGCACCCTGGGGACCGTAGGTTTGCACCGACTCACCGGCGACCGGATTGCGGCCGACGATCTGCTGAAAGGTTCCGTTGCCACTGTCGCTTCCGAGCGGAGCCGCCATTGCCAGCAAATAAGTTCCCGGGCCATTGACTGGCGGATTGAAGGAATAATTATCCTGGTTATCAATGTTTACGATATTACCGCTGAAGCGAACTGTTCCCGCAGTTGGTGAATCGAAAACGCCGCCCAGGCCATTCGGGGCGAAAGGATAATCAATGCTCCAGGTTTCCGTTGTGGAATTAAAAACCGACGCCGTCGAGAGCTGGCCGGTAGCGGTATTATAACTCTGAAAGGTCGAGCCATTGGCCACGCCGTTGAACAAGACCGTATCGAGCGTATCTGAGCCGCCCGTCGTGAGCTGGTTCGCGATCAGATTATTGCCGATGAAAATATTCAGGTCGTAAAGACCCGTTACTTGTGCGGAAGCCGAAAAAGCCATGCCTCCCAAAAGCGCCACTACAACCGAGCCACCCTTTAATGTTTTAAGCATATTCACGCAGGTTATGGTGCGTCAGGCCAGGTTCATTTGTCAATCAGAAATGCCGGTGAAATTTCCGCGCGCCTTCTCTGCCATCTGCTTCGGCGAGAGCGCGAGATGAGTTGGCCCGTTTCCGGGAAGTTTCCATGGCGCACGATAGGGGCGGCCCATCAGCCGGGTCGCCTCGTGATCATCCAGGATGCGCTCGCTTGCCACATCCCAGCGCAATTTTCGCCCGACGAGCATCGAGATCAAGCCGAGGTGGCCGGGTATTGCCGAATGATGGGCGGTCTGCACCGGCGTGATCGTCGGTTGGCGGGATATCACACAATCAATGAAATTTTTCCGGTGATTGCTCGACGAATACAACTTCACCTTGCGCATTTCCTCCGGCAATTCCTTGTAATCATTCCATTCCGGTTTCGATCCCTCGAATCCGCTGCGATCTACCCATACCCAACCTTCTGTGCCAATCCACTTCGTGCCGCTGCGGATTTCCGGATAACCGCCGGCGATGGTCATGGTGATATTTTTTGGATACTTCAATTCGATGCGATATTTAGTACAGGTGTTCCACACGGCATCCTCGGGCGGAAAATCCCCATGACCCTCCACTTCGTACGGCCCCGAATTGTCCGCGTCCATCCCCCAATGCGCGATATCGCAATGATGCCCGATCCAATCCATAAGCTGTCCGCCGCCTGTATTATAATTCCACCGCCAGTTGCGATGGATGCGCGCGCGGATGTACGGCATCATCTTCGCAGGGCCGATCCAGGTTTCATAATCTAATTCCGGCGGCGGCGCCGAGGGCGTCGTGTATTGGCCCGTCTTCATAAAGTCGGCGTGTCCCGAAGGCAAGCCCACTTCCACGTGCGTGATCTCGCCGATGTAACCATTGCGCACGATCTCCGCCGCCTTGTGAAAATTCGCGACCGAACGCTGCCACGAACCCGTCTGCCAGATGCGATTATTTCGCTCCACCGCGTGCACGATCGCCTGCTGTTCCGTGATCGTCTTCGCCAAGGGTTTCTCGCCGTAAATGTCTTTCTTGTGATTCGCCGCTTCGATCGCCACCAACGCATGCCAATGGTCGGGCACCGCGAGTATTACCGCGTCAATGTCCGGACGCGCCATCATTTCGCGAAAATCATGATACCCTTTGCAATCTTTGTTGTGGTAAAACCCGTTCATCGTGTCCAGGGCGTCCTTCAGATGGTCCGTGTCCAAATCGCACGCCGCGACCACCTGGCAATTCGGCAAAGGCAGGCAGGCGCGCGTATCGTCCGGTCCCTGCCATCCCCAGCCCACCACACCTACCGTCACGCGTTCTGACGGCGCCGTTTTCCCGCCGCGTCCGAGCGCGCTCAATGGGATAATGGTCGGCATTGCTATCGCCGCGCCCGCAGCAGCGAGGAATTTCCGACGGGTCACCTTGGTCTTAAAAGCAGAGTCATTCATAATATTTATTTCAATCCGCACGCCGGAATTCCGGCAAATCAGGGGACGTAAAGTCGCAGACGACTTTTTAGCTCTGGTGTTCGAATCACAATTAACAGTTTGGGCCTCCCCTGTAAACTCCATCTTAAATAAAATGTAGGAGAATATTTGATGCACGCGGGGGATGGACCGGAGGCTTCGCCTTTGCCTTGGTATTTTATGCGATGGTTATTGGATAAGACGCCCCTCTCTCCGGCTCCCTACGTGGTCGTGGGGAGAGAGGGTCGGAGTGAGTTGGGTTGGCGATGGGCATTAACAAGGGAGCGCACTTGTTAGATTGCTAAATTCTTTCGTTGCTGACGGGACTTGGTTTGAAATCGGCTTGAGACCCAGCAATAAATTGCTGGGCTAAGGTCTGTCGTCCCTGCGGGACTTCGGACGGCTGCGCGGCAGCGCAGCCCTACCTTGCGTTAGGATATCGGTTGTCCCTGCGGGGCTTTGCGGAAAGGAGATGAGACCTTGCCGTTATGATTGTTGAGTCAAATTTTTATGGTTGCGCGAAGGTTTGGAAAATTTTGCTGAAGGCCCAGGGGTTTTGTTCGATGCCGCTGTTGATGTTGCTGCTGCCGCGTTTGCCGACGGTGGGTTTGTTGCCGGTGTCGCGATTGATGGACCAGAAGGATACGCTGCAAACCCACGGTTGGGTTTTGGCCCAGGTCATCAGGGCGGTGGCGTCATCGAGCGAGAAGAGTTCGCCGGGTTCGTCGTTTTTGCCGATCATGGCGCACAGGCCGATTTGAATGGAGGGATCAATGACCGCGCATTGTTCGTGCGCTTTGATGGCGCTGGCGATGGAAACGTCGCTCATCCTTTTTTCGGCGGAAAAGTGGGAGCCATAATCCATGATCATGAGGTCGGCGGAGTGGACTTTTACGTTTTGGATTTTTGCGTCGGCGAGCATTCGCTGGGAGGCTTCGGAGATGCCGTTGGGATCCACGGGCAAGGTGTAGGAGATAATTATTTTGGGATTCGCGGCCTGGATTTTGGCGAGCGCGGCGTTGCGACGCTGGTTGGCGGCGGTGTTTCTGAGCGCCTTGCCTTCGATGTCGAAATCGAGCCAGGTCAGTTTGTATTGATCAATGACGGCCTGATATTTTTCCTGCAAGGTGGTGGCGTTGGTTTCCGCGATGGCCAATTCCCGGCCGGCCTCGCCGCCAAAGGAGAGGATGACATCGCCGCCGCGGCTGCGGATGCCGGCGATCTGGTCGGCGTAACGATTTTGGTCCATGCCGATGCGGCCGTCCCAGGCGGGATTGTTGGTTTTGTCGGAAGTGATAAAAGCGAGGGTATAAAATTTTTGACCACAGGCATCGTCGCAGGCGGTGAGTTGGAATTTATCGCCGGAGCCCAGATACATATATGGCGCGAAGATGCGGGCGGGCCATTCGGCGTTGGCATGCAAGGGGTGGAGCAAAATCGCGCAGGCAATCGCGCCGAGAGACATGATATTTTTTAGCATGCTGGTTTGTGACGATGTTTGACGCTGTGATGCGGAAATATTTGATTCAAAAGTCATAAGGGAGTTGTGGCAAATTCTTGTGAGTGTAGCGAGGAGAAAAATGGGCTACGGACCTGGGCGGTCTTGTTAAGATTGGCGACAGGTCGCAGATTATTTGTAAGATATTGGGGATGAAAAAGATAATCGCGAATGAGAAAATACCGCGTCGGCTTTGTTTACGATTTTTTTATCTTCGCTATTGTGAGAATATGAGGGTTAAAATTTACAAAGTGTTAATTATAAATGGTTTATATTTACATATATTTTGGCGAATTTTAGGCATGGCGGCTGCTTTCTGTATTCTAATCCCGCTGTTGTTTGGGGGAAAATCACGGGCAAGAACAACTAACACATTCCACATGACTACACGAAAACTTCAAATTGTGGCCGCGGTAATCACCTCGGCATTGACCATTTCCGCTGCGCGCGCGGATGTGCTCGTAAATGGCGGCTTTGAGGCGGAGCCTAATGCGAACCCAGCGAACGGCGCCACGTTCCTGTCCGGACAGAATGACATTCCGGGATGGACGATTACGCCGGGAACGGAAGTGACTTTGCATTCGTCCGTCGCCAATGCGTATCCTACCATCAGCGGGGTTTACAGCGTGAACACGGACAGCGAAGGCTTCAATGGTCACAATGCCCAGTTGTATCAGGATTTTACCAGCGCGCTCGGCAATCTGTATAATTTGACGTTCAACTGGGAAACCTGGCAGGTTGATGCTCCGGGAAGCTTCCTGCATATCACGGTCACAGATCAGACGACTTCGGCGGTTTTGTTCAATGGCCTTTATGATCCCACGGCTGTGCCGGACCTCACTGTGCAAAGCGTGAGCGCGGGCTTCACGGGCACGGGCGATACGCTTCGCCTGGAGATCCAGGAAACGCCCGAGTCTGGTAACAACGATAACCAGTTCATCGTGGATAATTTCGACGTGGAAGATAACGGGAATCCGAACGCCGGCGCTCCCGACGCGACTGGCTGGTCGGCTGAAATCACGGCGGCGCTCGGTCTGATCGGTTTCGCCCGCCGCAAATTTCGCAAATAATTGATTTGTATAACAGAACCCCGGAGGCCGCGAGCTTCCGGGGTTTTTTGTTTTGACCGGAGTGCGCACGCGCCCTCGCGTGCAGTGGCTGGCCCTCGCAGGCCACATCTTTTCCTATGCCAATGATTACCTCAACCGGACTGACGGGCGAGGGCGCCCGTCAGCACACGCGAGGGCGCGTATGCTCTCCGGGAAAAGGCGGATGCGCCCTATGTGTGCGCTCCGCAAATTTACTTTGTCTCCCGCGCCGGCGGTGGTTCAATCTTTCAGATGAACACAAGTCCGCTTTTTCCCCCGGCCGCTCCGCACATTTACGACGTGCAGACGCGGGCCAGCGGTCCGGCGGGTGCGTTGCCGCTCGATGCGGACATGCTGCTCAGCCAGCCGAGCGGAAATTTATTTGGGTTGACGCAAAATGCCGGCATGGGTTGGGACCCGGCGGAATTCGGACGCAAACAATTTTTGATTCTCAGCACGCAAGGCGGCCTGCGCGCGCCGGATGGCAAACCGATCGCGCTGGGGTATCACACGGGGCATTGGGAGATTGGTTTGCTGGTGGAAGCGGCGGCGCGGGAATTGCGGCGGCTGCGAACGATTCCTTTCGCCGCGTATTGTTCCGACCCATGTGATGGCCGCACGCAGGGCACGACCGGCATGTTCGACAGCTTGCCGTATCGCAATGACGCCGCGCAAATTTTTCGGCGGCTCGCCCGCTCGCTGCCTATGCGTTGCGGCGTGATGGGCGTCGCCACGTGCGACAAAGGTTTGCCGGCGATGATGATGGCCCTTGCGGGAATGCGCGAACTCGCGGGCATTCTCGTTCCGGGCGGCGTGACGCTTCCACCCGCGAACGGTGAAGACGCGGGCGCGGTGCAAACTCTGGGCGCGCGATTTGCGCACGGAATGATTTCGTTGGAAGAAGCCGCTGATCTCGGTTGTCGCGCATGTGGTTCGCCGGGTGGTGGTTGTCAATTTCTGGGAACGGCCGCGACATCGCAAGTCGTCGGAGAAGCATTGGGACTTTCGCTGCCGCACACCGCGCTTGCGCCATCGGGCCAGGCGGTGTGGCTTGAAATGGCGACTCGCTCGGCGCAAGCGTTGGTTGAAATGGAGCGTCGTGGTATCAAACTTGGCGATGTTCTGAATGACGCGAGCATTCGCAATGCGATGGTGGTGCACGCGGCGTTTGGCGGTTCGACGAATTTATTGCTGCACATTCCGGCGATAGCGCACGCGGCGGGTTTACGTCGTCCAACGGTCGAGGATTGGGTAGAAGTGAATCGGCGCACGCCGCGCCTTGTGAGCGTGCTGCCCAATGGGCCGGTGCATCATCCGACGGTGCGAGTTTTTCTCGCGGGTGGCGTGCCTGAAGTCATGTTGCACTTGAACCGGATGAATCTGCTCGATACGAGTGTGCTGACAGTGAGTGGAAGCACGCTTGGCGAAGTGCTGGCCGCGTGGGAAACTTCTGAGCGCCGCCAGCGTTTTCGCGAACGCTTGCGCGAGCAGGACGGCGTGGACGCCGACGAGGTTATTCTGCCGCCAGAAAAGGCGCGCGCGCGCGGGCTCACGAGCACGATGGCTTTTCCTCGCGGCAATCTTGCGCCTGATGGCTCCGTGATCAAAAGCGCGGCGATTGATCCTTCCGTCGTGGATGCCGATGGAGTTTATCGCAAGGAAGGACTCGCGCGTGTGTTCACGAGCGAGGCGGCGGCGATTGCGGCCATCAAACAGAATCGCATCCAAGCTGGCGATGTGATGGTGCTGGCGGGCATCGGCCCGATGGGCACGGGCATGGAGGAAACATATCAAGTGACTTCGGCGTTGAAATATTTGCCGTTCGGCAAACACGTCGCGCTGCTTACGGACGCGCGGTTTTCCGGGGTTTCCACGGGCGCGTGCATCGGCCACATTGGACCCGAGGCGCTCGCGGGTGGGCCGATCGGCAAAGTCCGCGATGGCGATGTCATCCGAATTTTGGTGGATCGAAATAATTTGAGCGCGAGCGTTGATTTGATCGGCGATGGCGAAAGAAAATTTTCGCCGGAAGAAGGCGCTAAAATTCTGTCCGAGCGGCCGGCGCATCCGGGCCTGGCGCCAAACGCGAAATTGCCGGACGACACGCGCATTTGGGCGGCGTTGCAAAGCGCCAGCGGCGGCACGTGGGGTGGATGCGTGTTCGACGCGGAACGAATCGTTGAAGTTATTGAAGCAGGATTAAACAGCCGCGAAAAAAATGGAGGCGCAGATGAAAAATAATTTTTGGGCGCGAAATATTCGTGGATGTTTTTCGGCGGCGCTGATTTTTAGTTTTGATTGTATCGTCACGGCTCAAGTGGCCCAGCCGCCGATCGCTGAAACACCGCGCTCAAATATTTCTTTCACCGTGGAACCAGCGCAGGATTACAATCGCCTGTTTTACCAGGAAAGTGACTGGGTGGGCGGGGATGTGGCGGCGTCGGTGCCGTTGCGCGATGGCAATGTGCTGTGGCTGTTCGGTGATTCGTGGATCGGTTCGATCTGCGAGGGACGCCGCAGCGGAGAGTCGAAGATGGTGCATAACACGATCGCGATTCAGGAGGGATTGAATCCCGAAACGGCGCGCGTAAATTTTTTTCATGGTCTTCATGGTTACTTGCCCGCCGCATTTATCGAGACGGCGGATCACGTCGGCTATTTTTGGCTGACGCATGGCGGCATTCAGACGGACGACGGGCTTTATCTTTTTGCGAGCCGCATCATCAATCGGCCGGGTGATAATTCGGTGTGGGGTTTTAAAGCGTCGGGAATGACGATGGCCAAAATTACCAACGTCAGCGCCCAACCTTCGGAATGGCGAATTGAACAGATTAAAATTCCGTGGGCCGAGTATGACAAAGGTGGAAGCGAAAAAGTTTTCGGCATGCCGATGGTGCGCGCGGACGGCTTCATATATATCTATGGTCTTGAGTTCGACCGAAAGGCGCATAACCGTTATTTGCTCGTGGGCCGTGTGAAAGAAGGCTCATTGGAAAATTTTTCGGCCTGGGAATTTTACGCCGATGGAAAATGGCAATCGGATTTTCATCAGGCTTCGCGGCTGGCCGATCATCTCGGAGCGGAACTTTCGGTTTCGTATCTACCGCGATTCAAGCGCTACGTTCTGGTTTACACGGAGAACGGCTTGTCTGAAAAAATCATGCTGCGCAGTGCCGTAAGTCCGGTCGGTCCCTGGAGCGAACCAACGGTTATTTACCGCACGCCCGAGACGGGATGGGACAAGACTTACTTTTGTTACGCGGCGAAGGCGCACCCGGAGCTTTCCCGGGCGGATGATGAATTAATTGTGAGTTACGTCTGTAATTCCTCAGATTTTGGTAAAATGGTCAATGACGCCCGGATCTATTTCCCGAAATTTGTGCGCGTTAAGTTCGATGCGATTCCTTGATGGATTCCTGGCGGGAAGAAGCGACTTCATTCTACATTTGCAAAAAACGTCAGACTGCTTTACACATTTTTTGGCGTCTAAAAAAATGCTTCAACACCTTTATTTACGGTTATTTGCCCGTAGTTTTGAATCCATCAGCGTTGATGTCGGCGCTGCTCCGGACGCGACCTCCACGATGCCGCTGCTCGGCGCTGCGCTGGCCGGTCTCGCACTCGTCCGCCGCAAATTCAAAGCGTAAGCTTTTTTAGCTTGTTCCGAAAGGCACTGGTTTAACGGCCAGTGCCTTTTTGTTTTTAGTGGGTGCCCAAAATTTTGTCCGAATGGTATCTTCCATCGAAACCAATCAAATTCCGGCTCGACAATCATCGTATGCGTGTGACAATCCTGTTTCACAAATGAAAGAATGGAAAATGTTGCCAGCGGTTCGTGTCTGCGTATCAGAGCCAGGAAGCGTCTTTCGTAAGTTTTCCCCATGATTTTAAGGCATGTCTAATATCACCATTGTTGATCTGGAAGTTTTTTGGCACGTGGGTGTGCCGGACGAGGAACGCATCAATCCACAGCGGCTGCTGATGAGCGTGGATATGTCCTACGACATTTCGCGCGCCGCCCAATCGGACCGTCCCGACCGAACGATTGACTATGCCGAAGTTATCCAGGAAATCAAAAAATATGGTGTCGGGCGCGAATGGAAATTGATTGAGAAAATCGCCGCCGGCCTCGGCCATCTCGTGCTGACAAAATTTTCCCCTGATGCCGTGTTCGTGGAGATCAAAAAATTTCCCATCCCCCAGGCGCGTTACGTGTCCGTCATCTGGACGGGACAGCGCCAGGCATTCTGATTCGTAAAGACGTTTGCGGAATAACGCGCCGGTGTTATTTTGCCGATGTGTTTAAAGATTCCAGCGATTTTTCCGAGACCGGCGAAGCCATCCGCATCCACGGCGCGCGCGAGCATAATTTAAAAAATCTCTCGCTCGACATTCCCCGCAATCAATTCGTCGTCATCACCGGCGTGAGCGGTTCGGGGAAAAGCACGCTGGCGTTCGACCTGCTTTTTGCCGAGGGCCAGCGGCGCTTCCTGGATTCCATGAATGTTTATGCGCGCCAATTCGTGGAGCAACTCGCGCGGCCGGACGTGGACTTGATCACCGGCATTCCGCCGACCGTCAGCATCGAGCAGCGCAACACGCGCGGCGGTGGCAAGAGCACGGTGGCGACCGTCACGGAAATTTATCATTTCATCCGTTTGCTGTTCGCCCGCCTTGGCACGCAATATTGCCCGGACTGCAATCTCCCGGTTGAAGCGCAAACGCGCGATCAACTGGGCGCGCATCTCAAGCAGGAAATAAAAAAGCGCGGCGATCTTTTGCTGCTCGCGCCGGTGGTGCGCAATCGCAAAGGTTTCCATACCGATGTCGCGGAATGGGCCGCTAAACATGGCTACGCCGAAGTGCGCGCGGACGGGAAAATTTATTCGACGGGCGAACGCCTGCGATTGGACCGTTTTCGGGAACATGATGTTGAGATCGTCGTCGGCGTCCTCGACAAAAAGGCCAATGGCGAAAAATCTCCTCAACTGTTGATTGATGAAGCTTTGAAACTTGGGCGCGGCACGGTGTTTGCGCTCGACAATCACGGCAAGGTTTCCGTGCATTCCACTGAGCGCGCCTGCCCGAAGTGCAGCCGGTCGTTCGAGACGCTCGACCCGAAAATGTTTAGTTACAATTCGTCGCAAGGCTGGTGTCCGAAGTGCCGCGGCTTTGGCGAATTATTTTATCTGCCGGATGTCGAACGCGGCGCGCGCGCGGATGCCATCGAGGAATCGTGGTACGAATGGCAGGAGGGCAAACGCGAACTTTGCCCGGATTGCCAGGGCGCGCGCTTGAATCCCGTGGCGCGCGCGGTGCGATTGGTCATCAGCCCGAAGGTGATGCCGAACATAGACGATTTTTCCACGATGCCGGTTTCTGCCGCGCGAGAATTTTTTGCGAAATTAAAATTCACGGGACGGTCGGCAGTTGTCGCGCGTGATATTTTGCCGGAGATCGGCGAGCGTTTGAAATTTCTCGGCGAGGTCGGCCTGGGCTATCTCCAAATGGGCCGCAGCATGCCGACGCTTTCTGGCGGCGAGACGCAGCGCATCCGCCTCGCAGCCCAGTTAGGCTCAAATCTCAGCGGTGTTTTGTATGTGCTCGACGAACCGACGATTGGCTTGCACGCGCGTGACAACGAACAACTGCTCAGCGCCTTGCAATCGTTGAAGGAGCGCGGCAATTCGGTGGTCGTGGTGGAGCACGACGAGGAAACCATGCGCCGCGCCGATTACATCATTGATCTCGGACCGGGCGCGGGAGTGAACGGCGGCACGGTTGTCGCCAGCGGCACGCTGGCCGAGCTGATGCGGCATCCGGATTCCATCACCGGCCAATCGTTGCGCGCGAAGAAAAGTTTTCCTGCCCGCGGAAAACGCCGCCCGGTTACGGCGGATTCCGACGGTGGCGATTCCATTTTGAAAAGCCGCAAGGCGAAACGCGCGCTGGAAACGCTTCCTGAAGCGGCGAGTCCAAACCAGTGGCTGACTTTGCGAAATGCCAGCACGAACAACTTAAAAAATCTTACGGTTCAATTCCCGTTGAACCGGCTGGTGGTCGTTACCGGCGTGAGCGGTTCGGGCAAGAGCACCTTGATTCGCGAATGTTTGTTGCCTGCCGTGCAGACCGCGGTAAAAAATCGCAAATCAAAAAACGCGAGTCCCAATCTTTCCGGCCAGGAACATATTCAGGCGGTTTATGAAGTGGATCAATCGCCGATTGGCCGCACGCCGCGCTCTATTCCCGCGACCTATGTCGGTTTTTTCGACGTAATTCGCCAGCTCTTCGCGCAAATTCCCGAGGCGCGTTTGCGGGGATATTCGCCGAGCCGATTTTCCTTCAACAGCGCGCAGGGGCGTTGTCCGCAATGCGAAGGCGCGGGCACGATCAAACTGGAAATGAATTTTCTGCCGCCGGCGTTCGTGCGTTGCGAGGTGTGCAATGGCTCACGCTTTAACCGCGAAACGCTCGACATCCAATTCTCGGGAAAAAATATCGCCGAAGTGCTGGAGTTATCGGTGGATGAGGCGCTCGAATTTTTCTCCGCGTTCGCGAAACTCAAGCGTCCCTTGCAGGCGTTGTGTGACACCGGCTTGGGATATTTAAAACTCGGTCAGACCAGTCCCACACTTAGTGGCGGCGAAGCGCAGCGGGTCAAGTTGGTGTCGCATTTGCTTTCGGGCTTGCGCGAGCCGGATTTATTTGAGCGATTCCCGAAGCATAATTTATTCATCCTGGAGGAGCCGACGATTGGTTTGCACATCGCCGACGTGCGGCGGCTGGTGGAAGTGTTGCAAAGGCTCGTGGATGCGGGACATTCGGTCATTGTGATCGAGCATAATCTGGATTTGATCGCGGAAGCAGATTGGGTGATTGATCTGGGACCGGAAGGCGGCGCGGCCGGTGGAAATATCGTGGCCGAAGGCACGCCGGAGGAAGTGGCGCGCAACAAACGCTCGCATACCGGGCGGTTTCTGCGTAGCTTCCTGTCCGGAACATGAGCGACCCCTACGAGGAAATCCTGGACGGCGAATTGTCTTTGCGTCTCCCGCCCGGGTCTCGCCACGAGCAAATCTGCGAGCGTCTCCATGAGCGCATGGCGGCGAATCTCACCGATGCGATGGTCGCAAAATTATTGCCGATGCGCTCGCTGGTGGAAGTTACACGCGGCACGAAGTTGCGCCCCGACCTTGCGCTGGTCACGACGGCGACGAATAAACTTTGGCTCGCGGCCGAGGTCATCAATTCCGGCGACCATCATGCCGACACCGTTCTCAAGAAAGCGATTTATGAAGAAACCGGCTTGCCGCGTTTGTGGATGGTGGACCCGCGTTATGACAACGTGGAGATATACCACGGCGGCGAGCATGGAATGGTGTTGAAACAAATCCTGGCGCTCCAGGACGTGTTGACGGAAGCCTTGCTGCCGTCGTTTGCGTATCGTATCTCGGAGTTATTCAGGGCAGGGGAGTGAGTTACTCGCAACGAGTTACTAGTTATTAATCGGCTGGTGTCCATGCAAGACCTTGGTATCGTTTCGCGATGAAGTATTGCTTCCGGTTGATTTTCACTTTTGCGGCTGTGCTGCTTCCCATGCTCGCGACCGCGGAAAGCTATGATGTGGTCATCCGTCATGGACGTGTAATTGATGGCACGGGCAATCCGGCTTTCTTTGCCGATGTTGGGATAACCAATGGCCGCATTGCCGCAATCGGACGAATCACTGGCGATGCAAAAAAAGAGATTGATGCCAAGGGGTTGATTGTTGCGCCGGGATTCATTGACGTTCACACGCATGCGGACGACGTGGCCGAAATGCCGCGCGCGGAAAATTTTGTGCGCATGGGCGTGACGACGATTGTGGTAGGAAATTGCGGCGGATCGGCGGACAACATCGGTAAATTGTTCAGTGACATCGAAGCCAAACATGTCGCGGTGAATGTGGCTTCACTCATCGGCCACGGCACGGTGCGCGGAAAGGTAATGGGCGGTTCTTTTATGCGTCCGCCGAATGCTTCTGAGATAGACCAGATGAAAGCGATGGTCGAACAGGCGATGAAGGATGGCGCGGTCGGCATGTCCACCGGACTCATTTATTTGCCCGGGACATTTGCGAAGACCGAGGAAATTGTGGAGTTGGCGAAGGTGGTGTCGGCTTACGACGGTATTTACACGAGCCACATGCGCGATGAGGGAACGAACATTTTTGATTCGCTTAACGAGCTATTTCGCATCGCGCGCGAGGCGCATATTCGTGCCGAGATTTCGCACATCAAACTTTCCGGCAACGCTTCGTGGCATCAGACCGACAAGGTGCTCGAAGCCATCGCCGCCGCGCGCGCCGAAGGACTCGACATCACGCAAGATCAATACGCCTATACCGCTTCGAGCACAGGCATCAGCCAATTAGTGCCCGATACGGCGCGCGAAGGCGGACACAAAAAGTTTTTGGAACGCGTCGGCAATCCCGAATTGAAAGCGGGCATCGTCGAGGAAATGAAAAAGCATTTGGCGGGGAATGCGCGGACGAATTATGAGTACGCGGTTGTCGCTTATTATGCGCATGACACGAATCTGAATGGCTTGAACATCGTTGAAGCAGCCAAGCTTCGGCGCGGCGCGGAATCGCTCGATGATCAGATCGAAACGATTTTGGACATCGAAGCGCACGGCGGCGCGCAGGGGGTTTTTCACGGAATGAACGAAGATGACTTGCAACATTTTCTGCAAAGTCCGAACACGATGATCGCCTGCGACAGCGGCTTGCGCGAATTCGGCGTCGGTGTGCCGCATCCGCGTGGCTACGGGAACAACGCCCGCATCCTGGCGCGTTACGTGCGTGATCTGCATGTCCTCCATTTGGAGGATGCCATTCGGCGGATGACCACGTTGCCCGCGCAGACATTTCGTTTTAAAGATCGCGGGCAAATACGCGAAGGCAACTGGGCGGACATAACGATTTTTGATCCTGATAAAGTCCAGGACCACGCGACCTATAAAGATCCGCATCATTATCCCACGGGCATTCCCTATGTGTTGGTCAACGGTATGGAGGTCATCAGTAATGACGAGGACACGGGCGCCATGCCGGGAATGGCTTTGCGTCACGTAGCGAATAAAGAGTGAGGGCCGCTGGCAATGGTGCGTGTCTGGTCAAATCAGGGCGAGGATGATGCGCGCCGTTTTGGGCGGGAGAAATAGATAAGAATGGCGATTATCAAAGCCAAGATGGCGGCCAAATAAAACGCGGCTTTTTTACCAACCCAAGGCGGCGGCTGGCTTGGATCTGTCTCGCGTTCGACCAAACCGAAATACGGGCCATCGGTTTTTCCACCGTAGCCGGAAGTGCCATTGACGGGAGTGTCATTCCAATCGCCTTTGACGCCGCGAGGTGGCGTGTCCGAATTTTCCCAGTTGATCACTACGTAATTTTCGCCCGGTGGGGTATTGCTCGGTTCGCCGGGCTTCCAGTTACTGAACGAAAATGGTTCGCCGGTTACCCAGCGGAAGTTCGCTTGGGAATGGATGCCGATCTGCAAATCAATCGGTCCCAGCTTTCCCGAGAAAAGACCTTTTTGCAGCGGACTGGTAAGTCCGATCCAAAGCGGCAGATGCTCGAATTTTCCAGTTAGAAAAGTATTATTAATGAACGCTTGTTCGTTGGAACTGGTGATCGTCGCCAAGGTGCCGCCCCAAGAAACGGCCAGAGCTTGCGCGGCGGTCCAATTAGTGGCGATAGGTGTCAGCGCATAGTAATGATTGTTTCCGCCGGCTTCTGTCTTCCATTGAATCCAAGTTTGTGCCGGGCAACTCAGTGCCTCAGCCAGGAAGATACCAACGGCGAACCATCGGTGAATTTGATGAAGCAGGCTTCGCGTCATGCGATGAGGATATACCGCTGCCGTTTTTCCCAGTTTGAGGATAATATTTCAGTAGTTATGAAAAATGGCGTTTCAAGCTTCATTTTTTCTGTCCAGCCAGCCGCAAAAAGAACTTTTGCATCGCCTGAAACCGAGGGCGGGCGTCACCGTAAATCTCAGCAGCCAGGTCGAACTTATCATAGCGATCCACGACATAGCCACAGATGATCGCCAGATGCCCGGCGACTGGACGCAACTCTGTACCCTCATACTCCGCACGGTGTTCAAGGATGCCAGCGAAGCAATTTATGAAATCAGAATCGCCATTGGCCGCGTCGCTCTGAATGTAATTGATGGCGGCGTGGACATAGAATCGAAAAGCACGAATCCCCATGAACCTTAAGTCTTCCTAATAATAAAGCGAATTCTCGCGGAAGAGAGTCTCTGCGCCTTCCAAAGTCTTGCCGAAGAAATGTTCACACGCGGAACGCTCATCCAGTGAGTCGTGAACATTAATATCATCGCGCGTAGGAAGTGCCATGAAGTTCTGCGCGTGATCGTGCATCGCAGTTGTTCGTATCAAAGGCAAGTGAATATAGCAATTTGCAAATGGCTTTCGGATGTGCTTAAGTGAGGCGGTTCTTTGACATAAAGGAGAAATCGGAGAGAGGACATCAAAAACCTTCATGGGCGTCGCACGACCGGCAAAAATTGCCGAACGGATCGGGAGTCCGGATAAGTTCGACTGCGAAGCGAGCCAAAAGGATGGAAAAGTTCGCGTTGGCTCGCTTAAGTTCGGATAAGTTCGGATAAGTTCGTGTGGCGGGGAATTTTTTTTCTGGAACGAAGCGCGTAGTCCATTCACGGGGACGGGGTGCGCGCAGTCCGAAGTGTGTTAAGATGGCGTTATATACCGCCGGTTGCGGAAAAAACATTGCGCCAAATCCAAACATTCGTCACATTAACCCATCTGTCGGAGAGATGGCTGAGTGGTTTAAGGCGCACGCCTGGAAAGCGTGAGTACCTAAACAGTACCGTGGGTTCGAATCCCTCTCTCTCCGCCATTGATCATCAATGGCTTGCATATCTGCTGGGCCCAAAAATTTTCTTTTGCGTGTGGCTTTTATTTCTTCTGTAGCACCGTCTACGCGGATGTTCTGGTATTAGGCAAATTACCCGCAACTATCTCCATACGTCGCGTCCTTCATTATTTATTTATCAAGCGACCGAACGGCGGGAAGTTTTTGTTTCAAGGTCAAAACGGGAGAAAACAGGTCTCCGTTTTTTTCAACTCGTTTTAAAACATCGGAGGCTTCAAAGATCAATGATAGCGCTTTTTTCTTTTTTAGCGCCGATTCGATTTCGTTCCATAGGAGCGGCGTAGAAACGGTGGGGTGTTCCTTCGCCCGGAGAGAATAAACATTTACGGTGGTTTTTTTTGAATCGTTTTGACTCCAATCCATGAACACCTTGCCCTTGCGGAGGGCTTTGTTCATCTGCGAAACGACGAGGTCGGGAAATTCCCGTTCCATCAGCAGGGCGAGTTCGTGCGCGAAGGTTTTGGTGTTTTCGTAGGAAACATTGGTATTGATCGGCACGTAAATCTGCATTCCTTTTGAACCGGATGTTTTGGGAAAGCTCTCAAGCTTCAAGGAATCAAAAATGGATTTTAAATGAAGCGCAACTTTGCAGCAGGTCAAAATATCGGCTGGCGGACCGGGATCGAGGTCAAAGGCAAGTGCCGTGGGGCGATCGAGGTTAGTTGCCTTATGCAGAAAAGTGTGGAGTTCCAAATCCGCCAGATTGGCCGCCCACACCAGCGTCGGCAGGTCGTTCATCACACAATAATCAATGTCCCCGCCATCGGATTTGGAAACTTTCGTGGTTTGCACCCATTTGGGCCGGCTGGACGGACAGCGTTTTTCGTAAAAGAAAAAACCTTCCACGCCGTTCGGATAACGCTTGAGCATGATAGGTCTATTCTTTAAATGCGGCAGAAGGTAATGGGAAATTCGGATGTAGTAATCAATCACTTCACCCTTGGTGAATCCCGTTTTGGGATAAAAAACTTTATCGAGGTTGGATACCTTGACCGCGACGCCGCCTACTTCGAGTTCGGTTGCTTGAGCCGTCATGAAGCTTTTTCCCTTACCACTTCTTTTGCGGATTTGTCCTCGCGCAGTCCAAGAAAAACTGGCTGACGCAATTTTCCGTCGCGCGTCCATTCAGAAAATTTTATCTGGCAGACCAGTTTAGGTTTTAACCAGCGACACCTTTTCATTTCCGCCACTGTAATTCCCGCACCATAACGACCAGAACTTTTTTCTGGCAAATTTGCGAAAGGGCATTCTTTGGAAGGGATGGATTTAAATTGCTCGGCGAGCGATTTCAAAAGCGTGTCGTTGAAACCGGTTCCGACTTTGCCGGAGCATAATAATGTTCCTTTGTCGTAATATCCGATAACGAGCGAACCAAAATAATGCCGGGCCCCTTCGGGTTCCGTGAAGCCCCCGATGACCATCTCTTGTTCCTGATGAAGTTTTAATTTTATCCAGTCGCCGCTTCGGCGTCCGGCTTCGTAGGTGGAATCGGGCCGTTTGCCAATGAGTCCCTCAATTCCCAATTTTTGGGCCTGCTTTAACAATTTTTTTACGTTTCCGTTGAGCGAAGCGGATTCGCGTATGAGGGCAGGGGCGCCTTTGAGTGCGTGTGCCAAAAGTTCTTTTCGTTCCGTCAGGGGAAGCTTCTGCAAATCTTTGCCTTCAAAGCGGAGGAGATCAAAAACATAATAAATGATGGGCGGCTTATCCTGCCCCAAATCGTAAGCCTGCAAAAGCTGAAACGAAGAACGTCCCTTTGGATCCAGAGCTACGATTTCTCCGTCCAAAATAGCGTCACCGGTTGGCAACGCTTTCACAGCTTCAAAAACATCAGGGAACTTGGCGCTGAAATCTTTTTCGTTTCGCGAGAGGAGCTTTACGTCATCGCCATTTTTAAACGCGACCGCGCGGAAGCCATCGAGTTTGATTTCGTAAAGCCAGTCTCCGGGTTGCGGGCTTTCCGACAGCCGGGCTTTCATCGGCTCAATAAATGTGGGGAAATGGCTGGCTTTCGGGGAGGGTTTCTTTGACGCTTTCGATTCCTTCGGCGGCGAATCGTTTCGATTGGAGTTCCAAACTTTTCCGTTTCTGCCAATCGCCTCCATCGTGCGACCGGAAATGGCCGAACTGTCATCCAGTTTGTGCGAAACCGGTTTCATGTCGCTACCGCCCCGGACGAGAAGCCAGTTTTTGCCATCTTTTAGTCTGACTAAATACCACTCGCCCTCGAGTTTTGTGCCGTGCAAAACAAAATGTAATTTTCCACTCTCAAGGTCCTTGCGCGGATGCTCGCTGAGCGGCTCATAATTTCCCTGGTCCCAAACCATGACGGTTCCTCCGCCATATTGCCCTTTGGGAATCGAGCCTTCAAAATTTATGTACGAGACGGGATGGTCTTCCACCTCGACGGCGAGCCGCTTTTCACCTTTGGCGAATGGGACACCTTTTGGAACCGCCCACGATTTCAAAGTTCCATCCAGTTCGAGCCGGAAGTCGTAATGAAGTCTCGATGCCGCGTGTTTCTGAATGACAAACCGGTGGCCAGCCTGGCTGGCGAGTTTTCCCGCGGGCTCCGCAGTTTTTTTAAAGTTACGCTTTCGATTGTATTCTTTAAGCGACATACGGAATCACGCGGCTTTTTTTAATTTCCTGCCGCCGGAAACTTTGCCGCCCTTTGCGTGCTTGATGCTTTCCTGAAGCACCGCCGCCAGATCAATGACTTTGGATTGCGAGACATGCTTTGTCGTAGCGGGCCTTTGATTGTCTTTGTGATGAACTTTTGCATCCACCACTTTTTTGAGCATCGAATGATAATCATCCTTAAAAGCAGCGGGGTCCCACGGCTTCGACATGCTTTCAATTAATTGTTTCGCCATGCCCATTTCACCTTTGCTGGTTTCCTGCCTGCCGGGCTGTTTGAATTCAGAGGCATCCAAAAGCTCTTCGGGGAAGTGCATGATTTCAAGCATGAGCCCGCGTTCCTGAGGTTTGATGGCCGCCAGATGTTGCCGGGTTTTGATGACGACTTTTGCGATGGCGATTTTTTGCGTGGCCTGGAGTGACTCGCGCAAAAGCGAATAAGCTTTGTCACCGCCTTTCCTCACTTCCATGTAATACGGTTTTGAAAATAAGAGGGGATCCACTTCTGCCAGTTTGACAAATTCGATGATGTCCACGGTCTGCGTGGCTTCGATGTCAACCCGCTTAAAATCCTCGTCGCTTAGCACCACGAATTTTCCTTTTTCGTATTCGTATCCCTTCACGATCTGTTCCCAAGGAACCTCTTTTCCATCAGCCTCGGCCACTCGTTTATAATTGACGGGGCTCAAATCGCTTTTGCGAAGCAGGCGAAATGAAAGGTCTTCCCGCCGCGTCGCGGGATAAAGGGAGATGGGTATCGAGACGAGTCCGAAACTTATCGCGCCGGTCCAAATTGCTCTCATACGAATGCCTTCTTTTAATTTACCTCACAGATATTTTAATCACTTCATCCGTCGCCAACAAAGGAAACGGTTGTAGATGTTTGGCCTCGCCATCCGCGCTAGCACCCGCCCGGCAGATGTCGAAGCGATGGCCCGCAGGGCAATGGAGGATATTCGATTCCAACTTGCCGAGGCTGAGCTTCGTTTCGCAAATCGGACACTCATCGCGATAGGCGTAAAGATTTTTGCCAACCTTCGCGATCAAGACCGGCACATCGGCCACTGTGAGTGGACGCAGTTCTGCATCCGCGAGCGGAGTCATTCCTTCGAGATGTGTCCACTTCGGCGCGTTCGCGGGAAGATGATTTGTCGCGGTGGATTGCTCGACCACGCCTTCGATCTCAAATCCAACCAAATCGGGACAAGCTTCCTCGATGGCCTGGCGGACGGCCAATTCCATTGTCACGGCGGATGAGGGACAATCCTTGCAATTTCCGCTGAGGCGAAGTTTTGCAAAATCGTTTTCCAACGCGATCAGTTCGACATTGCCGCCGTGGCTTTTCATGTAGGGGCGCACTTTTTCCAGCGCCTGTTTTAAGCGGTTCTCAAGCGAGACCGGATGCAGTCCGTGAATCAATAAAAGTCCGCGCACCATTTTGTCATTCAGCAACGCCTCGCTGACTTCACGGCCTGGCGCGCCGGAATTTTTGATCAGTTGCATTATTCGTGCGAGCCCATCGCCGTGAAGTTCAAGCACAGACTGGAGACAATCCTGCACCAGTTCTCGCGCGCCGAAATCCGGCAAGGCATTGATCCGTTCGACCAATTCCTGGATGTGTTTTCCCTGCTGGTTGATATCGCCGCGCGCATTGCCTTTGAGTGCGGGCGTTTCATGGATTCCCGGTAACGGAGTGGGTTGAAAAGTTTCTTCGGAGATGGCAACAGCGAGTGGCGCGGTCATCATAATTTAATGGGTGGCCGTGGTTTATTTTTTGCTCAAGCCCTGGAGCGCGGTGGGCGTGTGCATCTCTTTCAGAACTTTTCCGCCGCCAAGATACATGTGGACGCCGCATGGGAGGCAGGGATCAAAACTGCGAACCGCGCGCATGATGTCAATGCCCTTGAATTTATCGGGTCCGTTTTCTTCAAAGAGCGGAGTGTTTTGCACAGCGTCTTCGTATGGCCCGGGCGTGCCGTAGATGTCGCGAGGATTTGCGTTCCAAGGCGTGGGTGGATACGGATGATAGTTGGCGATCTTTTTGTTGCGGATCACCAAATGATGAGAGAGCACTCCGCGCACGGCTTCATGAAAACCGCAACCGATCGCTTCGTCGGGCACTTTGAACGGCGTGAACGTCTCGGTCTTGCCGGCGTGAACAAGCTTGAGCGCCTGTTCGCAGCAGTAGAGAGCCACGCCGGCGGCGTAGGCCTGAAAATAAGTGCGGGCGCGATTGCGTTCGATGGCATTGCTCCATTTTGGAATTTTCCATTCAAATTCGGCTTCGTCCTTGAGCGCGGTTTTGGGCAAGCGGATTTTGACGCTGTTGCCGGTGGCTTTTACGTAGCCGATGTCCACGATGTTCGCGAGCGCGGTCGCCCAGAGGCGGGCGATGGGTCCGCCGCCAGTGTCGAGCGCGAGATAATCATCCGTACGCTTGTCATACCAGCGCGGGGACATGACCCAGGTGTAATTCTTGCCGAAGTCACGCTTCTGCGGTTTGGGAATGGTAGTCTGGTTCCACGGATGCCGCCGATCAACGGGATTGCCGAGCGGATCGTTTTTTACAAAGACTTCGCCATTGTCGCCCCAGTCTTCGTAATACGACGAGCCGAGCAGAATGCGGATGCCGAGATTGATGTCCACGAGATTGGTCGTCACCAATTTTCCATCCACGACGATGCCGGGAGTGACGAACATTTTTTTGCCCCAGGCATCCATGTTTTTGTAAGTGTAATCGCAATGATCGGGGTCCTGGAACGAACCCCAGCAACCAAGCAGAATACGCCGTTGCCCGACTTGCTCGTATCCCGGCAACGCCTCGTAAAAGAAATCGAACAGGTCATCATGCAATGGCACGACCTTCTTCATGAACTCGACGTATTTCATCAGGCGCACGAGAAAATCCGTGAAGATCTGGATGGACGGAACGGTGCCGACGCCACCGGGGTAAAGCGTGGAAGGATGAACGTGGCGGCCTTCCATCAGGCAAAACATTTCGCGGGTCATGCGGCTTACTTGAAGGGTTTCGCGATAGAATTCTCCCTCAAATGGGTTCAAGGATTTCATTATGTCCGCGATGGTTTTGAAGCCGTGTTCCTTGGCGTGGGGCGCTTCTGTCTTAAGCGCTTTTTCCCAAACGCCGGGATTGGTCTCCTTAACCATTAACTCGCAGTAATCCACGCCGACCAAATTGTCCTGAAAAATATTATGGTCGAACATGTATTCGGCCGCTTCGCCGAGATTGACGATCCATTCGGCCAGCGGCGGCGGCTTGATGCCATACGCCATGTTCTGCGCATAGACGGAGCAGGTGGCGTGATTATCACCGCAAATGCCGCAGATGCGACTAGTGATAAAATGGGCATCGCGCGGGTCCTTGTTCTGCATGAAAATACTGTAGCCGCGAAAAATGGATGAAGTGCTGTAGCACTCGGCAACGCGCTTTTTCTCAAAATCAATTTTGGTGTAGATGCCGAGACTGCCGACGATGCGCGTGATCGGGTCCCAGGACATTTCGACGAGCTTGCCCGACTGCGGGGTTTTGGAAGCGGCTTTGGAATTCGTTAATACATCTGCCATAAAATTTGTTGGTTGGTTGATTAAATTATTTGGTGGAACCGTCGCCGTAATATTTTGGATCGTAACCGGTGGTAAGTTCCGCATGGGCGTGACGCCATTTCGGTTCTTTGTTCACGGTGCGATTGGTGATGCTGCGCAGACTACGGATGATTCCGCCGTAGATGCCGCTGGCGAACGACGAAACTGCCGAACCGGGAGGCGCGTCCATGAACGGCATGAATTTGTCCGGAAACCCGGGCATCGTACAGCCGATGCAAATGCCACCCACATTGGGGCAGCCGCCCACGCCATCCATCCATCCGCGCTTGGTGACGTTGCAATTCACGACCGGTCCCCAGCAGCCGATCTTCACGAGACATTTGGGCGAACCGTATTCGTGCGCGAAGTCGCCCTGCTCATAATATCCCGCGCGGTCGCAGCCTTCATGCACCGTTTTGCCGAACAGCCACGTCGGGCGGAGTTGGTCATCGAGCGGAATGATCGGGGCGAGTCCGGCGACCTGATAAAGCAAATACAAAAGCGTCTCCATCATATTGTCCGGTTGCACCGGACAGCCGGGGACATTCACGATCGGCAAACCCGCCTTGGATTTCCAATTCCAGCCCAAATAATCCGCAAGCCCCATCGCACCTGTAGGATTACCTTCCATCGCGTGAATTCCCCCATAAGTCGCGCACGTTCCCGCGCAAACGATCGCAGTGGCCTTGGGCGCGAGACGGTCCACCCATTCATTTGTGGTGATCGGTTGGCCGGTCTTGGCGTCGGTTCCCATTGCAGCCCAATAACCTTCGGATTTAATTTTTTCATTCGGCACCGAGCCTTCGAGCACGAGCACAAACGGTTCGAGCTTACCCTCAGCGGCGAGATGCCACCATTTCATGAAGTCATCGCCCACTTCGTAGGCGAGCACCGGATTGTGCAAATGCACCTTCGGCAATCCGGGAATGGCGCCGAGCACGACGTCTTCAATACTGGGCAGCGACGCCGCAGTGACAGAAACCGAATCGCCGTCACAACCCAAACCAGTCGTCATCCATAGAACGTGGATTTCCTTAACGGCGGGTTTGTAATCGGCTTGGACGGGAACTGTGGATATTTTCATAGGGAGCCTTTCTTACATTCTGTCAATGTGGAGATAACGGCGAATTTCGGGAAACATCATGATAAATCCAATAAGGATTATTGCTCCAATCACTGCCAATACGATCCATCCTGCATTCATAGTTTGATTCCTTTCATGGTGTCACCGGGTTTAAGGTTTAATGTCGCCGCGCAACGCGGAATTTATGCCGGCACCTCGACTTTTTCCTCCGCGTTTAGCAAACCAGAAATAGTTTCCTCCCAGCTTGAAAATCCATGTTTGCGTTTGAAGGCATAGAGCTGGTCGAACACGCCGCGATGCAGATACAGCCACGCACTATTCGGAAAATGCCGGTCCATCATTTCGCGCCAGGTTTCCGAAGGCATTTGAAAATGGCATTCCTTATTCCACGAAATTTGTTGCACTTGCAAACGCCCATCCGCCGCTTCGTAGAAGACTGTCCCGCTGAACAAAAAGAGCAGGGGAATGGCGCCGCCTTCCAACGCATGAAAATATTTTGTGGCGGCCACATTCAAGTCAAACGTGCAAGGCATCGGCAGCACCGTCTCGGTACTGCCTGAAAATCCACGCACGTTGGTGTTGCTGATTCCCCACAACCGATTGCGCAAGGTTTGGCCCCAGCGGTCGGGCGTGCCAAAGAGTTCGCCGAGCTTTTCTTTTTCGGCATCGTTGTAAGAACGACGGGGGGCCTCGATCTGGATTTGCGTTTGCAATATTACCGTGTGGATTTTTTCCGTTTCGGGATGATTCGCGATCTCCAGTTTGAAATGTAGCAACGGCGCGATGCCGCGATTCGCCGCTTCGACTCCTGTCACTTTGAAATCAAAGTCAGGCATGGACAGCCTCCTTTGCATCCGGTTCAGAAAGGCCGCATTGCAAACCGAGCTTCGCGAAAAACATCTCGATCTGCTGCCAAACCTTTTCGCCGCCGGACAACCCGCGCCAGTGCATCCGAATTAATCCGACCAGTTCATAACACAGGTCAATGGGAACGATGTAATATTCCCGCGCCGAGCCAATCCGATTGATCAAAAGCGCTTCGACGTCCGGTTGCATCTTCGCCAGTTCAGGACTGAGAGTTTCCAATTCAAGCCAATTCTCCGCTGGCAAAAGCGATTCCGTAGCACCCGCCGGACTCGGATACATCGCCACCATTTTCCCCGCGGCAGAATCGCGATAGAAAAAAGTCAGGTTGATCGGCAAAGCCAGGCTGTTCCATTGCGTGTCCGACAGTTGGAAATTCGGCAACGCCGAGGCATCGCGGGGAATCAATCGAAAATTGCCACCGGCGACATTTTGAAAACGAAGTGCGCAAGGATCGCAAGCGCAGATGATTTCGCGGTTTGCAGTTTTTAGCAAATGCCGGTGGATCGCGGGAATAGCGGCGTTGCAAAACTCGCAAAATTCCTCCACCACTGGCGGTTTTCTCATTTGCCGCAAAAAATTGACGGCATTCCCGTTTTGGATGGATTGGGAGGAGTACATCGCAATTTTTTTATTTGGCGATTGTGAACTAAGCGGGAGGAATATGCGCCATCACATCGATAATGGGCTCCCGTTCCTTGGCACAAATTCCTGTCGAATCCCGGGCGGATCTATAGCCCGGCCCTTTTCCTCGGCCCGGTTCCTTGCCTTTGTGAATCGCCATTTCTTCTCCGCGCGATGTGCCGGGAATATGAATCGGTTGGGGTGGGGTATGTTTTTTTTGCATAAAATAATTTTTATTCTTTCATTTTACGGTTCTATGCTTAAAGCCTTTGAAACTGTTCAACCGCTTGGTCCCCTCGAAAAATGCCCTGACCGCAAATATTTGTGTCGCTAAGTGTCGCTTAGACAGCTTAGGAAATACCAACTATAGGATGATGGATTACCGGCCTTTTCTTGGATTTATTAATTTCGAGACGGATGAATCAGTTGCAATTCGCAAAAGCGCACTAAGTTTTCTTGCAGAATGCAAACATCAAGGATAGAGAAAGCATCAAATTTGCCCGGGAAAAAGATTAGGTGGCAAGTATTTGTCTTTGAAACGTTTTCGCATCTTCAAGCATGTTCCTATTGTTAAACATCACATAGGCGGGCGCTTTTTTGGGAATTAGCCGTACCATGCCCGTCAACTCGTCGCTTGTGAATACGTGGCTGAAATCTTTTCCGCCGTGCAACCGGAAATAAACGAAATCTTTTGTCACCGATTGCGATACGAATGGGTCCACCGCATGCACCAAATCCAATTCACGACATAGCTCTTCGATCAAATCCAGGCCCCAATTTCCTCGCGGTTCCCAGAGTAATTTTAGTCCGCTGCGCTCGATCGAATGAAAGAACCGCCGCATTCGTTCGATATTGTGCGGCTCGGCGGTGAAGCTTGCGGGGCACTGGAACAGCACTAGGCGTGCGTCCAGTGCCTGTGCGCACGCCCGGCTCTTTTCCCAGGCTTGTTGCACGATGGGCGTCCACTGGAAAGAGCCGCATTGTTCGAGTTCTTCCGGCGAGAGTTTTACCTTTAAGCGACGAAAAGTGGGACTCTTCATCGTGTGCGTGATGAGTTGCCAGGCTTTGAGTGTGAATTCAAATGGCGCGGGCAAAAGTTTTCGCCAGCCTTCGAGCGTGCTTTGGCGCATCGGCGGCTGATAAAATGTCTGCTGCACTTCCACCACCGAAAATTGTTTTCCGTAGGGAATCTTAAGGAGAGGAAATCCGCAGCAGCCAATTTTCAGAAGTTCCATGAGTTCATTATGAGGCAAAAAAAGATTTCTCCAAATGTTGCCGGGGGCAAAAATGTCACCCGGCACATGCCCTGCTAAATGACGGTCAGCGAACAAGTGTGTGTGAAGGGTTTAATCCGTATAGAAAATAAAATTTCCGGGCATTAAGGGCATGGAACTTACTTCTGACTATCCGCTGTGGAGCATCATCAACGGGCTTCCGAAAAGCTATCCGACGCTGGATCGCGATTTGGTTTGCGATGTCGCGGTGGTGGGCGGAGGCATCACCGGCGCGCTCGTGGGCTATTACTTGGCCGCGGCGGGCGTCCATGCCGTCTTGCTGGACAAACGTGACATCGGCACCGGCAGCACCAGCGGCAGCACCGGGTTGTTGCAATACGAGGTGGATGTCCCGTTGCGTGAACTGGTAAAAAAAATCGGCGCGAAAAAGGCCAAAAGAAGTTACGAGCTTTGCGGACAGTCCGTTAGCAAGCTTCGCGGCCTGGTGGAAAAATTAAAAATAAACTGCGGCCATGAACAGAAAACCAGTTTGTTTCTTGCGCGAAATATCGGAGAAATTTCCGAGTTAAAGGAGGAATTTAAACTTCGCCGCCAGTTGGGGTTCGATTTAGAATTTTGGCCTCGCGCCGAGATCGAAAAGCATTTCCCATTTTCGCGCCCGGCCGCTTTATATTCGCGATTGGCTGGGGAGGTAGATCCTCATCGTCTGACCCATGGACTGCTTTCCGCAGGAGCAAAATGCGGCCTTAACACTTTTGATCGTTCGCCGGTCGTCAAGTTCGAGCCTGACCGCCAGAGTATTCGCCTCACCACCAACCGTGGCTTCATCGTGAAGGCGCGCCGGGCGGTTTTGGCCTGCGGATTTGAATCCATGAAGTATGTCCGGGGTGAAGCCGGCTCGCTCAAAAGCACTTATGCGCTGGTTAGTGAACCGTTGAAAAAAATTCCCCGCTGGCATGAGCGAAGTTTGATTTGGGAAACCGGCACGCCGTATCTTTATCTGCGAACGACGCCGGATAATCGGATCATCGTCGGCGGCGAAGATGTGAATTTCACAAACTCTTTGCTCCGGGACGCCTTGATCCCGCGAAAAACCGCGACCCTCGTGCAAAAGTTCAACGCCCTTTTTCCTGCGATTCCACTGGACGTGGCTTACTCGTGGGCCGGAACCTTTGGCGGCACCAAGGATGGCCTTGCCTATATCGGAACCAATCCCGGTTTGGCGCACACTTATTTCGCTTTGGGCTACGGCGGCAATGGCATCACTTACAGTCTCATTGCCGCCGAAATCATTCGGGACGATTTTCTCGGGCGACGAAATCCAGATGCGCATCTTTTCAAATTTGGGCGTTAGCGGATTTCGTAAATCTCCACGCATTTCGCGAGGAGTGGACGCAATTTGCCGGGGCGAAGAAGTTTTTTATGGCCAATCCGTGGTGATTTTTCGCACGCTGTCATACAAAACTCAAAGGTGGTTGTGTGACCGGTTGGCACACCTTTCGCTAAAACAGGGAGGCTCTTGGCTCGCTGGCGATGCTTCGGTGGATTTCACCGCGCTTGCCGGCTGACGGGATCAATATGGATACAGCTTCTTATTGGACTAAATCGGTCTCACTGCCGCGTTTCAAAAAAATAAGTAAAGATTGCGCCGTGGACGTGGTGATTGTCGGCGCGGGCATCACTGGCGTGACGGCGGCGTATCTTTTTAAGAAAGCCGGTTGCACCGTGGCGCTGCTTGAGCGCGGGCGTTGTGGCGGTTTTGACACGGCCAACACGACGGCTCATCTGACTTGCGTTACGGATACTCGGCTGCATGAGTTGGTCAAAAAATTTGGAAAAAACATTTCTCAATTGGTTTGGGATGCCGGACGCGCAGCCATAGATCAAATCTTCTCGAACATTCAGGCTGAAAAAATCGCCTGTGATTTCAAATGGGTGCCGGGTTATCTCCACGCGGCGATTGACGGCGGGCAAAAGGATGACCACGCCACGCTGCGCGAAGATGCGCATCTCGCAAATGAATTGGGTTTTCCTGCGGAATGGCTGGAATCGGCGCCGCTGGTGAATCGCGAGGGCGTTCAGTTTCCGCATCAGGCAAAGTTTCATCCGTTGAAATATCTTTCCGCGTTGCTGCGCGCGATTCCCGGCAAGGGCAGTTATGTTTTCGAGAAAAGCGAAGCGGGTGAAATCTCCGGGAAGCCCACGACCGTCAAGAGCGGCAAATACAAAATCAAATGTTCCTTTGTATTTCTTGCCACGCACACGCCGCTGATGGGCAAAACCAATCTGGCATCGGCCACTTTATTTCAGACGAAGTTATTTCTCTACACCTCGTACGCCATTGGCGCGAAAATTCCCGCAGGCAGCGCACCTGAGGCCTCTTTTTGGGACACCGCCAAGCCCTATCATTATTTGCGCATTGATCGCCAGCGTGGAAATGATTACGCCATCTTCGGCGGTGAAGATCATAAGACCGGACAGTCAGATAATCCGGGCAAAGCCTACGACCGGCTGGAGAAGACCTTGAAGCAACTTTTCCCGTCGGCAAAAGTGGATGCGCGCTGGTCGGGGCAGGTGATCGAAACCCCCGACGGACTTCCTTATATCGGCGAAAGCGCAACCCGCCAATTTGTCGCGACCGGTTTCGGCGGTAATGGCATGACGTTTGGAACGCTTGGCGCAATGATGGCGGTGGACGCTTTTCACAAACGAAAAAATCCCTGGGCGAAACTTTTCGACATTCATCGAAAGGAAATCGTTCGCACTGCCTGGGATTATTTGCGCGAGAACAAAGATTATCCGTATTATCTTTTGCGCGATTGGATGGGAAAAGCGGAGGGAAAATCCCTGAGAAGTCTCGCACGGAATCAGGGGAAAATTCTCGAACTGGACGGCCATAAAGTGGCCGCCTTCCGTGACGAGCACGGCAAGGTTTCATTGCGCTCGCCGGTATGCACGCATCTCGGTTGCATCGTGCGCTGGAACGACGCGGAAAAAACCTGGGATTGCCCGTGTCACGGTTCCCGATTTGCCGCAACCGGCGAAGTGCTCTCCGGCCCCGCCGAAGAGCCGCTTGGCGAAGCCGGCCTACCGAAAAAATAATACGCGATGCCGATGAAAGATTTTTGCGATGCTTTTAATTCAGCGCTGGGACTCAACTCCAATCCCCAAAATCTTACGTTCTTCCAAATCGGCTTGCGCGCGGTGATTGTTTTTCTGGCGTCCCTGATCATTGTGCGAATCGGCAACAAAAGATTTCTCGCCAATAAAACCGCGTTCGACGCGATCCTGGCATTCATACTTGGGTCCATGCTCGCGCGTGCCATCAACGGCAATGTGGCTTTTTTCCCGACGCTGGGTGGAGGTTTTGTGTTGATCACGCTTCATCGGTTCATCGCATTTTTATCACGCGATTCGCATTGGTTCGGCAACCTGGTCAAAGGTCATACAGTGCCTTTGATCAAGGATGGCGAAGTAAACCGCGACGCGATGCGCAAACATGATTTGAGCGAACATGATTTGCTCGAAGACCTGCGGCTCAACGGCAATGTTGAAGATCCGTCAAAAGTAAAGGCGGCTTATTTCGAGAGAGACGGCCAAATCACAGTCGTAAAAGAAACTTCGTGAACCATGAAAAAGCGCACAAACCTATTTCGAGACATTATTGGCCTATGCAAGGAAACTTTCTCCGCGTGGGTGGGCATCAATACTCCGCGCCTCGGCGCTTCGCTCGCCTACTACACGGTCTTCGCGATTGCGCCGCTGTTTTTGATTGTGCTGCGCGTCGCGGGAATTTGGTTTGGCCAGGAAGCGGCGCAGCATGAATTATTCGGGCAGGTGCAACAGCTTTTGGGAAAGGCGGGCGCGACCGCGATTGAGTCCATGGTGACTTCGGCATCCAACCAGGCGAGCGCCGGACGCTGGGCGACATTGATTGCGATCGTGACCTTGGGCGTGGGTGTGACCGGAGTCTTTGTCGAACTTCAAGACGCGCTGAATACCGTTTGGCAAGTGAAACGCGCCTCGGGCCACGGCGTCCGGCAATTCATCAAAGACCGGTTGCTGTCCTTCGGCGTGGTGATCGGGATTGGATTTCTGCTTTTGGTCTCGCTGGTGTTAAGCGCGGGACTTGCGGGCGTAGGAAAATATGTGCAAGGACTCATGCCCAGCGAACATTTCTTTTGGAGCACCGTCAACTTCGTGGTATCGCTCGGCGTCATCACCGTGCTTTTTTCCATGATCTTCAAAGTATTGCCGGATGTGAAAATGGCGTGGCGCGACGTGTGGGTGGGCGGTTTCATCACGGCGGTGCTTTTCAATCTGGGCAAATTTGTGCTGGGACTTTATCTGGGCCGCAGCAGTGTCACCTCGGCCTACGGCGCGGCGGGTTCGCTGGTGATCATTCTGATGTGGGTATATTATTCGGCGCAGATCTTATTTTTTGGCGCGCAATTCACGCGGGTTTACGCGAATAAATACGGGTCAAAGATGCAACCCGTCGCCGGAGCGCAACTGGTGGATGCCACGGCTGATCGAAAGCTGCCGGCTCGCGCCGCTGCTCATTAATTACCGTCCCGCTGGTTTCAAACGGCAGGAAGTTCGATCCAAAAGCGGCTGCCTTTTCCCAACTCGGATTCCACGCCGCAGGTTCCCCCCATCCGTTGCATGGCTCGCGCAACGATGGCCAGACCCATGCCGGTTCCTTCATAACTTTCCGCAGTGACGCCGCGTTCAAAGATCCCAAAAATTTTCTGGTGCGCTTCCTCGGGTATTCCGATGCCTTCATCGGTGACCCAAATGCGGACGCGGCTCGCCTGGTTTTCCAATGGCGGTGTGCCGGCGTCAGGCGCCGCCGGTTCAACCGAATTGAATAATAACGGACGCGACCGCGTGCTGGGCGTGACCCCGCTCATCAATTCAGAAAAAATGGTGATCTTCGTTTTAGCCTGCGGACTTACGAATTTGGCCGCATTGTCTATGAGATTGGAGAGGACCTGTTGCAGCAGCGCTTTTTGCGCGCGCACCGGATGAAGCGGCGAAACGATGGTGACAGCTTGTCTAATTGCCGGGACGCGAAGGGCCAGCACATTTTCAATGATCGGCGCAACCTCGACGGGTCCCAGCAGGACTTCCTGCCGCGAGACTTCACTAAAATGCAGCAAGTCATGGATGAGCGCCTCCATGCGTTTGGGAGTGCGCGCTAATTTTTCGATGATGGCGCTGGCATCAGGAGGGAGAACGCCGGCAAAATCTTCCAGCAAAACTTCGCAGTAACCGACCATGCCGCGAACGGGCGCTTTCAGATCGTGCGCGAGCGTGTAGGAAAAAGTTTCGAGTTCAGAAATGGTTTCCTGCAAACGGGACGTGCGTTCCTGGACTTTTTGTTCCAAAAGTTGAGCGTCGTTGGACAGTTGCTCTTTGGCGCGCTGCAATTCGAGACTGGTATTTTCCCGATCCACCGCGGTGGCGAGATACTGGGCAATCGTCGTCAACAAATCGGATTCGTCAGTGGCGATGGTCTTGCGGCTCCAGGTGGCGAAACAAAGCAGGCCGATGGGGTGATCATTGGCGAAAAGCGGAATGGCGACGGCGGCGGCGATGCCCGCATTTTTCAAGATGGCATATTCGGGCTCCGAATGTTTTTGAACGTCATCAAAAATAACCATCTCACGCTTGTCGGCTACGGCCGCGAGCAACGGATATTCCGCAAAATCTTTTTCCAGTCCAGGTGCGATGCCGCCCGCCGCATACAAGCCGAGCGCTCCCGTGGCCATATCGCGGAAATAAAGAAAAAAAGTATCGAAGTCCAGGTGCTCGGCGATTTTGAAGAAAAGCTGGCGGATGGTTTTCTTGGGTTCGTCCGCCTTGAGGAGATGTGCCAGAGCCCATGACAGCACTTCATCACGGCGATGCTGGCGGCTCAAGGCCTCGGCCTGATTTTCCCGCTGAGTCACGTCTTCGATCACGACCACCACGCCGCACACGGCGCGGTCCAGCACCAGCGGAGTGATACGCGCCGTCTGGCGCATGTGGCCTTCCAGTTCGCGCAAGGGCGATGCAAACGGCAGAAGATACCGGTGCAGCGCGGTCGAAAGCACGCTCGACTCGCCGTTCAATGCGCGTTCAAAAGGTGAAACCAGTTTGCGATCGCGCAAATCAGGAAAGAGCGTAAAAATTTCCTTGCCGATAATTTCGGCGGAGCGAATACCACTGTGCGTTTCCATCCAGCCGTTCCAACTTTGAACCCGAAACGAGGTGTCCAGCGTGAATACGCCGTAGGGAGCGGTTTGCTGAATCCACGCCAGCAGGGCAGTTTCTCTTTTTGAGGCTTGATTATCTTCCGGGCTCGACATTCAAACGTATATTAGCTCAATTCGCGGTCTTCCCACTTTTTTAATTCATCGAGGAGTGTCTCCAGCGACGTGACGCCCAAAATGATGACCAAATATCCGCTGACATCGCGGACGCGCATGTGAAAACTGGTATGCACCAGCAAGGCGTATTCAAGGCTGCGGTCAGAGACGGTAATGGATTTGAGCACCTTTTCCATCAGTTCGATTTGCAGCGAAGGAACTGTGAAAGTCACCTGCACTTTCAAAAGATTGCCGAACGCTCCAAGACAGGCGTTCAAGACGATGTTGCCGACTTCCGTGATGACTTCGCGGGCGGCGCCATCGAAGCCCTTCACCTCCGGCCGGTCGGTGAGCACTTGATTGAGAAGCACGGCGGCTTCGCGATCCAAAAGCAATATGGCGTTGCCGGTGATTGGCCCCGAAAACACCTGATTGACGCTCGCCACTTCGCCCTTGATCACTCCCGTCAGCTTTTCGGAAATCTCCGGGATGAGATAAATGCCCACTTCGGGAACTTCAAGCGTGATGCGATGTCCCGTCAGATCGGAGAGAGCGGCGGCGGCACGGGCATAACCGATATTGATCAGTTCCGTCAACGCGTCCTTCTGGCTGGAAGTTAGTTCCATACGGTTCCTCCCGCGAGCACGACGTCGAGAATCTCGGATAAACTATCTTTGTCTAAAGGTTTGTTGATGATGGCGGCTGCACCGGCGCTTTTCACCTGGTCGCGAGTGGAGCGCTGGATATCCGCCGTGGCGATGATGACCGGCAACTTTGGATTTAACTCCTGAAATTTTTGCAGCACGTCCACGCCGTACATGCCGTGCATGACCAGATCGAGCACGACGAGATCGTGGCCGTTGATCGCGTATTTTTCCAGCGCTTCCGCGCCGTCCGCCGCTTCTTCCACTTCATACCCCAATTCCTCCAGGATTCTGCGCGTCAGGCGGCGCGCCAGACTGGAATCGTCCACCACCAAAATTTTGCTTTTCATAATCGTTCGCTGATTTCCTTCGCCAGTGAGGTGAGCGGCACCGCTGCATCGCTTAATCCCGCTTCGGCGACGGAACGAGGCATCCCGTAAATAATGCAGGTTTCTTCGGACTCGGTCAAAACCATTCCGCCTTCGGCTTTTATCCAGGCGGATCCGGCTTTGCCGTCATCGCCCATGCCAGTCATGACCACACCCAAAACTCGGTCGCCATAAACCTGCGCGGCGGATTGAAAAAGCACATCCACGGACGGCCGATGGGGTTTGTCCACCGGTTCGAGTGAAAGCCGCACGCATACCTCGCGATTGGAATGACGCTCGAGTTTCAAATGGCGCCCAGCCGGGGCAAGCAATACTTCGCCCGCTTTGATGATGTCGCCGTCGCTCGCTTCCTTCACGGGAAGCGCAGAGATTTCCGCCAGTTTTTCGGCAAAGCTCGCCGTATAACCCACCGGCATGTGCAACACCATTATCAACGGCACCGGAAATCCGGCGGCAAATTGGGGAATTAAATAACGCAGTGCCTGTGGGCCACCAGTCGAGGTGCCCAGCACGACCACGTCAAATTTGGCCTTGGCGCGGACGGTCAGGGGACGCTCCGGCACAGTTTCAGGTTTCGACAGCGGCAACACCCGCGCGGATGCGCGCGCGGCATCTTTCACCTTCTCCATCAGTTGATCCCGGATCAGAAAAAGATCGTCATTGGCCAGAGTGGAGGGCTTTTGAAGAAAATCCACCGCGCCCGCCCCAAGCGCTTCCATCACCCGCTCGCCGTCTTCCGGCGATGCCGTCAAAATAACTATAGGCACGGAGCGTTTGGCCATCTGTTTGCGAACGAAGCCAACGCCATCCAATTCGGGCATGTTCAGGTCGCAAGTGATGACATCCGGGCGCAAATCTTCCGCCATTTCAAGAGCGTCTTCTCCATTTCTGGCCGCGCCCACGACTTCGATTTGCGGACTGCGGGAAAGCATTTCGCGCACGACTTTGCGGACGAAGGCTGAATCATCAACGATAAGAACTTTTATAATGCTCATGCTGCTTAAATGCGCACGTAAGCCAGCGCATCGCCGATTTCCCGCAGTTCAAAATCCGTGGTCATTTTCAAAAGCGATTCCGCCGCGCCCACGAACAGATGTCCGCCGGAGGGCATGCGCCGTGCCATGCCGGCGACAGTTTGCCGGATGGCATGAGGCGAAAAATAAATGAAAACATTCCGGCAAAAAATGACATGCGCGCGGGCAAGGGAGGCGAGGTCGGCAGATTCAAAAAGATTCGCGCGCTTGAAGCGAACGCGGCGGGTGATTTCCGGCGTTAATTTCCATCCGCCGGGAACCGTCTCAAAATATTTCTGGCGCAGCGCCAGAGGAAGAGTCCGAAAAGATTTTTCCCGATAGGTTGCAGTCGCGGCTTTTTGCAGCGCGGCGGGATTGGCATCGCTCCCGGTGATCTCGATGGGGTGTGAACCGAAACCCGCCTCGGCCAGCGCGATTGCGATAGAAAAAGGTTCTTCGCCCGAAGCGCAGGCGGCCGACCAGATGCGAAAAGGCCCGGGGCGTTTCGCGAACCATTGCGGGACGATCAAGTCCGCGAGGGCGTTGAGTTGCGAAGCCTCGCGCCAGAAATAGGTTTCCAGAACCGAAAGGGCCTCCCACGCGCGGCTCCATTCGGCGGTGTCATTGTCTTTGAGAGCGTAGTAATAATCGAGGAAGGACGCATTCCCACGGCTTTGCGCGAGCGGTGTGAGTTTCTCGATCAATAATGATAAGCGCGCGTCGTCAAAAAAGATTCCCGTCCGTTCATGAATCAAATCACGCAACAGGCCCGGAATCCCGTCCGGCACTCGCAACTGCCCAAAACTCTTATCCGGTGTGAAGCCAGTGCTCAGGCATTTCCTTCAGGTTTTGCGGACGGCGATTTCACTTTGCGGCTTTGCGGCGCGGGCGCGCCTTTGCCTTTGCCGTTTCCATTCGAGATTTGGCGGACCTCCTGGCCATTCTTTTTCGACAGTTCGCGGACTTTTTCTATTTTGGTGAGGATGGTGACGGTGGATTTGGAATTTTCCACATTCGCGGCGGCAATCAGTTTGATCTGCTTGCTGATGCTGGCCGCGTCTGTGCTCACGCCCTTGAAGTTCCGCGCCTGTTCCTTCATCGCTTTCGTGGCCTGCACGGACTGTTGCTGAAGGTCGCTCGCCGCCGCGGTGATCTCCTGGCAATTTCTGGCCGATTCGGTCATGGCCTTGGCCACACTGGAAAATTGCGTGGTCAGCCTTACGGTTTCCTTTGCCACTTGTTCCACCGCTGTGGATTGCTCGGCGACGGAACGGACTGTCGAGGCCGCGCCCTTGCGCATCATTTCGATGGACTTGACGATTTGCCCGGCGCCGGCCGCTTGCTCCACCATCGCGCGCTTGACCTGGGACGCCACGTTGGTGGTGGTCTGCGCTGCTTTGATGATCTCACGCGCGGCCCGCGCCTGCTCGCTGTTGGCTTGAGAAACTTCCTTGGCTCCCTTGCGGATTTGCGCGGTGGCCTGGACGATTTGCGCGGCGCCTTTCGCCTGTTCGGAAGTATTCACGGCGATTTCCCGCACCTGGGTTGTGACCGATCCGATGGACTCGCCTACTTTTTTCACGGCGACACTCTGCTCATCCGACGCGCGGCTGATTTGCGAAATCAAGGCGGAGCTTTCGGTGATTCCTGTCAAGATAGTTTTCAACCCGTCCAGTCCCACTTGAGAAAGCCGGCTACTTTCCTCGGCGATGCGGCCGCCCGCATTGGAGGCTTCGGTCGCCTCGCGGGTCGCGTCTTCCAGACCGCGCACGATCTCGGTGATTTCAGCGGTGGCCTTGGCGCAACGGTCGGCCAGATTGCGAATCTCCTCCGCCACCACGGCGAACCCGCGGCCAGCCTCGCCCGCGCGCGCCGCCTCAATGGAAGCGTTGAGCGAAAGCAAATTGGTGCGCTCGGCGATGACATTGATCGTGCTGACAATTCCGGTGATGTCGCGAGTGCGCTTGTTGAGTTCGCGCATGACAGTGGTTGACTGAGTCATGGCAGTCGCCACCCGGGCGATGCCTTCGATGGATTTTTGCACGGTCTCGCCGCCTTCCTGAGCCTGCCGCGAAACCTTGCGGGAAATTTCTTCGGTGCGCTTGATCAATGAATTGACCGAACCGCTGGTTTGCTCCATTTGCGCGGCGTTGGCAGCGGCATCAGCGGCGACCTGTTTGATGACTTCGCCATTCTTCGCCACGCCTTGAATCTGGCGGGCCATTTGCTCGATGGACGTGCTGGTCTCTTCAACCGACGTGGCGAGGCTTTCACTCATGCCGCCGACTTCTTCAATGGAAGCCGCCATTTCATTGATGGAAGATGAAGTCTCCTCGGCGGCAACCGCAAGGTCTTCGCTGCTGCGCGAAACGGTTTTGATGGATTGCCCCATCTCTTCGATGGCAGCGGCATTCTCGGCGATGCTCGCGGCGAGGTCTTCGGAATCGCGCCGCATGGATTTGCCGGACGCGGCGATTTCTTCCATAGCGGTCCGAATTTCCTCGCCGGATGTGACCATCTCTTGCGCGGATTTGGCCACGCCCTGAATCGATCCGGACAGTTGTTTTGCGGCGGCGGTGGTCTCGGTGGCGCTGGCTGCCACTTGCGCAATATTCGCGGAAATTTGTTCCGCTGAGGCGGCGATTTCGTTTATGGACGACGCCGTTTCTTCGGTCGAGCCGGTCACGGAGGTCGTCTGGGTGGCGGTGACTTTCAGCGAGCGGGCCAGTTCGTTGGTTTCAGTGGTGGTCTCATCCAGGACGGCGTTTTGCGCATCCAAACTTTTGGTCACGCTCGCGAGCAGGGTGCGCACATGATCGGCATCGGCGGTCTGGCGCGAAGTTCCGTTGGCGGTTTGAAGTTTGGAAGGAGAATTGTTTCTAGGCATAACTATACTTTTGAAGTCGTATTTTCAACCAGGGTCAAAGCCTCGGACGGGAGTTGAACATCATTCAAATTCAACACGGCCTCGAGGTCCAAAATAAGAACCACGCGCTCGCGCAACTTCACCACGGCCCGCAAATATTTGTCGTTGATTCCGGTCAAGGTTTCCTCAACGGGACGAAGTTCGCTGGCCGGGAAGGAGCGAAATTCGCGCGCCGAATCCACAATGAGTCCCACCGCGCGATCATGAATCGTGGTAAAAATAATGCGCGTCCGCACCGTATTTTTTTCGCGTGGAAGGCCGAAACGCACGCGCAGGTTCAAGGCGGGCATCACTTGGCCGCGCGAAAAAACGACGCCGTCTATCGCGGGATTGGCATTGGGAACCAGCGTCACGTGCTCGAACATCTCGATATGCAGGACATTGCGGCTGGGCAGCGCATAGACATTATCCGCGAGTTCAAACAGGACGTAGGATTCGACATTATCACTCATGTTATCATTGCGCTATCACATGCTGGTTTTAGCGGGCGTGTTAAACCGCTCAGGCGGACGGACGTTGCCGGAAGTCAGCGCGGCGCCATCCAAGATTAAAACCGGTTTGCCGTCGCCCAATTCCGTCGCGCCGCTGATGCCTTTGACTTGAACCAGCGGATCCCGCAAAACGCGAACGACAACCTCACGCTGCCCCAAAATTTGATCGGCAAGCAGCCCGATGCTGCCGCGCTCGGATTCGATAACCAGCAAGCAGTGTTTGGGCTTTGATACATTCTTGAGCCGGAAAAGTCCAGTCAATCGAATCACCGGCAGCACGGCTGTGCGATAAGGAATTGCCTCAACTCCATTTACGGTTTTAATTTGTTCATCCTGCACGTGCAAAACTTCGCGAACGGAACTCTGCGGCACGGCGCAGGTCTGGCCCCCCGCCTCGACGATTAGAGTTTCCGCGATCGCGAGCGTCAAAGGCAGCCGCAAAGTGAAGCGTGTTCCACGCCCTTCTTCGCTTTCCAAAGTCAGACTGCCTCCCAGTTCGCGAACCGTAGCATTGACGACGGCCATGCCGACGCCGCGGCCAGCCGCGCGATCCGCGTCGTCGCGAGTGGAGAAACCGGAAGCGCAAAGTATTTTGAGAATCGCTTCATTATCGAGCACCTCCGGAATTTCCAGTCCCAGTTTTTTTGCCTGTTGCAAAATGGCATTGGGATTGATGCCTTGGCCATCGTCACGCACTTCGATGATGACCGAATCGCCCGCATTCGACGCGCGCAATTCGATGACGGCGGTTTCGGGTTTTCCCATCGCCACGCGTTCGGCGGTGGTTTCAACGCCGTGACTGAAAGCATTTCTCACCAGGTGGAGCAGGGGATCCTTGAGCCGTTCGATGAGATATTTATCCATCGCCGTGTCCTGGCCCTCGAGTTTAAGCTGAACTTTCTTATCGGATTGCCGCGCCAAGTCGCGCACCACAAAAGGCATGCGCGCAAAAATTTCTGCGACCGGCACGAGACGGACTCGCGTGATGGCCTCGCGCAATTCACGCAAAGAACGGCCCAGACCGCCGCTGACTTCCTGCACCGCGCGCAGGTCCACGCGGCGGGAGTCGCGATTTAATTGCGCGATCTGCGTCTCCAATCGCGAGCGATGAATGACCATCTCGCCCGTGATGCGCATCAATTCATCGAGCTTTTTCAGGTCCACCCGCACGACGTGGGATGGCGCGAGAAATGGATTGTGCGTTTCCTCTTCCGGCGATGCCGCCGGGATTTCGGTTTCCTCCTGCGGCAATAATTGAATCGTGACTCCCCGGGTTTCCCAATCGGCGATGTCCGTCGGCGCATTTCGCGCGGCGATCAAAAATTCAAAAACAATTTCGCCCTGGGCCTTGATGATGGGCGTTGACTTGAGAATCTCGCCGACTTTCAAAAGTTGTTCGCGAACCGTGTTCACGTTCACACCCTGCGCGTTTATTTTTTTGGAAGGCGTAAAGGCGTATTTCCAAAGCTGCAAACCGCGCGACCGTGCTTCGTCCACGCTGGTCCAAAGGGTCGTATCCGAAGCCGCCATCGGCGCGGTGGGCAATTTGGTGACCGGTTCGGAATCAGACGGCGTTTCACATTGCTGCTTCAATTCGGCCAGCAGCGATTCATAACTTGGCAAGGGTTTTTGCTGACGAAAAGCGGCGACCAACTGCTCCAGCTTTTGCGTCGCGGCCATAAGCACTTCCAGACCCTTCGCCGATAGCTGCGTTTTGCCGCTGCGCATCAGGCGCAGAAAATCTTCCGTGGTATGCGCCACGGCTTCCGCCGCGCCCAAGCCAACGATGGCGGAGATGCCTTTGAAAGAATGGAAATTGCGAAAGAGATTTTCGACGACCTTGGGGTCTGGCTGGGCTTTGTTTACTGAAGCTTCCAGTTGCAGCAACGCCTGGCGAATGCCCAGTAAATGCTCATCCGCCTCGGCAAAGAAATCGTTGAGCAATTCCGCGTCCAGGCCAGTGGCGTTCCGATTGTTCAAGGCTTGACTCCGGCTGTCACAGGAACGACGCCGGTGAAGCCGAGGACGTCCCGCAGAACGCGATTGAGATCAAAAACGCGGATGGGTTTCACCAAATAATCCGTCGCCCCCAGTTGACGCGCGCGGTCAATATCCTTTTGCTGCTCGGAACCGCTTAACACAACTGTCGGGATGGCACTAGCAAGATTCTGTTTTTGCAGCCAGTCGAGAAAATCGAAACCATTCAACACCGGCATCTTCAAATCCAAAAAGATAATCTGCGGAAGCAAGTCCGTACTGGCGCACTTCCGGATAAATTCAATGGCCTCGGCCCCGTTGGAAGCGCGATGAATTGAAAAAGAAGCGCCGGATTTTTCAAGCGTGCGCTTGAAAAAAAAGACGTCATCTTCCTCATCTTCAACCAGGAGCAAAGTAGGTTTCAACATATGTACATCTTCCCGCAAATCGTATAATCACCAACTTTGACGCAATATTGCCCGATGTCAATGCGCACGCGCATTCAAACTTCTTTTGCTTTGCGGTTTATTTTTCGCGCTTGCGGCCACGCAGGCGAAAGCTAAAAGTCTCCCATGCTTTTGTTTCGTGAAAAAGTTCCCGCAGATTGGATGCCCAAGGTGCTGGCAAACTTGCCGGCCGTATTGGTGGATCACGCGCATCTGGAACGCAAAGCAGCGACGACGGCTTTGAATCTTGAAAAGTATCGCGACCTTTATCCGCGCGTCGGCGAGTTGAACGCGATTGCCATCGAGGAGTTGCAGCATTTTCAACTGGTGCTCGCGTTGTTGAAAGAGCGGGGGATTTCTTTTGGGCAGCCGTTTCCAAGTCCCTGGATCACCGGTTTGATGCGCTCGGTGCGTAACGGCCAGCGCCATCAGGTGATTGATCATTTGATTTGCTGCGCGTTCATCGAAGGCCGCAGTTGTGAGAAATTTCAATTTCTCGCAAGCGCGCTCAAACCGATAGATTCGAAGCTGGCCGATTTCTACGCCAGCCTGGTCGAATCGGAAGGCAATCATTACGCGACCTATATATTAATGGCGCGGGAAGTAGATCCCCGCGAAACGGAGCAGCGCATGGATTTTTATCTCGATCTGGATGCGAAGCTCATGCGGGAACCCAATCCGCTGCCGCTATTGCATTAGCGATGCCGAGCCTCGGCCTTTTATTTCATTCGACGACGCGCGTTTGAGACGCTAAATCACCAGCATGGTATCCGCCATTATCGTCGCCGCCGGCAAAGGCACCCGCATGGGGCCGAATATTGACAAACTATTTTTGGAAGTCGCCGGCCGGCCGGTGGTGGGGCATACGATTGAACGATTCGTCCGCGCCCATGAAGTGGACGAAGTGGTGGTTGTCGTGCGCGAAGGGATGCAAAGCGCATTTGAAGATTTGGCGAAAGAATATGGCTGGCGAAAGCCGTTGCGATTCGTCGCGGGCGGCGCGGAACGGCAGGACTCGGTTTGGAATGGTTTGCAAGCCGTCTCACCACAAGCCAAAATCGTAGCAATCCAGGACGGCGCACGTCCGTGCACGAGCGAGGCATTGATCACAGCGACGATTATCGCCGCGCGAGAAATGGGCGCAGCCGTCACCGGCCAGCCCGTGAGCGATACCATCAAGGAAAGTGCCGATGGAAAAGTCATCAGCCGCACGCTCGATCGCTCGCGGCTTTGGGCGGTGCAAACCCCGCAGACATTCCAAATCGAAGTCATTCGACGCGCATTGACGGCGGTTCGCGAACGCGGATTACAAGTGACCGATGACACCGCCGCGTGCGAATTAATCGGGCAACCAGTCCGGCTCGTGCCAACGACTGGCCCAAATCCCAAAGTGACCGTGCCCGCAGATTTGGCTTATATAGAACTGCTTTTGAAGACGGCGTAATCGTGTGGCCAACCCGCGTGGCGCGCGGTCTATTACATTCGTGAAAGGATAAGGAGTTTGCAAATTGGGTGGGCGAGATTTACTGTGTGCGGAAGGCATTTGCGAATTTTATGAAGAAACGGTTGATTTACGGTCTGATTGTAATTTTATTGGCAACGAATCTGATGATTGGCGCGCGCATTTACGTGCGTTCCGCCGGGGCGGCGGAAAAGGATTCGGCCTATCCCAGTCTCCAACTTTTTTCCTACGTGCTCGAGAAGGTTCGCAAAGATTATGTGGACGGCAAAAAATTGACTTACCAGGAACTCGTCTATGGCGCGTTGAAAGGAATGATTAATACGCTCGACCCGCACAGCGAATTCATGGAACCGTCCAAGTATGAGGATTTGCAGAAAGACACCCAGGGCGCATTCGGTGGGCTGGGCATCATGGTCGAGATGAAGGAAAAATATGTGACCGTGCTCGCGCCGATGGAAGACACGCCAGGTTACAAGGCGGGCATCCAGCCCGGCGATCGCATCGTGAAAATTGACGGCAAGAGCGCCGAGGAATTGGGATTGCAGGAAGCCGTGCAGCATCTTCGCGGCGAGCCGGGCACGGAAGTGACGATCACGACTTTCCGTCCGTCCACTGGCGTGACAAAAGACCTCACGCTCAAGCGCGCCATCATCAAGGTGGACATGGTCAAGGACATCAATAACAAAAAAGAATTTCCGCTGGGCGAAAACAAGATCGGTTACGTGCGCCTCGTGCAATTCGGTGAAAAAACCAGCGATGATTTGGAGAAGGCGTTGCGCAAATTAAAAGAGGAAGGCATGCAGGGTCTCGTGCTGGACTTGCGTTGGAATCCGGGCGGGTTGCTGGATCAGGCGGTGGATGTTTGCCAAAAATTCTTGCCGCGCGGCTCGCTCATCGTTTCGACCGAGGGCCAAAATCATTCGCAGGACTCGAAGCGTTTTTCCACCGGCCACGGCGATGAATTGAACGGCATGCCGATGGTGATTTTGGTCAATGTGAACAGCGCGAGCGCGTCGGAAATCGTCGCCGGTTGTTTGCAGGATTATCATCGCGCGGAAATTTTGGGCGAAAGAACTTTCGGCAAGGGTTCCGTGCAAAGCATCCTGCCACTGGAAGACGGTTCGGCGCTGCGGTTGACGACGGCCAAGTACTATACGCCGAGCCACAAGGTCATTCACGGGCAGGGTATCACGCCGGATTCCATCGTGCCGATGTCGGATGACGAAGAGCTTGCCGTGCGGATGAAGAGCCGTCCGGGATTGGAAACTTTGACGGACAAGCAGCAGGAGGAATTGCGTAATTCCCATGATGTGCAGTTGGAACGTGCGACGGATTTGCTGCGCGGCATTTTGTTCTACACGCATCACTCCGCGAAGCAGCCGGAGAAAATGGCGGCGAACGAGAAGTAAAATGTTTCGTCATCGCGAGCGTCCATCTGTGCGCCGCACATTTTCATGACCCTGCTTGCGATTGAAACCTCCTGCGACGAAACCAGCGTCGCGGTGATTCGCGAGGGCAGGGTGCTGGCGAGCTTGGTGGCTTCGCAAATCGAACTCCATGCCGAATACGGCGGCGTGGTGCCGGAACTGGCGGCGCGTGAGCACTTGAGAAATCTGCTGCCCATCGCGCGCGCGACGATGGGGGACGCGAATATTTCGGCGAAGGATTTGGACGCGGTCGCCGCAACGCAGGGGCCGGGTTTGCCGAACGCATTGCTGCTTGGACTCAAGGCCGCGCAATCGCTGGCTTTCGTTTTGCGCAAACCGTTTCTTGGAATTCATCATCACGAAGCGCATTTGTATTCCCCATGGATTTCCGGCGAACCGCCCGTTGCGGATTTCGACGCCTTTGAGCCGAACATCTCGCTGATCGTCAGCGGCGGTCACACGATGCTCGTGCATGTGAAGTCGGAGTTGGAACATCACGTGTTGGGCTCGACCATTGACGATGCCGCCGGGGAATGTTTTGACAAAGTCGCGAAAATGATCGGGCTGCCGTATCCCGGCGGGCCGGAGATTGACCGGCTGGCCGCGTTAGGCAAGCCGGCTTTCGATTTTCCGCGTCCGATGTTGAAGGATGCCAGCGACGATTTCAGTTTCAGCGGATTGAAAACTTCGGCGCGCTATTTCATCCGTGATCATCCGGCAACGCTCGAAAATGCGGGCCAGCTAAATGATTTATGCGCGAGCGTACAGGCTGCGATTGTGGAAGTGCTGGTGACAAAAACCATGCGCGCGGCTGAACGGCTGGGAGTGAAGTGCGTGACGGCATCCGGCGGGGTGACGTGCAACCGGGCATTACGCAAAGAACTCGAAGATGCCTGCGCTCGCAAGAAATTAAAACTTCGCCTGGCCGCGCGCGATTTATGCACCGACAACGCTGCAATGATCGGCATCCTGGCCGAACGAAAATTTTTGCACGGCGCACAATCTACCGATCTTGACGGAGAAATTAAACCCGGATGGATGTTGCAATAGGATAATTTTTTAGCCACGGATGGAACACTGAAGAAACACGGATGAGATTCTGAAGTTAGGCTTTTTCAGTGTTCAATCCGTACCTGTAAGTCTTTCTCCCTTTGGCCGTCCGCAAGGACCTCCGCGCCTCCGTATCTCCGCGGTTCAACTCGGCTTTTCTTTTTAAGGCGCAATCTGGTAACTCATGAACGCGAGCTTCGTGCTATCGGGCGACCACGAAGGGACGTTGATCGTGCCCTGGCCGCCGAAGAGTTTTGCGATGACTTGGATTTTTCCGCCTTCGGCGGGCATCAGGCGCAGCAGGACGGTTTTGTTTTCGGGATGGCCGGTGACCGTTTTATCATAGGAAAGAAACGCCAGCCATTTGCCGTTCGGCGAAAGGTGCGGGAACCAATTATTATATTCGTCAGACGTGATTTGCTCGGGGTGCGAGCCGTCGGGAGCCATGCGCCAGATCTGCATTTGGCCGGTGCGCTCGGAATTGAAATAAACATATTGCGTGTCCGGTGAAAATTCCGGGCCATCGTCCAGGCCGGGCGCGGTTGTGAGGCGCTTCTCTTCGCCACCGGCGGCGGGAATGGAATAGACATCGAATTCATCATTTCGCTGGCCACAGAAAACCAGCGTGTCGCCATCCGTGGACCAGCCATGCCAATACGACGGCCCAAGTTTGGTGATTTGCCGGGGCGTGCCGCCGTCAATGGGCACGATGTAAACCAGCGATTTTTTTTCCTTCGTCCCATCGCTGATGGCGAGAAATTTTCCGTCGGGCGAAATGCCGTGATCATTGTTGCAATGAATCGCGAAGCCGGTGTCGAGCTTGATCGGTTCGCCGCCTTCAACTGGCAGGCGGTAGATATGGCCGCCGCCGTTGAACAAAAAGTAAGAGCCATCGCGCGACCAATTCGGCGCTTCGATATGATTGGTCGTGAAATAAATGGCGCGGCGATCGAAGGAAGGAATCGCGACCGTTTCGAGCGTACTGTAAGTGGTGAGCTTGGTTGAGGCAACGGGCGGTTTTTCCTCGGCGAACTGGACGTTGCTAAAAATAGCCTGGCAGTTCGTCGCGTTATCATGGGCGCAAACGCCGAGGCCGATGTAATAGGGACCGTCGAGATGCAGTTCAAAAGCGCCACCGGCGGGATGAAGCTGCCCGTTTTTTTCCGCGACGGAAATTGTCGCATAATTACCGTGTTTCTCGATGCGCAAGCGCGTTGGGCCGATGATATTCGCCTGGATTTCGCGCGTTGTGGCGTTGCCGGTCTCGCGACATTGCAGAGACGTGAGGCCGCTGCCGTGAACGGCGGCGTCGGCGTAAGGAGAATCGGTGTTCAGATTTTGGCGGATGAGCAGACAGGCTTTGCGATGCGGATTGCCCTCCGTGCCGACGAACGAAATATCAGCGGCGAGCGAGGCATCGCCGGAAACTTTTTTCCAGACGAAATGAAAAGCATCGTTGGTGAACCACATATTGCCGCCGCCGCCGGTGACTTGGTAAGTGCCTTTGGCGGCATCGAACTTTCCCGAGCCGATCAGGGCGGTATCGCCAATGTCATTTTGGCCGCTGAAAATGCCGAGCGAGGCATCGCTGTTTTGTGCGCAAGTGGAAATAGCGGTAAATCCTGCGGCGGCAATCGCCAGAAAAATGGAGCGGTGGTTCATGCGGTGATTAGAAGGTTTTAAGAGCGATTGGCAAGTGGGAAGTGTGTCGTGAGAACGCAGGACACACATCATTTAACCGCGGAGACGCGGAGGCGCGGAGGACTGATGCGAGAAGACCAATGGCAGGCAAGTTGGAGAGAAAATTTTGCGGAAGTAGGCGATGTTCCACAAACTTTCGGCGCGCACAATTTGATATACAGCTGGCGTGGTGAAGGATTATTTTCTTGCTCACATAAATTTATGGAAACTTCTGAGCTTGGATTTGGGATTGTGGGACCCGGAGCGATCGCGGCGGTGGTGGCGGATGCGATTGCGAAATCGAAGAATGCAAAATTAACGGCGGTGTCCAGCCGTCGCCTGGAGAATGCGAAGAATTTTATCGCCAAGCGCGAGGGCGCCGTCGCGGTGGAAGGTTGGGAGGCGTTGCTGAAACGTGCAGATGTCGGCGCGATTTATGTCGCGACGCCAACGGTGGCGAAGGAGGAGATTGCGCTGGCGGCGATTGCTGCGGGCAAGCACGTGCTGGTGGACAAGCCATTTGCGAATACGGCGTCGGTGTTGCGCATGACGAAGGCGGCGGAAGCGAAGGACGTGGTGTTCATGGACGCGACCCATTTTGTGCATCATCCGCGAACGGCGGCCATTCGCGCCGCGAGCGCGGAGAAAATCGGTTCACCGAAATCGTTGCACACGATTTTTTATTTCCCGATCACGAACCGGAATAATATCCGGTTCGACAAAAAGCAGGAGCCAATGACCGCGCTGGGCGACATGGCGTGGTACTCGATTCGCGCGCTGGTGGAATATCTGCGTCCGCAAGGGCGCGTGACGAAAGCGTTGACCGTGCCGGAACTTGATCCAAAAAACGGCGCGATCATCCGCGCGTCGGGGCTCATTGCATTCGACAGCGGTGAGATTTCGACTTTTGACATCGGTTATACGGCGGGGACGGTGGTGATGGATTTGGAACTGCTCGGCACCAGCGGTTTTATCACGATGGACGATTTCGTTTTGGATTGGCCGGGAAGTTTTGCGTTTGGAAAACCGAACGTGCCGATTGGTTACACCCATCGCACGGGCATGGACACGCGCAAGGATGCGAAATTTATTTCCACACCGGCAAACGTAGCGCAGGAAGTTTCGATGATTGAAGATTTTGCTGAACTTGCCGCGAGCGGAAATGCTCAGAAGCGCGCCGAGTATGTCAATGCCTCGCTAAAGACGCAGGAATATTTGGATGCGATTTTTGCATCTGTCGCGTGACGATGCCCCTTTGATTACGCGTCCAAACAATTTCTTACCGCCTGCGCCAGTGTGATCCGGCTGTAGGGTTTTTGCAAAAATTGCGCGCCGTTGTTTTTGACGAGGTCGGCGCCGAGGTCGTCCACGTTGTAGCCGCTGGTGAAGATGACTTTGAGGCTGGGCTTATGGCCGAGCAAAGATTCGGCGAGGTCTTTGCCGGAGAGGCCGTCGGGCATGATCATGTCCGTGAGCAGCAGGTCAACCGCCGCCTGATGTTTTTGCCAAACGGTGAGCGCCTCCACGCCCGACGCGGCGGGGATAACGGTGTAACCGCAATCCTGAAGAATGACTTTCGCCAGGTCGCGCAAGACCGGTTCGTCTTCGACCACCAAAATCGTTTCGCCGCCGCCACGGACTTGCGTGGTGGGCACGATAAATTCCGTTTGCGATTCGGCGACACGTTCGGATATGGGAAAGAAGATTTTGAAAGTCGTGCCGCGACCGACCTGGCTTTGCACCTCGATCCAACCGGCGTGTTGTTTGACGATGCCATAAACCGTCGCGAGGCCAAGACCCGTGCCGCGACCAGCTTCCTTCGTCGTGAAAAACGGCTCGAAGATGCGTTTCATCGTGGCGGCGTCCATGCCAGTGCCGGTATCCTGCACATTCAGGCAAACGAAATTTCCGACGCGCGCATTTGCGTGCAGCTTGGCATGCGTTTCATTGATGACGGCGGGCTCGGTCTTGATCGTGAGGTCGCCGCCCCGGGGCATGGCATCGCGCGCATTGACCGCGAGGTTCATGAGGATTTGTTCCATCATGCCGGCGTCGCCTTTGATGGGAGGGAGATGCGGCGGATATTCGCAATGGAGCACGATAGTTTCGCCGATGAGCCGCTGGAGCATCTTGCTCATGTTCGTGACGATTTCTTTGAGGTCAATCGGTTTGGTCTGCATGACCTGTTTGCGGCTGAACATGAGGAGCTGGCGCGTGAGACTCGCGGCGCGTTCGGCGGCAAAGGAAACGGCTTGAATGGATGTGGTCATTGCCGGGGAAAGATTGGGCCGCGACATCAACAATCCCGAATGCCCCTGGATGATGGTGAGAATATTATTGAAGTCATGCGCGACGCCCGCCGCGAGTTGCCCGACCGATTCCATCTTTTGCACCTGGCGCAACTGTTCTTCGAGGCTCGCGCGGTCGGTATTATCTTCCACGTAACAATGAACCGCGTGGCTCGCAGTGACGGGGAAAAATGACCACGACAAAATGCGGGTGCCGGGGCGCGTTTCGACTTGCAGATGTTTTTCGCCGGTGGCGAGGCACGTTTGCACGATGTCCACGGTATTCGGCGGCAGCAACGACTCGGGATGTTCGCGGTCGAGCAACTCGGCCATTTTTTGCGCGGCGTCGTTGAAGTAGGTGAGTTTGCCGTCGCTCGAAAATTCCAGCACTGGATTGGGATTGAACTTGGCGAACGCGGCGAGTTTTTGGATTTCGGGTTCCGTGCGCTGTCGTTCGAGAGTCATCGCCAGCAACGTACCGATGGTGTGGAGAAAATGAACTTCCTCCTCGCTGAACACGCGCGGCTGCGTCGTGAAGACTCCGAGCACGCCAAACGGCCTTTGGTGTCCCTGAATAATAATGGTGACGCCGCTGACTATGCCATGATCCAGTAATAATTTATCGGGCTGAAACCGCGTCTCGCTGCGCAAGTCCGCAATCACGACCGGTTCACCAGACGTTATGCTAAAACCAGCTTGCGAACCGGTATCGGCAGCTTCGCGAACCATGCCGACGGCGTCTTCCCGCCAGCCCGTTCCGGCGAGCAGCAGCAGTTCCTTTCGGTCGGGAAGGAGTTGCAACACCTGGCAGTATTCAACCGCCAGCGCTTGCGCGACGAGGATAACCGCCTGATTGAGAAGCGTGGGCAAATCCGAGGTGACCAGCGCCAGTTGGCCCAGCGCGGCGATGGCGGTTTGCTGGTGGGCGCGATCGAGCAGCGATTCCTCCGAGCGTTCGTGTTCCTCAGTTTGGCGTTGCAGCATTTCGGCCATGCTGTCGAGCGAATGGGCGAGTTCGCCAAGTTCGGTGGGTTCATCGCGCAGGCCGGTGCGGGTCGAAAGATCGCCGGCGGCGAGTTTGCGCGCGGCAATTTGTATGGACTTGAGTTGACGGAGGATAAAGAGTTCGCCGCCGAGCCACGCGGCCCCGAGCGCGAACAAACCGATGCAAAAACCCGGCCAGAGCCAGCTTAACTTTGCATACGCCAGCACGGCCAAAGCCGGAATCATGGCCAGAAAAACAATCCCGACCATGCGAACCCGAAGACTCGAAAATCGGTTCATGGCATGTAAAAGAGGGCCAACGGCGTGATATTAGCGGGTTTGCGCAAGGGGGCAAAACTATTTTATTTTCGCTTATAACGCTTGCCAAATTTTGCGGCTTCCTTAGATTAAACGGCTCACTTTATTTATAGCTATGAGTTTGAAATTGTTTTTGGCCGACGCGGCCCCGGCCGCCGCCCAGCAGCAGCCACCGACGTGGATGACGCTGGTTCCATTCGCCTTGATGTTTGTCGCATTGTATTTCGTGATGATCCGGCCCCAATCGAAAAAGGCCAAGCAACACGCCGAGATGCTCAAAGCCGTCCGGCCGGGCGACAAGATCGTCACCAGCGGGGGATTGATCGGCATCGTCGTCAGCGTCAAGGAACGCTCCCTGGCCATCCGCTCGGCAGAAACCAAACTCGAGGTGCTCAAGTCTGCGGTCACAGAAATCACCGAGCGCTCCGGCGAAGCGGCCGCCACCGAATCTTAATTTAAAAGCAATGTCATGAATCGAAATAATCTTGGGAAATTTATCTTTGTTGTCCTCGTAGTCGTCTGGTCGTTTTACGAAATGTATCCGCCGGTGAGCCGGGACCTGGCTGTTTCTTTCGAGGAAAAAGCCGTGCGCAAAGACCCGGCCTTCACGCAGATCATGACGCATTTCAAGGAATTGCAGGCGGCCCATCCGCAACGCGAGTTTTCCAATCTGATGGAATCCGTAGGCACGAATGATCTGTCGCACTACTTTCCGTTCTACGACGTCAAGGGCGAGTTGAATCCCAATCGCGCGGTGTTGAATCGTTTGCAGCGCGAGGGCGCGGGAAAAATCCGTTTGGGCCTCGACCTTCAGGGCGGCACTTCGTTCCTGGTCGAGATGCAGACCAATCGCCTTGAAAACGCGACCAACAGCATCATTGCGCAAGAGGGCAAGGAAGCGGCGCTTTCCCAGGCGGCGGAAGTATTGCGCAAACGCGTGGATAAGTTTGGCGTCGCCGAGCCCGTGATCCAGCCGCAGGGCGATAATCGCATCCTGATCCAGTTGCCCGGTCTTTCCGAAGCCGACAAGGATGCGGCGCGGGCATCCATCCAGGAGGCGGCGTACCTGGAATTGCGCATCGTTCATGAAAACAGCGACCAATTACTCAAGGACGGCCTGGTTGAACCCGGCTATGAAATCCTGAAAGAAAAAGACACGGAGCCGGACGGCACTTCACGCATCACTCCGTATCTTGTGAAGAAGAAGCCGGAATTGACGGGCGCCTATATCACCAGCGCCTTCATGTCCCGCGATGAGATGGGACGGCCGGAAATCAATTTCACACTCAACTCGCAGGGGGCGGATATTTTTGGACAGGTCACGCGCGATAACATTGGCCGCTTGCTGGCCATCGTGCTCGACGGCGAATTGCAATCCGCGCCACGCATCAATAGCGCGATTGAAAACGGCAGCGGCGTCATCACGGGCCATTTCACCGACGCGCAGGCGCAACAGCTTGCCAACGTGCTCGAAAATCCGTTGCAAGCGCCGGTGAAAATCATCGCCGAAAACAGTGTGGACCCGACGCTCGGCAGTGACACGGTGAAAAGCGGTGTGACTTCGGCGGTGCTCGGCACGGTCTTCGTTGCGGCGTTCATGATGATTTATTATATGTTCGCCGGCGCGGTGGCGGACATTGCGCTCATCACAAATATTATCATTCTCCTTGGCGTGATGTGCTCGATTGGCACAACGCTGACGCTGCCTGGCATCGCGGGTGTGGTGCTGACCATCGGTATGGCGGTGGACGCGAACGTGCTGATCTTCGAGCGTATCCGCGAGGAATCGGCGAAGGGCAAATCTTTGCGCGGCGCGTTGCAAGCGGGCTATGACCGCGCGTTCGGCACGATTTTCGATTCGCACGTTACGACGCTGATTTCGTCGGTCATCCTGATTTACATGGGAACCGGTCCCATCAAGGGCTTCGGTGTGACGCTGACCATCGGTGTCGCCGCGAGTTTGTTCACGGCGCTGGTCGTGACGCGCTTGATTTTCGACTTCCTGATCGCGAGGGGGATGATCACGAAAATCCGCATGTTGCATTTGATTCCGGCGACCTTGAAATTGGATTTCATGAAACTGGCCAAGCCAGCCTTCGCGCTTTCCTGGACGATCATCATCGTCGGCCTCGCTTACGGCATTTTCGTGCGCGGGGACAAGATGATGGGTATTTCTTTCAAGGGCGGCGATAACCTGATCATGGGTTTTACGCAAAAAGTAGATGCGGAAAAAATTCGCACGGCGCTGACCAAGGAAGCAGGAGTATTCGATCCAGTCGTGCAATACCAGCAGGACATCGTCGGTGGCGGGGCTGAGACGCTCTCCATCACTTCTGAAAATGGCACATCTCCCAAGGTGGAATCTGTCTTGAAGAAAGATTTTCCCGAGGCTGGATTTATTCGCAAAGGTTCAGAAAATGTCGGGCCGACCATCGGCAAGGAGATTCAAACGACGGCCATTCTGGCGAGTTTGGCGTCGCTGTTCGGCATATTGATTTACGTGGCGTTCCGCTATGAATTTTCGTTCGCGGTCGGCGCGGTGCTGGCGGTGATTCACGATGTGCTGATGACCATCGGCTGCTATTGCCTGACCGGTTTATTCGGCCACGGCCGCGAATTCAACGCGACCATGGTGGCGGCGGTTCTCACGATCATCGGTTTTTCCATCAACGATACGATCGTTATCTTCGACCGTATTCGCGAAGACTTGAAATTGGGCGTGCGCGGCAGTTTCAAGGAGCTGATCAACCAGGCGTTGAACCAGACGCTGAGCCGAACGCTCATCACTTCCGGCACGGTGTTGATTGCCACGCTTTCACTTTATATTTTCGGCGGCGGCGCGATCAACGACTTCGCGTTCACCTTCCTCGTCGGTATCATCACCGGCACTTACTCCAGTATTTACATCGCCAGCGCGCTCGTCCTCTGGTGGCATAAAGGGGCGCGGCCAAAGACCGGTTCGCAAGTCGTGGTGGTGGAGAATCGGGTTTCCACCGCGCGCGGCTAAACTAAATCGCCATGCTGGCACTGGCTGAAATCTCCCCGTGGTACTGGGGAGCTTTCATCGTTTGTGTCCTCATTTTTCTCGCGTTAGATTTGGGCGTGTTCCATCGGGAACCGCGCGAAGTCAAATACAAGGAAGCGCTGGTCTGGACGATTTTGTGGTTTTCCCTCGCGGTGTTGTTCGCGGGTGGTCTGGCGCTCTTGCGCAGCCGCAAGGAGGCGGTGGAATTTTTCACCGGCTATTTTATCGAACTTTCGTTGTCCATGGACAATGTCTTCATCATCGCGCTCATCTTCACCTTTTTTCGCGTGCCGGTTTTGTATCAGCATCGCGTTTTGTTCTGGGGAATCCTTGGCGCGCTGGTCATGCGCGGCATGATGATCTGGGTCGGGGTGGAACTCATTTCACGCTTTGAATGGGTTCTCTACGTGTTCGGCGCATTCATCGTCATCACCGGCCTGAAAATGCTTTTCGGCAAAGACACCGGCGTGGATCCGGAAACCAGTTTTGTCGTTAGCGGCGTGCGAAAATTATTTCCGGTCGCGCCGGATTTTGACGGCCAAAAATTTTTCACCTGGGCCAATGGCCGCCGGGCGATGACGCCGTTGTTCCTGGTGCTGCTGCTGGTCGAGACGACGGATTTGCTTTTTGCCGTGGATTCGATTCCCGCAATCTTTGGCGTGACCCGGCGTTCCTTCATTGTTTTCACGTCGAATGTTTTTGCGATCCTGGGATTGCGGACGCTTTATTTTATTTTGGCGGGCGCGATCGGATTATTTCGTTTTCTCAAAACCGGTTTGTCCATCGTCCTCGTTTTCATCGGCGCGAAGATGCTGCTCGACCCGCATGACGATCCGCCGCGCTGGTTTCAAGTGGACATCCCCGATTCGCTGGCGCTGGTCGTGGTGGTTTTGATCATCGGCGTTTCCATCGTGGCGTCAAAATTGGTGGCGGAACGCAAACCAGCTTCGGGCGGCGGATCCGGCGCATGAAATACCGCTGGTCAGTCGCGCCCGCCCAGCCGTTGCTCGCCAACACGCTCGCCACCGGATTGAAACTTTCGCCGTGGCTCGTGCAATGCCTGATCAATCGCGGCTTCAGCGAACCTTCATCCATTGCCGCTTTTCTCGAACCGCGTCTCAAGCATTTGACCGATCCTTTTCTGTTGCCGAATATGAGTACAGCGGTCGAGCGATTGCTTCGCGCCCGTGAGAAAAATGAATCGCTGGTCATTTTCGGCGATTACGACGTGGACGGCGTGACTTCGACGGCGTTGCTCACCGAGACGTTGCGCGCGCTCGGCTGGCGTGTGAATTTTTATCTGCCGCATCGCATGGACGAGGGCTACGGGCTCAGCCAGGACGGAGTGGAAAATTGTCTGCGAAAATTTCCCTGCACGCTGATGGTCGCGGTGGATTGCGGCTCGACGGCGAATGCCTCGATCGAATGGCTCGGTCAACAAGGCGTGGAGGTTTTGGTGTTCGATCATCACCAGATTTCTTCGCCTCCACCCGCGGCGGTTGCGCTGGTCAATCCGCATATTTGCGAAGGCCTGTACCACGAATTTTGTTCGGTTGGGTTGGTCTTCAAACTGGCGCACGCGCTCGTCAAACGCGGCCGCGAATTGAATTGGCCGGCGGCGAATAATTTTGACGTGCGCACACTGCTTGACCTCGTCGCGCTCGGAACCATCGCCGACCTTGCGCCGTTGACGAATGAGAATCGCATTCTGGTGAGGATGGGATTGGAGCGACTGGGCGTGACACCGCGGCCGGGTTTGGTGGCGTTGAAAAAGGTTGCGGCGGTGACAGGCACGCCGGGAGTTTATGAAGTTGGTTTTCAACTCGCTCCGCGCCTGAACGCGGCGGGACGTCTGGAAACCGCCGAGGAGTCGTTGCAGTTATTGATGGTATCCGATCTCGCGGCGGCGGAACTGATGGCACAAGACCTTGACTTGCGAAATCGTGAGCGCCAAAAAATCGAGCGCGGCATCGCGGAGCAAGTCATCGGCGCGGTGCGTTCGCGGTTCAACCCCGAGACGGATTTTGTGATCGTGGAAGGCGAATTGCTTTGGCACATTGGCGTGGTGGGCATCGTGGCGTCGCGCGTGCTGCAACAATTTTACCGGCCAACCATCATTGTCGGCGGGGAGGGCAGCGAATGGCGTGGTTCGGGGCGAAGCATCGCCGGATTCGATTTGGCGGCGGCGTTGCGCGAGTGCAATGATCTGCTCGTGCGCCACGGCGGGCACGCGATGGCGGCGGGTTTGACGATTCAGCCGGATAATCTGGTGGCGTTGCGCGAGCGACTGAATGATTTAGCACGGCATTCATTGAAAGGTGAAATGCTGCAACCGCTGTTGCGCCTCGACGGCGAACTTGGCCTGAAAGAAATCACGGTGGACCTGGTCGAGGAATTGGAGCGATTGCAACCGATGGGGCAGGGGAATCCTGCTGTGCAATTCGTTGCGCGCAACTTAACGCAAGCGCGTCCGCTCATGCGCATGGGGCCGCAGAAACAACATGTCAAGTTGTGGTTGACTGATGGCGCGGTGACGCATGAAACCGTTTGGTGGGGCGCGGGCAAGGAGGCGTCGCTGCCGGTGGGACATTTCGACGTGGCATTCGTGCCGCAGATCAATGAATTTAATGGGCGGCGGACGGTGCAGTTGAAGATGCTGGATTGGCGGGCGGTTTGATGGGAGTAGCCAGGGTTTGGGCGAATGGACGCGCCAAGGGAATGTTAAGGTGGTGACGAAAATCTTTAACTGCACGAGAACAAAATGGGTTTTCAAAATTATGAGTTACGTGATCAAGCCGATGACGATTAAGGATTTTGATGAGGTTACTGCGCTTTGGCGGGCGACTGAGGGCGTGGGGTTGAGCGAGTCCGACAGCCACGAAAACACGGTGATTTATCTGAAGCATAATCGGGGCTTGAGCCAGGTGGCGCGGCTTGAGAATGGAAAACTCGTGGGCGCAATGTTGTGCGGGCACGATGGCCGCCGGGGATATTTGCATCATTTGGCGGTTGCAAAAGATTTTCGCGGGCAGGGCATTGGCACTCAGATCGTGCTGCGCTGTCTCGAAAAGTTAAATCGGCTTGGGATCGTTAAATGCAATATCTTCGTCTATGCGAATAATGCCGGCGGCAAAGCGTTCTGGAAACATCTCGGCTGGGAAATCCGAAATGAGCTTCGGATGATGCAGGTATTCACGGGGCGGAAAAAATAATTGCAGTCTATTCGCCGAGCGACATCCATCCGGCATTCGCATTCAATATAAGCCGTCCGCCTTCGAGTAGATCCATGCCGATGACGTTGTCGTGCCACGTTAATATAGGAAAATTGGTACGACTGATTGGGCCGAGTTGAAAAATATCCAGGCTGGCCTGGGTTTGTTGTAGCGGGCTGATTTCGGCGATGTCCGCGCGCGGAATTTTGACTTGGGAAATTTTGGCGGCAGGAATGTACAATCGGCGCAATTCATTTTCGGTGATCGAAGAACTGTAAGCGCCGGTATCCACGGCAAATTCGACCGGTGAACCGTTCACAGTAGCGTTTAGAAAAATTCGACGTTTTCGTGAGACAATCGGTATTGCGTTGGGTGGTTTGGGAGCTGGTTCGGGATCGAGCGTCAATAGATGTTTTTTCCAATCGAAGCTGCAGACAACCTTGCTCAAAATATTATTTCCCAAGATGCCGTCCAAATGCGTGTGCGTCGCTCGATTCAGATGGTCGAGGCTGAGAATCGGCACGTAGAAATTGGCGAAGAGCAATCCGTCGAACCAGGCAGAATTCAATTTTGCGTAGCGCACTTGCTGATGCAGTGGATTGGGTCCGCCGAATTTCCCGCGCGTGGCGGTTTTTAACAGGCCGATCTTTTCCGCGAATTGCGGCGTGATGACGGTGGTTTCGGAGCCGGTGTCCAAGGCGAAAATTCCCCGCACGCCGCCAAGCTCGGCGCTCACTTGCCATTGGTGATTGCCGACGGGCGTCATCGGCAATTCGACGCGCGATTTCAGGATCATCAGGTCGGGCTCGAAGGAATCTTTCGTGGGTTGCGGCGGGTTGGAGGCGCAACCCACGAGCAGGCCCAGGCAAATGAGCGTCATCAACCGCAGCATTCCCGGAAAATATCCGCACTCGGTTGCGCGCTCAATGAACATTTTTATTCGACACATCGCCGTTTGCCACGGAAGAATGACGCATGGACAATAAGATTTTGACGCTGGGACATTCGCCGGACCCAGACGATGCCTTTATGTTTTACGGGCTGGCGAAGGAATTGATTCCCAGCCACGGTTTTAGATTCGAACACATTTTGCAGGACATCCAGACGCTGAATGAACGCGCCACGCGCGGCGAACTGGACATTTCCGCGATCAGCATCCACGCCTATGCCTACGTGAGCGAACAATACGCGCTGCTGCCGAGCGGCGCGAGCATGGGCGATGGCTATGGCCCGATGCTCGTGGCGAAACAAACATTTTCCAAAGAGGAAGTGGCGCGAAAAAAAATCGCAGTTCCCGGCACGATGACGAGCGCGTTTCTTGCGTTGCAATTATGGCTCGGCAAACCGGCGAAGGATTTCAATTACATTGTCGTGCCATTCGATAAAATTTTTGAGGCCGTGCGCAGCGGCGCAGCCGAAGTCGGCCTGATCATTCACGAAGGTCAACTGACGTATCGCAATGAGGGACTGGTCGTGTGCGAGGATTTGGGAGTCTGGTGGGGCAGGGAAAATGAGGGGTTGCCATTGCCGCTGGGCGGAAATGTGATCCACAAGCGTTTTGCGCCAGCGGTGCGCAAGCAGATTTCGGACGTGCTCACCGCGAGCATTCAGTTCAGTTTGGACCATCGCGCAGAAGCGGTGCAGCACGCGCTTCAATATGCGCGCGACATGGGCCGCGACTTGGCCGACAAATTTGTCGGCATGTATGTGAACCATTGGACACTTGACTATGGTGAAAAGGGGCGGAAATCCATCCGGCGATTTTTAGGCCGGGGTTTTGAACAGGGGTTGCTGGGGCATCGGCAGGAACTGGAGTTCGTGGTCTGATGTCACTTTATTCCAGCATGGTCGGCGTGGAAGTCCCGCTGGCAGAGCAGTTAAAACGGGTGGGAAAGTGCTTTACAGCCTTTTGAAATCCACTTAATGTTACAGACCTTTAATTTTAAAGAAACATTTACGAGTTAATTATGGAAGCAAAAGTGAAGACGATTGACGGATTTAAATTGCACGAGCGCGACACCGGCTCGGCGGATGTGCAGATCGCGTTATTGACGCAGCGGATCAACCATTTGACTGAGCATCTGCAAAAGAATTTGAAAGACCACAGCTCGCGCCGCGGGTTGCTGGTGATGGTCGGCCAACGCCGCCGTTTGCTGGATTATCTGCACAACACCGACGTCAGCCGCTACACGGCGGTGACGAAGAAGCTCAAGTTGCGCAAGTAATCGGTATGGGGCAGGGGGCGCTTCACCGTGGTTCACATGGAGGGCGGGCCTTCGCCATTTATTTTCATTTAATCGGGACGGGGAACGTGGCCGGACCGATTTTCACCTCAACGACCGCACGTTTTAACAACTCCGCTCCTGGGTAATTTCAATCAGCACCTGCGCTACAGGTGTTCACTGAAGTTTCTCGTGGCAGCGGGTAGAAATAAACTCTATGCCAGAAAAAATTAGCGCCTCGTTAGGCGACAAGCAGATTCACATCGAAACCGGGAAACTTGCCAAGCAGGCGGACGGCGCTGTAACCGTCCAACTCGGTGAAACCATCGTCCTCGTGGCCGCCGTTGCCGCGGTGAAGGCCAAGCCCGGCCAGGAATTTTTCCCCCTCACGGTGGATTACCGTGAAAAAGCCGCCGCTGCCGGAAAATTCCCCGGCGGTTACTTCAAGCGCGAAGGCCGCCCGACGGAAAAAGAAATTCTCACCTGCCGTTTGACCGATCGCCCGATTCGTCCGTTGTTCCCCAAAGGCTGGTATAACGAAGTCCAAGTGCAAACCGTAGTGCTCAGCGCCGACGGTGAAAACGATCCTGACATTCTCAGTATCATCGGCGCTTCGGCGGCGTTGTCGGTGAGTGATATTCCGTGGGACGGTCCGCTGGGCGCGTTGCGCATCGGCCGCATCGGCGGCAAGTTTGTTGCGAACCCGACGCATGTCGAAATGGCCGAGAGCGATCTCGACCTCGTGTATGTCGGCAACTCCAAAGACATCGTCATGTATGAAGGCGCGGCCAAGGAAATTTCCGAGGCTGACTTCAACGCCGCTTTGAAATTCGGCCATGAAGCCTGCCAGCCGCTGATCGAAGCGCAGAAAAAATTGGCCGCCGCCGCCGGCAAAAAGAAGCGGACGATCACGACGACGATTGTTCCGGAAGAAGTTTTGAAGGAAGCGAAGTCGCTCGCGGGCGATCGCATTATTCCGGCATTGTTGACTCCGGGAAAACTCGCGCGCGAAGCTGCGGTCAGCGCGATCTTTGCCGAAGTCGGTAAGAAACTCGTGGAAAAATTCGGGGCAGAAAAAGTGACGGACTTCATGTTGAAAGACGTCGCATACTATCTGCAAAAGGAAAATGTCCGCGCGCTCGTGCTGGATCACGGCAAGCGTTTGGATGGTCGCGCGATGGACACCGTGCGCGCCATCTCGACTGAGGCGGGCATTCTCCCTCGCGCTCACGGTTCGGCGATCTTCGCTCGCGGTGAAACCCAAGCCGTCACGCTCGTCACGCTTGGCACCGGCGAAGACGCTCAGGAATTTGATTCCTACACTGGCGGCAAAAACGAGAAGAAGTTTCTCCTCCATTATAACTTCCCGAATTTCTCGGTTGGCGAAACCGGCCGCATTAGCGGTCCCGGACGCCGCGAGATTGGCCACGGCGCGTTGGCGGAACGCTCGCTCGAATCCATGTTGCCCGCGGAATATCCCTATGCGGTGCGCGTGGTGAGCGAAATCATGGAATCGAATGGTTCCACTTCGATGGCGTCGGTCTGCGGCGGCACGCTGGCATTGCTCGACGCAGGTGTTCCGATGATTCGCCCGGTCGCGGGCATCAGCATCGGCATCTGCACTGATCATGATGATCTCGACAATATTTCCCGCTATAAACTGCTCACCGACATCATCGGTTGGGAAGACGGTTTCTGCGACATGGATTGCAAAATCGCCGGCACGGAAAAGGGCATCACCGGTTTTCAGTTGGACTTGAAGCTCCGCGGTATTTCGCATGAATTGATGTCGGAAGCCGTTGAGCGCGCCCGCGTGGCTCGTTTGTTCGTGCTGGGCGAAATGGCCAAGACGCTGTCCGCGCCGCGCGCCGAATTGAGCAAGTACGCTCCGCGCATCATCACCCTGAAGATCAATCCGGAAAAGATTGGTGCGCTGATCGGACCTGGCGGTAAGAACATCAAACGCCTGGTCGAAGAATCTGGTTGCGAAATCAACATCGAAGACGATGGCACGGTGAATATTTATTCCGTGTCGTCCGAAGGCATGAAGATTGCGCGCGAATCCATCGAGGGCATGACGGCGGAAGCGGAGATCGGCAAGATCTATCGCGGACGGGTCGTGACCATCAAGGAATTCGGCGCGTTCGTGGAATTCCTGCCGGGCAAGGACGGCTTGGTTCACATCAGCGAACTGGCGAATTTCCGCGTCAAGCAGACCGAAGACATCGTCAAGATCGGTGACGAAATCTGGGTCAAGTGCCTGGGCGTGGATGAAAAAGGCCGCGTAAAACTTTCGCGCCGCGCCGCCATGGCCGACCGCGATGCCGAAATGGGCGGGGGCACACCTCCTCCAGAAGGCGCTGCCGGTGCCGACGGACAGCCGGCCGATGTGGGCCGTGGTTCGGACGAAGAGCAGCAGCCTCGCGATGGCCGCGGTGATGATCGTGGCCGGGGTGGCGATCGTGGTGGACGCCGGGACAATCGTCCTCCGCGCGATGACCGCCGTAGCGGGCCGCGTCCTGCCCGCTGATAGCGCGGTTAGGCTGAATTAATTATTTACACGAGGCGGACTGGAAACAGTCCGCCTTTTTTATTTTCTCATCGCTTAGAGCATCTCCACAAATTATGTAGCGGTGTGGTAGTGCCCTGAAAGGAAGCGGTCTTTTTGGCTTTTGGCTTCGTTTTGGCTCAGTCACAGGCCACTGCGGGCCTGCTTCCTTCGCCAAAGCCTCGCCAAAAGCCAAAAATCCTCGCTTCACACCGCTACATAATTTCTGTCAATGCTCTACTATTCGTGCGGCAATTTTTGGGCGGCGAGATTTTTGATCACATCGCCTGTCATGCGCTGGATGATCCATTCGCTCAGCGGATTTGCGCCGATGGATCTGTAGAAATCAATCGAGGGCTGGTTCCAATCGAGGACGGACCATTCGAAACGCCCGCAATCACGTTCGCAAGCGAGCCGGGCAAGATAGACCATCAACGCTTTGCCATAACCGCGTCCGCGAAATTCCGGCAGCACGAAAACATCTTCGAGATAAATTCCCGGCTTGCCGAGAAACGTCGAGAAGTTATGAAAGAAAACAGCGAAACCCACCGGGACATCGCCTTCGCTGGCGAGAAGCACTTCGGCGGATTTTTTTTCGAAGAGCGTGTGCCGCAGCAGTTCTTCAGTCGCGGTGACTTGATGGGAAAGTTTTTCGTAATCGGCCAAGGCCCGGATGAATTTGAGAATGGCGGGAACGTCTTCGACCGTTGCGGGACGGATATTAAATTTTTTGTCCATTGATCGTGACATATTAATGGCGGCGAAGAATTAGGCGGTGGTCAACGCGTTTGGTTTGGTGATATTCCAAGGGCGGCAAGGTTGTCAGCGTGGGCGATTCGGTTTCCTGCAGGGTCGCGCGCGCAACATTCTTAAGGTCACGCCAGCGCGGCCAATCCAGATCGGGCGCGTGGATGATCTGGCGCAACAGGCTCCGCCACTCGATAATGATGCGGTCAATGTCACCCGCGCCGAGCAGGTCGGTGATGTAAGCGTGTTTGTTGGCGGGATTTTTATGGACGGCGGCGACGACTTGCTCCGCGCCCGCGCCGTATTTCGGTGGCATACCGTTTTCCAAATATCCAGTGACGGATTGCAGCCCAAAAATCTGGTGGCAGGCGATGGCGAGGCGGCCGGCCCAGCGATTGTCTTCACCGCAAAAACGAAAACCGGCGTCCAAATTCGCCAGGTCGTAAATCATTTCGTCGAGCGGATAATTCAGGTCTTCGAGCGCGGCAGCGATGGCGAGTCCATCGCCTTGCGAAAAAAAACTGACGACCTGGCCGCGCAACGTCGGCACGCCGGCGGCATCCACCAAACCGAGACGGCGCCACAGCAATGCCGTGCCGGTGTTCGTGGGTAATTCGCGGCACACGGGAACCAGGGAGCAACGCGCGCAGTCGGGCGGCAGAACGTCACGTTCGACGGGCCGCCACAGCGCGACGCCGTGAGCGTCCACCGGCACGCGCAAGGTGAGTTCGGCAAGACTCACTTGCGCCATGATGCGATGGCCTTGGGTCACGATGCGAACGACGGGAGTTTTTTGTTGCGCCAATTTTTCCGTGAGCAGTGGCGCAATTTTTTCCGTCCACACGGCGAGCGGCGCCTGGCGTCCATTCCAATCGAGCAATCGTCGAACCCACTTGGCGATGATGACGCGGTCATCGTTCAATTTGTCGGCGACGGTCATGGCCCGGCCATAAATTTTTGGCGCGCCGGGTTCGGAGAGGATGCAGAGATTTCCGATGCCCACTTTTTCTAAGGCAGCAGGAATTCCGAGTGCGGAGTGCGGAATGCGGAGTGCGGAATTAGGGGAAGCGGATGCATCGGGGGTGGTTTGTGCGGGAAGTGAGAAAATTTCGCGCAAGGGTTTTTCGACGGGATCGGGAATGGGTTGCCATTCGCCGCGCGTGTTGAACATTTCGCGGTAATGTTTGCGGACGTGGCGGGCGCGCTCGGCGTCGGTTTTCAGGCCGCAGGGAACGTCGGGATGTTTTAGAGATTCTTCGACGCCGAGGAAAATAGGCTTGGTGGTGAACAGGCGTTCCTGGATGCGGACGGCTTCGCGGAAAGGGTCGCGCTGATGTTGCGCGGCGAGGGTCATCAGGCCGAGCAGCGCGCTCCAATCCACGGCGGCGCTGCGCGCGAGATGCGCGGGATGCGCATCGAGCAGGCGCAGTTCATTCGCGGTCACGAGCGCGAAACCGGTTTCGTCGAGCCCACGCCGTCCCGCGCGGCCGAACATCTGAAGAATTTCGTCCGCCTTGAGCGGTTGCTCGAGTTGATCGCGGCGATAGGACGCGCCCGCGAGCGCGACGCTGCGCAGGGAAAAATTAATTCCGGCGGCAAGACCCATCGTGGCGACGACAATGCGCAGTTGGCCTGCCTTCGCGAGTGGTTCGATGACGCCCGCCCGCGCGCCATAACTTAGACCGCTGTGATGATAAGCGATGCGGCTTTTTAAAAGCTTGGCGAGATGATCGCCGACGATCAGTTTTTGTTCGGCGCTGAGTTGAAGCGGATTGGGCGTGGGCAAATTGCGCGCGAGTTCGGCGGCCATGGATTCCGCCGCCTGACGCCGCGGCGCGAAAATCAAAATCGGCCCAAGGTCTTCGGCGAGGCATTTGGCGGCGAGGCGCGGCCAGTAACCGCGAATGTCGCTGGGCAAATGATAACTGATATTGTTCGCGAGAACTTCTTCCAGCGGAACCGGGCGATGATCGTGGCGGATGAGCACGGCGGAACGGCCAAGGCGTTGCAGCCATTTCACGACGTCATTGGGATTGGCGACGCTGCCGCTGAGCAGGAGAAATTGCGTGTGCGGGGGCGCGAGCGCGAGGGCGAGTTCATAGTTGAGGCCGCGATCAGCGTCGCCGATCATTTGATATTCGTCCACGACGAGCAGGGCGGGGCCATCGCCCTGGATGAGGCGATTTTTTTGGGTCTCAAGAGTGGCGACCAAAATCGGCGCGTGAAGATTTTCGGCAAGATCGCCGGTAGCGATGCCGACATCCCAGCCGCGGGCGCGCCATTCGGCAAGTTTGTCGTTGGCGAGCGCGCGAGTGGGGACGGTGTAAATTGCCTGGCCGCGATTTTTTCCGGCGTTAGACCAAAGCTCGAAGATCAGCGTCTTGCCGGCACCGGTGGGGGCCTGAACGACGACATTTTTTCCGTCGCGCAATGCTGCCACGGCTTGCTGCTGCCAAAGATCAGGGACGGTGACTTGGTTCAGCGCGGGATGCGATGCGAGTTGTTCGGCGAACGACACGGTTTAAGCATAACCGAAGTCGGTGGCGCGGGAAATGGAAATAGATTTTTTGACGCAGAGGCGCAGAGACGCAGAGGCGCAGAGTGGAGGAAATGAATCAGAGAGAAAAGTTAATGAGTCGAAATTTTTGAGGATTTTGATGAATCAGTTGATGATGGGGAGACGTCGCCTTCGTTGAGTTTGCGTTTGAAGAGGTCGAAGACGAGACCGTAGGAAATGAGCGCGAGTTCGGGATCGTAGCGTGCGCCTTCATCGCGGAGGAAGGCATGCTGGCCGTTGAATTCGTGCCAGGTGAAATTGACCCCGGCGGCGGTCATCGCCTGATAAACGAGAGCGCGGCCTTCGGTGGGAATGTGCGGGTCCTGGCGTCCCCAGACCATGAGCATCTCGCCTTTGATTTCCTTCATGCGATCGAGCGAATTATCGTTCATGCCTTTGCCGAGGCTGCGCTTGTGAATATCGGTGGCGTAAAAGCAAGCGCCGGCTTGCACGTCGGAATTCATCGCGGCGCGAAATGAAAGATGGCCGCCGATGCAAATGCCCATCGAACCTAATTTGCCAGTGCAATAGGGAAGTGACTTGAGATGATCGAGAGCGGCGCGGGCGTCGGCATCGTAGCTGGAAAGTTCCTTGGCGGTCTTGTCGGCGTTGCCGCGTTCGGCGCCGGCGGTGTCATACGCAAGGACGGTGCCGGATGGTTCGAGTTCGTGATAAATTTCTGGAACGGCGACGACGAAACCGTGCCCGGCGAGCATCGCGGCGGTGCGGCGGATGGGGCCGGTGATTTGAAATATTTCAGAGAAAAAAACGACGCCGGGATAACGTCCCGCGGCTGCCGGGCGATAGATGTGCGTGCGCATCGGGCCGGTGGGGGTGGAGATGTCCACAATCTCGGGGTCTTTGATAGTCATGACGGGATTGTGATGGGCGCGGGACGCGATTCAAGCGGGAAATTTTTTTGCGGAAGAGTGGGATGAGTGGTGGTCGCAGGTTTCATAAAGGAATTCTTTCGTCCCTGCGGGACTTGGCTTGCAATGGATTTAAACCCAGCAATAAATTGCTGGGCAAAGATCTGTCGTCCCTACGGGACTGCGGAGTCTCTACCGGGGAAGGTGCCGAGGTACATTAATGCACTTGGATGACGAGGGCGGTGATGTTGTCGCGGCCACCGGTTTCGAGGGCGGCCTGGACGAGTTGTTGGGCGGGATTGATTTCTTTTTTTCGGCGCCTGGAAGGTTTTATGAGGTCGGCAATTTGGTGATCGTACAGGCCGTCAATCAAGCCATCGCTGCAAATGAGAAAAACGTCTCCCGCTTCGCAGCCGATTGCGCCGACTTGCGGGTCCACGAATTGATTAGCGCCGCCGAGCGCTTTTTGAAGGACGTTGCGGCGCGGATGCGTGCGGGCTTCGCGCTCGTTGATTTGGCCGTTGCGAAAAAGCCAGCCGACATGAGTATCGTCATGAGTCACCTGGCGAATCTGGCCGGTGGCGGCGGGCAGGTAATAAAGGCGGCTGTCGCCGATGTGACCGAAGTAAAGCCATAACGGTGTGAACCAGCCGAGCGTCAATGTGGCTTCCATGCCGGCACATTCCTCGTAGGAACTGCCGAGGTAGGCGAGGGCGCGATGCGTTTCGGTAAAAAGTTCGGTGAGCAAATCGCTGAAGCCGGCCTCCATCCCCAAAGCGGAATGTCGAAATGCCTTTGGGAGGAGCGTGGTGATTTTATCCACGGCGATCTTGCTAGCATATTCGCCTGCGAGCGCGCCGCCCATGCCATCGCTGACGGCGAAAACGTAATCGTGATTTTGCACGGCGGCTTCGCCGACCTTGCCGAGGCGATGCGTTTCGCGGGCGTCGAATTGCAGGCCGAGAAAAGCGTCCTCATTGTTCGCGCGGACTTTGCCACGGTCCGTCCAGCCGAACCATTTCAGGGAAGTTGCGGGATTGGCGGGGGTGGGCGATTTCATGAGTGATGTTTTGGCAGCAAGGTGGCGAACTCGAAATCCACGAGACAGAAGCGGCCATCGGATTGGCGATAGGTGACGTTGCGGACATCGGGATCGTCGTGGCGAACGCCGAAGGTTTCCAGTTCGGCGAATAATTCCTTCGTGCGTTTTTCATCGAGATGCTCGACGCGCGTGCCGCAATTCGTCGTGATGATGCGCAGGCGTTTTTCGTCCGCTTCGAGCAAGCGCGGGACGAAAGTGCAGCCCTTCGCCTCGAGAAAGCGCAACACTTCGACTTCATGCGTGAAGCGCTTTTCAGCGTCGGGTCCGTGGTAGGCTTTGATTACGCGGCCATCGAAGGTGAGATTCACGGTCGAGCGCAGAGTGTCTTTGACTTTCAACATAATAATAGCCGCGAGCCGCGCGACGCCGGAGCATGGCGCATCCGAAGTGAATTGAAAAGCTGGTTTGCAGCGAGGAAATGTGTGACGACATTTTCAAAGATTATTTTTGAACAGCATGGGCAAATGTGAACAGAAAATTTACCGGAAGAAAGTCTTCGATGTGTAAAATCCATGATTGTCGAAATATTTGATGGCCAAGCATTAATACATTTTTTTTTGAATTGGCGAAAGCAAAGCGCTTGCAATTTGGCATCGTCTCTGCTGATGATGGAAACATCCGATTGCAATACAAGCGGCTGCTTGTTTTTACTCTCGTGATACGAAGCTAAATCAAAAACAAAATTACGCACATGGCGAAATACAAATTAGAATATATCTGGCTCGACGGCTATCAACCCGTGCCCAACCTCCGCGGCAAAACTCAAATCAAGGAATTTGATACTTTTCCCACGCTCGAAATGTTGCCGTTCTGGGGCTTTGACGGAAGTTCGACCCGCCAGGCCGAAGGCCGCAGTTCTGATTGCATGCTCAAGCCCGTCGCGGTTTATCCCGATTCCACGCGCAAGAACGGCGTGCTCGTCATGTGCGAAGTCATGATGCCCGATTGCAAGACCCCGCATCCGAGCAACAGCCGCGCGACCATTTTGGACGATCCCGGCGCCTGGTTCGGCTATGAGCAGGAATATTTCCTTTACAAGGACGGCGCTCCCCTGGGCTTCCCCAAAGGCGGCGGTTTCCCTCCGCCCCAGGGTGAATATTATACCGGCGTGGGTTACAAGAACGTGGGCTGCATCGCCCGCGAAATTGTCGAAAAGCATTTGGAAGTCTGCCTGGACGCCGGCATCAATCATGAAGGCATCAATTCCGAAGTGGCCAAGGGCCAGTGGGAATTCCAGATCTTCGGCAAGGGTTCCAAGACCGCGGCCGACCAGATGTGGATGGCGCGCTACCTGTTGATGCGCCTGTGCGAAACCTACGGCGTGGATGTCAACTGGCATTGCAAACCGCTGGGCGTGGACGTGGATTGGAACGGCTCGGGCATGCACAGCAATTTCTCGACGACTTACATGCGCGAAAAAGGCGGCAAGAAATATTTCGAGAAACTGATGGCGGCGTTCGACAAGTACAAGAACGAACACATCGCCGTTTACGGGCCGGACAATCATCTGCGCCTGACGGGCCTGCATGAAACGCAGTCCATTGACAAGTTCAACTATGGCATCGCCAACCGTGGCGCGTCGGTGCGTGTGCCGCACAGCTTTGTCAATAATGATTACCGGGGTTACTTGGAAGATCGCCGTCCGAACTCGCAGGGTGATCCGTACAAGATCGCCAGCCGCATCCTGCAGACGATTGCGACGGTTCCGACCAAGTAATCGCCAGAGATTTTAAACATGACGGCGCGGACTTAATGGTCCGCGCCGTTTTTGTTTTTCAATTTGGAGTGAGTGCGGATGAAAAGCAAAGAAGGTCAGAAGAAGGTGCGTCGCACTTTTTTCAGTTAAAGCCTTTCAACTGGCTCTAAGCACTGTTGGCTTTTGCATACTTTCTTACAAGAAAGCAATACGAGGAGGATACAGTTTCATTCTCTCTAAGGACGATCTTTTCGATCAGACTTTCAAACTTTTTTCAATGACCGCGCTGTCGTAATAGTAATTCATTATTAAAAAAAAGTCAGCAGTTGGACATCAAACTGAGATGTTTTCCGATCAGCCGAGCACAATCTATTTTCCCGGCATGAAGGGCTTCTTCTGAAGGGTTTTTGCCCATACAGTTAGGTTGCATCAATAAATCGGCTGGACCATTCCTTAAAAATACTTCTAAAATATTTTTGTTGCCCGCTTGTGCTGCTGTGTGAAAAAGATTGAATTTATCTGCACGCGAAGGTTCTTCAAATTTTACACCCTTCGAGAATAAAAATTCTGCCACCCCAGCGCTTTCTGGTGAAAATATTGTCCAATACAAAGGGCCATGTGAGTTATTGTCCAATTTGTTAATATTGGCACCGAGGTCTAATGCTAGTTTCACAGCGTCAATTCCACTCGATATTATGATTGACCAAACACTGTCTCCCGCATCAGTGAGCCCATTGATTTCCGCGCGATCTTCTATAAGTCTAATCGCTTCATTTTTATCCAAATGTGAGATTGCGTAAAAAAGGTTTTCGTTTTTATTTTCAATAGGCATAGCGATACTCTACCGGCAACCAAAAATTGAGTCTCTTACTTACGAAACTTGGCGATGACTCGTTCGAGGCCGGTGATGCCGGTTTCCAGACGCTTCATTTCGGGGCCGAAGCTGATGCGGCAATAATTTGTGTAGCGTCCGTGCATGCGGCGGTTGCCAGGGTTTACGTCGAAGAAAACGCCGGGCACGATGATGATTTTTTCTTTGAGCGCTTCGCGGAAGAAAGTCATGCCGTCGTTGAGCGGTTTGGGGAGGTTGGAAAGGTTTGCCCAGACGTAGAATGCGCCGGCGGGTTCGGCTTCGACGGTGATGCCCATCGCTTTGAGGCGCGCGAGCATGAAATCGCGTTTGACCGAAAAATGTTTTTGGATGGCGGCGGTTTCCTGCTCGGCCAATTTCGGGTCGAGCAGCGAGGCGGCGATGCCCTGGAACGGATGGTTTGCGCCGCCGTCGAGGAATGAGCCCGCGCTGGCAATGGCTTCGATCACGATTTTCGGCCCAAGCGTCCAACTGATGCGCAGGCCGGGATAGCGCCAATTTTTTGTCAATCCATCCACGATGATGACCGGGTCGGTTTCGACATCCTCGACATACGCGGCGGCGGAAACCATGTGTGATTTTTCGGCGGTGCGATGATAAAGATAATGCGAATAAAATTCGTCAATGATGAAGGAGCATTGGCACTCGCGCGCGAGGCCGCACCAGGCGCGCAATTCTTCCGCTTCAATTAATTGGCCGGTCGGATTGCTGGGATTGCTCACGAGCAGCGCGCTTAAACCGCGGCCAAGAATTTCTTTTTTTAACGTGGCGAGCGGAATTTTGTAACCGGACTCGGCATCGAGCAAAATGGGAATCGGCGTGAAGGCGCGAAAGACGCTGAGCAATTCTTCATACGCGGTGTAGTCGGGGATGAAGTGGCCCATGTTGATATTGCCAAGCGCGCTGGCGAGGCGGGTGAGCGCAAGGCGTCCGCCACTGGCGATGCTGACGTTATCGCAGGTGTAGAGGGATTTTTTGCCCTGGCGAAAAGTGGTGTTGTAAAAGTCGGCGACGGCCTGGCGCAAGTCGCGATGCCCGGCGACGGGAGAATATTGTAGCGTGTTCGCGGGGATGGTGAGCGTTTGGAGGCGCGCGGGGGCATCGGGCAGTGCGCCGGTTTCGGGCGAGCCCTGGCCGAGATTGGCCCATTGGGGATCGTCGTAATGAAAGCCAAATTGCGCGGCTTCGTGCATCACATAAATGACGCCGGTGCGCGGGACAAATCTAAAACCAGGAATCGCGGACTGTTCCATTGTTAATCAACTTTCGTTCGGCGCCGCTCGGAATCGCAACTGTGCGTGAGTCGTGAGTTCAAACGGCGCAGGGGAAATTACCTAACCAGAGCAAGGCTGACCAATGGAAAATGTGGAGAGGAATTTTGGCCACGGATGGAACACCGATTGAGCACGGATTCAGAAGCGGAGGCGTTTTGTTAAAACGGCGGTAGGTTATGAATTTGAAGGAGAGGGTTTTTTGATAAGGGTGTTTTCGAGAGGTATCAGGTGCAGGGGCAAGGCGGTAGCTCGCCCTGGGGCGAGACTCGCTTCGCTCTATATAGTGATGGTTGAGGAACGGCGGAATCCCCGCGCTGAAGCGTGGGGTTAATGAGAAGTGCGTGGGTTTCGACTGTGCGTGGTGCTTTAAGGGGTGGTCGGGGCGCATCCGCGCACTGCCTCCGAATGGCAAGGTGGCGTTGGCAGAGCTTTATCTCGGGGTAGTGTCAAGAGGCGCCCTTCCGACTGTGCGTGGTGCTTTAAGAGGCGGTCAGACTGCGCTGAATTTGTGTGGAACAATTTCAGATTTTGGGGCATCCTAGATTTATACAGGAATGCGCTCTCGACTCAAAATAATCGTATCTCTTCGGTTTGATGCCTATGGCATTTTTGATCGTATTGATGATCGGGGTGGCGCTGGCGGTGCTCTTTGTTGGGCTTCGCTATAGGGAAGCTCACGCGCGGAGGCAGGAGTTGGAGCGGCGGGGATTGGTCAAGCCGGTGAAAGACGAGGAGCCAAACCGCTCGGGGAAATGAGTGGGTTCCAATAGGGGTTTTCGATTCAGGAGAATTTACTTTCCGCAAGTGTTCGATTAATTTTCTGGCCGTTAAATCTGATTATGAATCCGAATCCGGTGTGGAAATTTGTTTCGTCGCAGGAAACCGTGGTGGAGAAACTGGATCGTGGCGCGCATCTTTGGCATTGCCGTCCCGACCTGGTGAAGGACACGAATCTGCTGATGGTGCGGGTCCAAATGCCGCCGGGACAGGCGCACAAATTTCATCGGCACCCGCGCATGGAGGAGATTCTCTACATTTTGTCGGGCACGGCGGAGCAATGGGTGGATAAGGAAAAGCGCATCCTCAAGCCGGGTGATTCTGTGTATCTGGCGGCGGATATCGTTCACGGCACTTATAATATCGGGCCGGACACTTTAGATTTTCTCGCCATTCTTTCGCCGGCGCAAAGCGAAGGTCCCGCGACGGTGGATGTTTTTGACGAAGAACCGTGGAAGTCTTTGCGCGGGTAAAAACTTCGCGCCCGCGTTAATTACGATGGGCGTCTCACCCGCGCTTTCATCTCGGGAATTTCTTTCGTCCCGATGGGACTTGGTTTGAAGCGAATTCAACCCAGCAATAAATTGCTGGGCTAAGATCTGCCGTCCCTGCGGGACTTGGCGCGATGACATTAATCACAGTCATCGCCTCCGGAAAATTTCCGCATTTCGCGTTCCGCACTCCGCACTTCCACACGAGTGTTCACGCGGGTATGTTCAGCACATGAAGACGTTGCATTGGTATCTTTTGCGACAGGTCATGGCCACGCTGTTGATGACGGTGGTGGTGTTCACGTTCGTGTTGCTGCTCGGCAATGTCTTGAAGGAAATCATGGCGCTGCTGATCAATCGGCAGGCCACGCTCGCGGGTGTGGGCGAGGCGATTGTGCTGTTGATTCCGTTCGTGCTGGTGTTCGCGCTGCCGATGGGGATGTTGACGGCGGCGTTACTAGTGTTCGGGCGATTCAGCGCGGACCAGGAATTGACGGCGGTGCGCTCGAGTGGCATCAGCCTCGTGGCGCTGGTCACGCCGATACTTATATTGAGCTTGCTGTTGTGCGGGTTGAGCGCGTGGATCAACATGGAGATCGCGCCGGAATGCCGCATTGCTTATAAGACTTTGCTGCGCGACATGGGATTGAAGGTGACGTCCGCAATCCTGCCGGAAGGACGCTACGTAAAGGATTTTCCGCCTTACATGTTTTTCATCGGACGCAACGACGGGCAACATCTTGAGGATGTCTATGTCTCCCGCGCGAATACGAATGGCAACACCGACATGACGATCAAGGCGGAGCGCGGCACGGTCGAGACGACCAACCAGCAAATCATCGTGAACCTGCTTAATCCGCATTATCTTCAGTTGCTGAATAATGTCTGGAGTCCGGGCGAACCGGGAAAAGTCACGATGACCATGAACATCGGTTCAACCAATAAGAACAACGATATTCGTGTCAGTGACATGACGTTTGAGCAACTGCAAGCGGAGTTGCGCGAGCTGGAACAGCGGTTCAGCATCGGTACGGTGACGAATCGCGATGTGGATTCGCTGCGCAAACAGAAACATGAATTGGAACAGATGCGGCAGGATGTCACGATGCCAGTGCGCGTGCAAATTCATCGGCAAGTGGCGAGCGCGTTCGCGTGTTTTGGATTTACGCTGGTGGGGATTCCACTGGGGATTCGCGCACATCGGCGGGAGACGAATATTGGCATCGCAATGGCGCTATTGTTGGTACTGGTTTATTACAGTTTTTTGATTCTTGGCCAATCGCTGCAAACGCACGCGGAGTTTGCGCCATACTTGATCATGTGGCTGCCGAATTTTATTTTCCAGACGGCCGGGGCGGTGATGCTTTGGCGGGCGAACAAAGGGATTTGATTGGCAGACAAATTTTTTTATGCAACCCTGAGGCATGATCCAAAATAAAAAGTCCTTGAAGGCCTGGCTGTGCCTGGCGATTGGAATTTTGACGGCAACGCTCGCGCGCGCGGAGGTGCGAATGCCGGCGATCTTTGGCGATCACATGGTTTTGCAGGCGGGTGAAAGGGTCAATATCTGGGGCTGGGCGGATGACGGCGAGAAGGTGACGGTGACGTTTCGCGGGCAGAAAGCGACAACGGTCGCGAAGGATGGGAAGTGGATGGTATCGCTGAAAAAGATGAAGGCGGGCGGTCCGGGCGTGTTGACGGTCGCGGGCAAGAATTCGATTCAGTTCGACGACGTGGTGGTGGGAGAGGTTTGGGTTTGCAGCGGCCAATCGAATATGGAATTCGCGTTGAGGAATTCCTATGAAGTCACGAACGATATTATCGCCGCGACGAACACGCAGATCCGGCTTTTCCTGGTGGCCAAGAGCCGGCTGGATGAGCCGACGAATGATGTCAAAGGTTCGTGGCAGGTTTGCAGTCCGAATTCGGCGCAATGGTTCAGCGCGGTCGCCTATTATTTCGGGCGGGATTTGCAGAGGGCGCGAAAAGTGCCGGTGGGATTGATCGGAACTTACTGGGGTGGTTCGCCGGCGGAAGTTTGGATGCGGCAGGATATGTTGGAGAATAATCCGCGTTATAAGAAGGAGATTTTGGATACTTATACGCCGCAAGGAAAACGGTACGAAGTGGCCCTGGCAAAATATAAAACTGAGAAGGCCGAGGCGGAAAAGAATCAGGTCACATTTGAAAAGCGGCCCCCGGGCCAGCCGTGGAAACCGGCGGAGCTTTACAACGGCATGATCGCGCCGCTGACGAACTATACGATTCGCGGGGCGTTGTGGTATCAGGGCGAGGCGAATGCCGGTCGCGCGGAACAATACCGGACTTTGTTTCCCGACATGATCCGCAACTGGCGCGCGGATTGGCGTGAGGGCAATTTTCCATTTCTGCTGGTGCAGCTGGCGCCGTTTCAGCGGATTAAAAACGAGCCTGCGGAGAGTGCCTGGGCGGAATTGCGCGAGGCGCAACTTTATTCGACTCAAATTTTGCCGAAGGTGGGCGAGGTGGTCATCACCGATGTCGGCAACCCGGATAATATTCATCCGACGAAGAAAGAACCGGTCGGTGATCGGCTGGCGCTGGCGGCGCAGGGAATTGCGTATGGCGAACGAATCGTTTATTCGGGGCCGATTTACCAGAAGCTAAAGGTGCGGGGAGACAAGGCCATCGTGAGTTTCACAAGCGCGGGGCATGGATTGGAAACGCGCGATGGGGAACTGAAAGGGTTCGCGATTTGTGGTGAGGACCACAAATTCGTTTGGGCGAACGCAGTTATTGATGGAAAAGACAAAGTGATTGTGAGTTCGCCGGAGGTGGCGCATCCGGTCGCGGTGCGTTATGGATGGGCGGATTGTCCGGTGGTGAATTTGTGGAATCGCGATGGGTTGCCGGCGACGCCGTTTCGCACGGATAATTTTCCGATGGTTACGGCGGGGAAATAAAGGGACGGCGCCGCCAAGGTTAGGTTTTTCGGCGATAGACTTTGTGCATCGCGGCCTGGTCGGTGGGTTTGATGAGCATTTCGTCAATGTTCACGTGGGCGGGGCGGCTGGCGACCCAGACCATGATTTCGGCAATGTCTTCGGCGACGAGGGGATGAGTGCCTTCGTAAAGTTTGCGCGCGCGTTCTTCATCACCTTTGAAACGCACGTTTGCGAATTCGGTTTTGGCGAGACCGGGATCAATCGAACTCACGCGCACGCCGGTGCCGGATAATTCAAGGCGCAATGCGCGGGAAATTTGAAGTTCACCGGCTTTCGCGGCGCAATAAGCGGCTCCGCCTTCGTAAGCGACGCGCGCGGCGTAGGAGCCGACGTTGAGGATAGAACTGCCCGGGTTGTGAACCATCAACGGCAGCACGGCGCGGGTCATGCGCAGGATGCCGAGGACATTGCTCTCGAACATCGCTTCCCAATCGGCGTCCTTGGCGATGGCGACAGGGTCGAGGCCGTGCGCGCCACCGGCGTTATTGATGAGGACGTCAATGGCGGGAGCGGATTTGGCGTTGCGGACAATTTGTTTTTTCGACCAGGCGGTGAATTTTTCGACGCTGGAAGTTTTGGCGACGTCGAGCGCGTGAAAATGGGCTTCGGCAGCGCCCGCTTTGAGGGCTTCGGCGGCGACAGTTTTCAAACGGCCAACGCGCCGCGCGCCCAAGAGAAGTTTTGCGCCTTCAGCGCCGAACGCGCGCGCGGCGGCGGCACCGAAACCACTCGATGCGCCGGTGATGAGGATCCATTTGCCTGCGAGATTTGTTTTCATAAATGTATTTAGCAGCGTTCGCCAGTGCGGGAGAGATGTCAAGTGGAGGTCGTTTGGAAGGCGCTCGGAGGAAACCGCTGAAGCGGTTTCCCCCAACTGAAGTTGGGGGTTAATGAGAAGTGATGGGTGATTTTTGCACTGAGTTAAATAGTAAATAAGGAGATAGCGTTGGATACTTATGACAACAATCTGTATCGAACAAATCTTCAAAATCGCCGAAGCGCTTTGCACTTATTTACCGCTTTGCATTTTTCGATAAGTGGTTTGAAGCCAATCTGTGTTTTCGGGCGGATTGTCCGCGAGATTTTAGATCACGAAGTGTTCCATGAATTCGTGGACGGGCAGGGATTCGAATTTCGCGGGGTCGTTGCAGAGGTTGAGAATGTTTTCGACGCGATGGGCGGGCAGGCGCGAGGCGAGGCTGGATTTGTATTTTTTCATCAGCAGCGGAATGCCTTCGGCGCGGCGGCGGCGGTGGCCCACGGGATATTCGACTTCGATTTTGTCGGTGTGGGAGCCGTCCTTGAAAAAGATTTGCACGGCGTTGGCGATGGAGCGTTTGTCGGCTTCCAAATATTCGCGGCTGTAACGGACGTCTTCCTGCGTTTTCATTTTTGAGCGCAAGGCGTCCACGCGCGGGTCTTTGGCGGTGGCATCTTCGTAGTGATCCGCGTCGAGTTTTCCGAAAAGCAAACCGATGGCGACCATGTATTGCAGGCAGTGATCGCGGTCGGCGGGATTATGGAGCGGGCCGGTCTTGTCAATGATGCGGAGCGCGGACTCGTGGGTGGTGAGGGCGATGGATTCGATTTCGTCGAGGCGGTCTTTGATTTGCGGATGCAATTTGATCGCGGCCTCGACGGCGGTTTGCGCGTGGAACTCGGCGGGGAACGAAATCTTGAAGAGCACATGCTCCATGACATAGGAGGCGAAGGGGCGCGCGAGCTTGATGGGTTTGCCTTTGAAAAGGACGTCGCTGAAGCCCCAGGTCTTCGCGGAGAGCGCGGAGGGATAACCCATTTCGCCTTTGAGCGCCATGAAAGCGTGTTGCACGGCGCGGCTGGTGGCGTCGCCGGCGGCCCAGGATTTGCGCGAGCCGGTGTTGGGCGCGTGACGGTAGGTGCGCAAGGCGCCGCCGTCCACCCAGGCATTGGAAACGGCGTTGATGATTTGTTCGCGTGTGCCGCCGAGCAGTTGCGTGGCGACGGCGGTTGAAGCGATGCGAACGAGGAGCACATGATCGAGTCCGACGCGGTTGAAACTGTTTTCCAGCGCGAGCACGCCTTGAATTTCGTGGGCCTTGATCATCGCGGTAAGGATGTCACGGATGGTGAAGGGCTTTTTGCCTTCAGCGGCGTGGCGGCGGCTCAGGAAATCGGTGATGGCGAGAATGGCGCCGAGATTGTCCGAGGGATGGCCCCATTCGGCGGCGAGCCAGGTGTCGTTGAAATCGAGCCAGCGGATGATGCAACCGATGTTCCACGCGGCGGCGATGGGATCGAGTTCAAAGCGCGTGCCCGGAACGCGCGCGCCATTCGGCACGACGGTTCCCAACACGACCGGCCCGAGCAAGCGCGTGCAGGCGGGATAGTGCAGCGCGAGGAGACCGCAGCCGAGGGTGTCCATGAGACAATAGCGGGCGGTGTCGTAGGCTTCGGTGCTTTTGATTTTGTAATTCGCGGCGTAGTCGGCGATTTGAACGAGGAGTTCGTCGGGGGCGGGACGGTTGTTACTTATATAGGCACTCATTAATCAAAAAAATATTAGGAAAACTTTGGCGATGGTTTTACGGAAGGGCAACGATAAAAGAGGATTGTACCGGAAGTGAAGAAGTCAACGGCGTCTTATTTTTCCGATATGAAATGAATTTTGCCAAAATAATATTACGGCTCGCGTTGACGCTCGCCCTCCCCATTTTGAATTACGGTCGCGCGTGGTTATCGTTTGTCAATCGGCACGAACGCGCGCGGGGCGGGGCCGGTGTATTCGGCGGTGGGGCGGATGAGGCGGTTGCGGGCGCGTTGTTCCATGATGTGCGCGGACCAGCCGGAGGTGCGGGCGATGACGAAGATCGGGGTAAACAGGTTGGTCGGGATGCCGCAGAAATGATAGGCGGCAGCGCTGTAGAAATCGAGGTTGGGGAAAAGTTTTTTCTCGCGCCACATGACGGACTCGATGCGCTCGAAGATGGCGAGGAGTTCGCGATCGGCGGGCGTGGTGGCAAGTTTTTGTGACCACGCCTTGATAGACGCGGAGCGTGGGTCGGAGGTGCGATAGACGCGGTGGCCGAAGCCCATGATGAGTTCTTTTTTCTCGAGACTCGCCATGAGGCCGGTTTCTGCCTGGTCGGGAGTTTTGAATCGCTCGACGAGGGCCATGGCTTCCTCGTTCGCCCCGCCGTGAAGCGCGCCGCGTAGAGTGCCGATGCCGGACGTGATGGCGGAATAAAAGTCGGCCAGGGTGGAAGTCGTGACGCGCGTAGCGAAGGTCGAGGCGTTGAATTCGTGTTCGGCGTAGAGGATGAGTGAACAATCCATCGCGCGATTGTGGAGATCGCTCGCGGGTTTGCCTTGCAGCAGATGGAGGAAATGCGAGGCGATGTTTGGGTCGCTGGTCTGCGTTTCGATGCGCTGGCCGTTTTTGGCGAAGTGATGCCAGTAAAGGAGCATCGAAGGGAACGCGGCGAGCAGGCGGTCGGCTATATAATATTGGTCGCGGCCGGGACCTTCGGGTTCGAGGCAGCCAAGCGTGGAACAGCCGGTGCGCAGGACATCCATCGGGTGCGTATGCGCGGGGAGTTGCTCGAGGACGGTTTTGAGCGGCGCGGGCAGACCGCGAAGGCTTGCGAGTTTTTTTTGGTAGGCGGCGAGTTCCTCGCGCGTGGGAAGTTGTCCGTGAATCAAAAGATATGCGACTTCTTCAAAGGTGGATTGTTCGGCAAGGTCGTTAATGGAATAGCCGCGGTAGGTGAGGCCAAGACCTTCCTTGCCGACGGTGCAAATGGCGGTTTCGCCCGCGGTGATGCCGGCGAGGCCGCCGGTTTTTTTCTCTGCGCTCATATTAGCTCTTTCTTTTTTTCTTTTTGAACAGTTCGTCCATGCGTTGTTCGTAGGCGTGGTAATTCAAAAATTCGTAGAGGTCGGCGCGCGTTTGCATCGCAGGCAGGACCGCCTTTTGCGTGCCTTCGGCGCGGATGGTTTTATAGACGTTCAACGCAGCCGCACTCATGGCGCGAAAGGCTGACAATGGATAAAGGGCGAGCGCGATGCCCGCGGAGCGAAGTTCTTCGACGGTGTAAAGCGGGGTCTTGCCGAATTCGGTGATGTTCGCGAGGACGGGCACGCGAACGGCTTTGACGAATTGGCGATATTGATCGAGACCGCCCAAGGCTTCGGCAAAAATCATATCGGCGCCAGCGTCGCGATATTGGCAGGCGCGTTTGATGCCCGCGGCGAGACCTTCACCGGCGACGGCATCGGTGCGGGCCATGATGACGAAATTGCGGTCGGTTTTCCCTTTCACGGCGGCTTTGATGCGGCCGACCATTTCTTTCGCCGTGACGATTTGCTTGTTGGGGCGATGGCCGCAGCGTTTGGCGGGCACCTGGTCTTCGAGATGAATTCCAGCGGCGCCGGCCTTGATCATTTTGCGGACGGTTCCGCGCGGGTCATCCCAGCCGGTGTCGGCATCCACGAGGAGGGGGAGGGTGGTGGTGGCGGTGATGCGTTTGACATCAATGAGTACATCGGAAAGCGTGGTCACGCCGAGGTCGGGCAGGCCGTACGAAGAAACGGCGACGCCGGAGCCGGACAGGTAAAGCGCGCGAAAGCCAGATTTTTCGGCAAGGATGGCGGCGTAGGCATTGATGACCCCGGCGAGTTGAAGGGGTTGCTCGGCGGCCAGCGCGGCGCGAAGACGAGCGCCGGGCGAGGCGATGGCCGGGGTGGTGTTGGCGCGGAAGAAATGTTTGTCCACGAGTTATTTGGTCGTCGAAATTTTTTGATTGTTCGCGAAAGACAATGACAGCGGCGTGACAAAATGTAAATGGGAAGTGGGTTGCGAGAATGCAAAAAGTTTAGAAAATAAATTACGCATACGTATTACAAATGTCTTTAAATTTGTATCCTATGGAAGGGTGGATTGTGTTTGGAGAATGTGTCATGGTGGGGGCAGTTCTTTGGGACAACTGCAATAGGACAAATGGGGATAGTAACAAGCTCAGCAAGCTCAAAAAGCCCGTAGATGCGCGTAAGTGCGGATAAGTGCGCGTAAGGGCAGGAAAAATTTATGGGCCGGCAGCAGACTGGCTTGCCTCAGTGGAGCGGTGCCTCCGCCTTGCCTGTGGTCCAGGGTTGGATGGTCGCCGGGTTATGGAAGGCGAGTCAGTACTTTACGACCGGCGGGTTCTCCTTTAAGGTACGTAAATATGTCGAAGGCAGTCAGAGGCGCAGAGGCCAAAACGGAGAACGTGCCGTTTGAAGAGGCCTTGCAGCGATTGGAAACCATCGTAGAAACGATGGAGTCCGAGGAATTGCCGCTGGAGACATTGCTGGCGCGTTTCGAAGAAGGGACGACGCTGGCAAAACTATGCCAGGCCAAACTGGCGGATGCAGAGTTGAAGATACAGAAGCTGGAAAAGAACAACGCGGGGCAGACGGTGTTGAAGCCGCTCTCACCCGATCTCGTTGAAGACGAACAATAACAACTATGAGCAGATACCTCGATATGGTGGACGAACCGGCGCATGTCAAAAAATTGACGCAACCGCAATTACTTTCGCTCGCGGAAGAAATCCGGCACGAACTGATCACCAAGCTCTCGAAGAACGGCGGCCACCTGGGGCCGAATCTGGGCGTGGTGGAATTGACCATCGCGCTTCACGCTGTCTTCAACACGCCCAAGGACAAATTTGTCTGGGACGTCAGCCACCAGAGTTATGTGCACAAACTTTTGACGGGCCGCAAAGACCGCTTTCACACGATTCGCACGACTAACGGCTTGAATGGTTTTTCGCTGCGCAGCGAGAGCATCCATGATTGCTACGGCGCGGGCCACGCGGGCACGGCGTTGTCGGCGGCGCTCGGCATGGCGGCAGCGCGCGACCAACTCAAGACGGACGAAAATGTCGTCGCGATTTTCGGCGACGCGGCGTTGACGAACGGCATCTCGTTTGAAGCCCTCAACAACATCAGCCACACGACGAAGAAGTTCATCGGCATCCTCAACGACAACGAATGGAGCATCGCGAAGAACGTCGGGGCGATTGCGAGTTACCTGAACAAGCTGATCACGAACCCGCGCTACAATCGTTTGCAAAAAGATTTCGAGCGGTTCATGCGCAAGATGCCGAAGGGCGACATCGCCCTGAAGCTCGGCCATAAGGCGGAGGAGGCGTTCAAGGGCGCGATGAATGAAGTGACGCTGGAACATAATCCGAGCAGCCCGGAGTCGGACGGCCGCGGCGGTTTCGGCAGCAGTTTGATTTTTGAAGAAATGGGCTTGCGCTATCTCGGGCCGATTGACGGCCATGATTTGCCGCTGCTGATCAACTCGCTTGAATTCGCGAAGGCTTGCGAGCAGCCGGTCGTGTTGCATGTGCTCACGAAGAAGGGCAAGGGCTACGACGTGGCGATCGAGCAGCCGGAGAAATTTCACGGCACCGGGCCGTACGACGTTCAGACCGGCGCTTCGCCTTCGCCGAAACCCGGCACGGCTCCGGCCTGGCAGGATGTGTTTGGCTCGACGATGGTGAAGCTTTGCCAGAAGGACAATCATGTCGTGGGCATCACGGCGGCGATGCCCAGCGGCACCGGCCTTAAGGCGCTCGAAAAAGCGATGCCGCAAAGATATTATGATGTGGGCATTGCCGAAGAGCACGCGGTATTGTTCGCGGCGGGCATGGCGACGATGGGATTTCATCCGGTCGTGGCGATTTACTCGACGTTCCTGCAACGCTCGTATGATTGCATCATTCACGATGTCGCGTTGCAAAATCTGCCGGTGATTTTCTGCATGGATCGCGCGGGACTTTCGCCGCAGGACGGCCCGACGCATCACGGCCTGTTCGATATTTCCTATCTGCGCTGCGTGCCGAACATTGTTTGCATGGCGCCGAAGGACGAAGACGAATTGCAGGACATGATGTTCACGGCGACGCATCTGAAACAGCCGACGTTCATCCGTTATCCCCGCGGCGCGGCGGAAGGCGTGCCGATCAAGGACCAGCCGAAGATTCTCGACATCGGACGCGCGGAAGTGATCCAGAACTTTTCGCAAAACGGCGGGCGCAAAGTCGCGCTGTTCGGCCTCGGCAATATGTTGAGCGTGGCGAAGCAGGCGGCGAAGGAATTGAGCGCGCAAGGCTGTGACGTGGCGATCATCAATCCGCGTTTCACGAAGCCGATTGACGCGGGCACGACGGAATTTTACGGGCGCGCGGCGGATGTGGTCGTGACGCTGGAAGATCACGTTTTGCCGGGCGGTTACGGCAGCAGCGTGCTCGAATTGTTCAGTGAGAAACAAATCACGGCGCAGGTGGTTCGCATCGGCTGGCCGGATAAATTCATTGAGCATGCGACGACCGTGGAGTATCTGCGCGAGAAGCACGGCTTGACGGCCGCGAATACCGTGGCGCAAGTGAAGACGGTTTTGGCCGAGGCTCCCGTGGCGGCGCGGAAACTGGCGGAGATGGCGTAATCACGCGCGCAACAGAAAATTTAAACAACATGGCATACAAAGATATTACTCCGCCCGCTGGCGGGAAAATTTCGATCAGCAACGGAAAATTAAACGTACCTAACAATCCCATCCTGCCTTTTATTCGCGGTGATGGTACGGGCCCGGACATCTGGGCTGCGAGCGAGCGCGTGTTTGACGCGGCGGTGGAAAAGGCTTATGGCGGCAAACGCAAAGTCGCTTGGTTCGAGGTTTTTGCTGGTGAGACGGCCAAGAATAAATTCGATAATTGGCTGCCGGACGAAACGGTTGAGGCGTTCAAGGAGTTTCTCGTCGGCATCAAGGGGCCGTTGACCACGCCGGTGGGCGGGGGCATCCGCTCGCTCAATGTGGCGTTGCGGCAGATGCTGGATTTGTATGTTTGCCTGCGGCCGGTGCAATATTTTGCCGGTGTGCCTTCGCCGGTGAAGCATCCCGAAAAAGTGGATATGATCATCTTCCGTGAAAACACGGAGGATATTTATGCAGGCATCGAATACGCGGGTGGCACGCCCGAGGCGCAAAAGATTTTGGATTTCCTCGCGCAAAATTTTCCGAAGGATTTCGCGAAGATCCGTTTCGGGACGAAGGAAGCGATTGCCGGTTACATGAAGCTCGCGGCGCCGGATCATGATGCGTCGCACATTCCGATTCAAGTCGGGCTGGGCATCAAGCCGGTCTCGAATGTCGGGACGATTCGGCTGATCAAATCGGCGATTGAGTATGCGTTGCGCGAGAAGCGCAAGAGCGTGACGATTGTTCACAAGGGTAACATCATGAAATATACCGAGGGGGCATTTCGTGATTGGGGTTACTCGGCGGCGGAACGCGTTTTCGGCGACAAGGTTTACACCTGGGCGAAGTGGGAAAAGACCAAGAAGGAAAAGGGCGAGGCGGCGGCGAATGACGAGCAGAAGGCGGCGCTCAAGGGCGGCGCGATCCTGATCAAGGACGCCATCGCGGACATCGCGTTACAGCAGGTGCTGACGCGGCCTGAGGATTTTGATGTCATCGCGACGTTGAACTTGAACGGGGATTATCTTTCGGATGCGCTCGCGGCGCAGGTCGGGGGCATTGGCATCGCGCCGGGCGGCAACATCAATTATGTTACGGGGCATGCGATTTTTGAGGCGACGCATGGCACGGCGCCGAAGTATGCGAATCTGGACCGGGTCAATCCGGGCAGCGTCGTGTTGAGCGGCGAAATGATGTTCCGTTATCTCGGCTGGACGGAAGTGGCTGACTTGATCATCAAGGGGCTCAATGGGGCCATCGGTTCAAAGCGCGTGACTTACGATTTCGCGCGCATGATGGACGGCGGCAAGGAAATCAAGTGCTCGGAATTCGGCGAGAATATTATTTCGCACATGTAAGCGAGCGAGTTTGATTAGCGGTTTCATATAAAGCCGGGCGTTATTGCCCGGCTTTTTCTTTGCGCAAACGAACGTGATTTTTAGCGCTTTAGAGGCTGGCCTTTGGCGTCTGGGGGAAGCATGGAAATGATGAACCAAAAATGATCGGTGGCGGGCGGTTTGGGAGGTCCGGCGTCAATGAGCAGGGACGTGTGATCAGGAATTGTAGCGCGCAAGGCGAGAGTTAGGTTTGTATCAATCACGGTTGAGCGACCTGAGACGTTGGTGGATTCGGTGATGGTGGTTTCCATGGTGAACCTGACGGAATCCGCGAAGACCGTTGGTGAAAAATCGAAAGCAACAAGGGATACCAGTCCGGGGCCTTGATTGAAATTTCCAATGGTTAATAATTTTGCTTCCCCGCCGCTGAGGGAAGACATCGTCATTTGACTGCTGGTTGAAAAATTACGGCCTTCAATATGTTTTTCGACGGTAAGAGTATTTGTGGACGGGATAATCCAGGCGCGCAGTCCCGTGTCATTCGTCGAAACCGGCGGGCCAAGATCAATCGTCTCAGGGGTTGAATTTGAGATGCAGAAAATGCTGGCCGCAATTTGGACTTGGGGGCGTGAATTGCGCCAGCGTTGTACCAGGGGTGCGGCGACGACCGAAACGCTGCGCTTGATTTTTGTCCACACCCGGTTTGGCTTTTTTTCCAGGGAGGCGGGATTCAGCCATTCCATTTTCGATGAATGCGACCCGTGAAAGAGGAATACAGAAAACGCGGCAAAAATGAAAACCGCGAGGGCGATTCCACAATAAGTGCGTATTTTGTTTTTATATCCCGGCGGGCCTTTATCCACAGCAAGACAACACCTATCTGCTGTTTAAGTTTCCCGCAAGGAGATAGAGCCAACACGGTTTAGTCGCCGCTGTGGGTGTACATGGCCATTAAGGTGCCGGATTCGATGCAATGTTTGTTAATTTGCCGTTCCAGTTCCACACGCGAAAAGCCTTCGGCAAGTTCAAGCACGGTATCGAGCGCGTAAAATTTGAAAAAATACCGGTGCGTTCCGGACGGCGGTTTCGGGCCGCCGTAGCTGTTTTTGCCGTAGTCATTGATGCCTTGCACGATGCCCGAAGGCTCGGTGTTTTCCTCAATGTCCGTTGTTTCGGGCGCAATATTGGCGACGAGCCAGTGGGTGAAAGTTCCATTGGGCGCGTCGGGGTCGTCCATGATCAGCGCGAGACTGCGCGCCTGCCGGGGGATGCCTTCGATGTGCAAAGGCGGAATCCGGTTCGCCCCATATTTAGAAAATTTATCCGGGATGCTCTTTCCCTCGCCGAATGCGATAGATGTAATTTTCATAGCAAAGTATAGGTAGCTATTAGTCTGCCAAATTGGTTTCGCGCGATTTTAGACTAGTTTTGGGGCAAATTGTCTCACCTAGCAGTTAAAATTCATTGCGAAATGCCATGGGTAATTGCGAAATATGAAAAAGCGGGCCAAATCATTAACTTTTGTTAATGAATTCGTTTGATCGGCAATCGGCAGCAAACATTTACTGGACTGAGGCGCGTTTGAAAAAGCGTTCACGAATCGTTTCGGGCGATAAACCTTGTGCACGCAAATTTTGCAAGCTGAGCGCGCCGTGACGTTTCGCCAATCGCGTGCCTTGTTCGTCAGTCAGCAATGGGCAATGATAAAATTGCGGCAGCGCCAGACTGAGCGCGCGGTAGAGAAGAATTTGCCGCGCGGTGGAGAGTAAAAGGTCGGCACCGCGGACAACTTCGGTGATACGCATGGCGGCATCGTCAACCACGACGGCCAGTTGATATGCGGGGATGCCGTCGGGCCGCCACACGACGAAGTCGCCAAAGTCGCGTCCGGCGACAAATTGTTGCGCGCCGAAATATTGATCGGTGAAGGAAATGGTTTCGCCATCGGGCACGAGAAAACGCCAGGAAATTTTTTGGCCGTTTGTCGGCGACTCGTGCGGCGGACGGCAAGTGCCGGGATAAATGAGTTCATCATCGGCAGCGTGGGGCGCGGAGGCGGATGATTGGAGGTCTTTCCGCGAACAAGTGCAGGGATAGATGAAATTTCCGCCGCGTAATTTTTCAAATGCGGTACGGTAAAAATCCATTCGCTCGCTTTGAGAGTAAGGTGCGAATGGACCACCGCAGTCCGGGCCTTCGCTCCATTCAAAACCAAACCAGCGCAAATCTTCGAGCATCGCCGTGACGAACTCAGGCCGGGAGCGCGTGGTATCCAAATCTTCGTTGCGAAGAATGAGCGTGCCATCCTGTTCGCGGGCGCGTTGTTGCGCGGTCCAGAATGTGCGCGCGTGGCCGAGATGCAGAAAACCGGTCGGCGAAGGCGCGAGCCTGCCGCGATAGCGCGCGGGTTGAGATACAGGAACTTCGGTCACGCGGCGAGCTTAGCAGGGAATTCGCAACAGAAAAGAGGCGAGGGAGTATCGTCAGTTTTGAGGACACGAATGGGAGGCTGAATCTTTGCGAACGGGCATTTTGTGTGATAGTGAAAGAGGATGAAAGCCAGTCGCGGTTTTTATGTTTTTGCATGCGCCATCGCATTTCTGCTTGGAGATGCGCGCGGCGGGTTCGCGCAGGTGAGCGATCAAACGGTTTTTATAGATTCGTTGCAAAACGGCTGGTCGGACTATTCCTGGGCGACGGTGAATCTCAGCGCGACGAATCAAATACATACCGGAGCCGATTCCATCAGTGTCAACTGCGGCGCGTATCAGGCGCTTTATCTGCATCACACAGCTTTCAGCGCGGACCTTTATACCAATCTGACGTTTTGGATTTATCCCGCGACGGGTGGCGCTCAAGCGTTGCAAGTCAACGGCACTTTGAGCGGCACGTCCCAGACCAGCTTTTATCAAATTCCATCGCTGACTGCCGGAAAGTGGAACTTTGTCAGCGTACCGCTCAGCGCATTGGGAGTTTCTGATGCGCCCAACATGGACGGGTTTTGGATTCAAAGCCAATCGGCGTCAGCGCAGCCGATTTTTTATGTGGACGACATCACGCTTCTGGCAAATACGAATTTCGAAATGCCGACGAATGCGACCGCAAATATTATGGTGGACGCGAATGCGAATCGGCATCCGATCAGTCCATTGATTTACGGCGTGGCATTCGCATCGCAGGCGCAAGTTGCGGATTTGAATGTTCCCATCAACCGTTCCGGTGGCAATGCCGAGACGCGTTACAACTGGCAGATTGATGCTCACAATCACGCCAATGATTATTATTTCGAGAGCATCGAAGATTCTTCATCGGGCACGCCGGGAGCGGCTGACGACAGTTTCATCAGTTCGACCAAAGCAGCGGGCGCGAAGCCGCTGATCACGGTTCCGATGATTGGCTGGGCGCCGATACTTGGGCCAGGGCGCGGGAAGCTGGGAAGTTATTCGGTGGCCAAATATGGGCCGCAGACGAGCACCGACCAATATCTGCCGGACGCGGGCAATGGCATCAGCGTGACGAACAGCCGGCTTATCACGTGGAATAATCCCACCGACGCGAACGTGGCGGTGGATGTGAATTTTGAGAAAAGCTGGCTGCAACATTTGACGAACAAGTGGGGGTTGTCCACGAACGGCGGCGTGGGTTATTACCTCATGGACAATGAGCACACGCTGTGGTTTTCGACGCATCGCGACATTCATCCCATTGGCACGACGATGCAGGAAATTTTTCACGACTTCACCAATTACGCGACGATGGTGAAAAGCGTGGACTCAAATGCGCTGGTGTTGGGGCCGGAAGAATGGGGTTGGAATGGTTATCTTTACAGCGGTTACGATCAACAATGGTCGGGCGCGCACAATGATTACAACTCGGCGGATTATCCTGATCGCAAAACCAATGGCGGATGGGATTACATGCCGTGGCTGCTGAATCAGTTGCATCAGCATGATGTCGCCACGGGCGTGCGCCTGCTGGATTATTTCACTTTGCATTGTTATCCGCAGGAAGGCAGCGTGAGTTCGCAGACGGCGGTGGACGCGGCGACTCAGTTGTTGCGCAACAGCACGACGCGCCAATTCTGGGACAGCAATTATGTGGACCCCAGTTATATCAACAGCGTCATTGATCTGATTCCGCGGATGCAAGGCTGGGTGACTAATTATTATCCGGGCACGAAAATCGGCATCACTGAATATAATTGGGGCGCCGAGCCGTATATGAATGGAGCGACGGCGCAGGCAGATTTGCTGGGAATTTTCGGACGGCAAAGCCTCGATCTCGCGACGCGCTGGACGACTCCCGATGCCGGCACTCCGACTTACCTCGCGGTTAAAATGTATCGCAATTATGACGGCGCAAAATCCACGTTTGGAGATACGAGTGTTTCCGCCAGCGGGCCGAATCCAGATAATGTCGCGGCCTTTGCCGCCGAGCGCGCGAGTGATGGAGCATTGACGGTCATAGTGATCAGCAAATATTTATCCGGCATCACGCCGATGACGCTAGCGGTCACGAATTTTACGGGCACCGGTTTGGCGCAAGTGTGGCAGCTTAATTCGAGCAACACCATCGCGCGCTTGAACGATGCTGCCTACAGCGGCGGCAAATTAACGACGGTGGTCCCCGGCCAAAGCGTCACGCTTTTTATTTTGGCGGCGGCGAAGTCTTTTGCGTTAGCGGCCGGTCCCGTACGCGAAGATGGCAATATCAGCGTGACTCTCAATGGCCAGATGGGACAGACCTACGTGCTGCAAGTCTCGACGAACAACAATAATTGGGTTTCGCTTTCGACGAATATCATGGGCTCGTCGCCGACGAATTTTCTTTTTCCAGCGGGATACCAAAAAGCTTTCTTTCGCGCCAAACAGTTATAGTGAATTTTGAATTGGCTAAAAAATTTCCTGCGGATGAGCGGCTAGCCATTCATCAAGTCCCGGCAGGGGAAAACTCAATAATTTTTGAATCTTTGAGCAATTTAGTGAGGAATCGGGGGGACGGGGCGCGCCGGAATATTCCTTCAAGGACGCGGCTTCGATCTTTGGGTTCAGTTGCGGCCAGCGCGCGGCGATGAGTTGGCCGATTTGCCAGCGCGAAAGGCGAGCGCAGCCTGCGACGTGGTAGAGCCCGGGTTGATCTTGCGCCGCGAATTCCCACACGGCTCTGGCGGTCGCGACCGCTGGAATCGGCGAACGATATTCGTCGTCGAAGAGCCGCAAGGTGCGTCCGTCTTTCCAGGCACGGCGCAATTCTTCGTTGAAGCCGCGGTTGCCGCCGGGCGAGATTCCGCCATTGAGGGAAGTGCGAATCACGCTGTGACGCGGATTCGTGAGCACGATTTTTTCGGCGGCAACTTTGGTTTCAGCATAAATGCTTAGAGGATTTACCGTAGCGGACTCGGTGTAATTTCCAAGGCGGCCATCAAAAACCAAATCGGTGGAGAAAAAAATCAAGGGGATGGCGGCGGCGAGTTCGGCGAGAAGCGCGGTGGCTTCCACATTTACTTTTCGCGCGAGGGCTGGGTTTGCCTGACATGCGGGGCTTTGGCTGAGCGCGGCGCAATGAATGATTTGTTGCGGTTTTTGTTTGCGAAACAATTCGCGAACGGCAGAGAAGTCGGTGAGGTCAACTTGCGCGCGAGTCAGTCCGATGACGTGTTCGCCGGGAGCAAACTGAGCGGCCGACTGCACGAGATAATTTCCGATGAGGCCTTGAGCGCCGGTGATCCAGGTGGTGCGCATAGCGGCGCGGCAGGCGTCAATCAATCAAGCGCCGGGTGAGACCGTCATAGGCATCAATGCGGCGGTCGCGGAGAAAGGGCCAATGCGTGCGGGTGACATCCACTTTGGAAAGGTCAATCGGGACGATCAGCGTTTCCTCTTTATCCACGCTGGCTTTGGCGAGCAGTTGGCCGGAGGTTCCCGCGACAAAACTTTGTCCCCAAAATTCAAGGCCGTCCCCGCCAATCGGTTTTTCGGTGCCGATGCGATTAGTCACCGCGACGTAGCAGCCGTTGGCGACGGCGTGGCTGCGTTGAATGAGTTCCCATGCGCCATGTTGATTGACGCCGTACTCCGCTTTCTCGCCGGGATGCCAGCCGATCGCGGTGGGGTAAAACAAAATTTCCGCGCCCTGCATCGCCGTGAGCCGTGCGCCTTCGGGATACCATTGGTCCCAGCAGATCAACACGCCGATTTTTCCGTAACGGGTTTTCCACGCGCGAAAACCAAGGTCGCCGGGAGTGAAATAAAATTTTTCGTAGAACAACGGATCATCGGGAATGTGCATCTTGCGATAGATGCCCAGCAGCGAGCCATCGGCGTCAATGATCGCGGCTGTGTTGTGATAAAGACCAGCGGCGCGCTTCTCGAACAACGACGCGATGATCACGACGGAATGTTTCTTTGCGAGCTTTTGAAATGCCGCGGTGCTGGGGCCGGGAATGGATTCGGCGAGTTGAAAATATTTGTGGTCTTCCGACTGGCAGAAATATTGCGACCGAAACAGTTCCTGAGTGCAGATGATTTGCGCGCCTTGTTTCGCAGCGCGCTCAGCGAAAGCGAGGGCCTTCTTCAGGTTCGCGGCGGGATCAGCCGAGCACGAAGTCTGGAGCAAGCCAAGATTTACAATCGAGGAGGAAGGACGTTTCATAGCGCCAATTTTTAGGCGATGGCAGAGTAATCCGCGAAATTATTTGGCCGCCGGATGTTTCGTGACGGTTGTGCCACCGCTTTGAACTTGTTTCGCAGTGGTTGGGACCGTCTGGCCAAAAAGTTCGCGAATAAATTTTCCGAGCGTCTCGTTGGTCGGGCCGTATCCCTGATGATAAATATAATGTTCGAGCTTATAGAGCAACTCATCGCACGTAGCGTAACGCATCTCCACATCGCGCGAAAGGGCGCGCTGCAAAATTTCGTTGAGGGGCTCATCAATGCGTTTGTCCAACTGGCAGAAATTGGGGATCGCCTGGGTCATGATGCGGTTGCGCGATTCCTCGGCGTTGGCGCCTTTGAAGATATTGTAGCCGAGCAGCAGGTTCGCGAGTACGACGCCGGTTGAAAAGATGTCGGAGCGTTTGTCGGTGATTTTGAAATCCGCCTGTTCCGGGCTCATGAAATCCGCCTTGCCGGCGACGACTTCGCCTTCGTTGTCCTGTAAAAAGCCGCGCGCCTTGGCGATGCCGAAGTCGGTGAGTTTCACGTCGCCCTCGAAGGCGATCATGATATTCTTGAAGCTTACGTCGCGATGGACGATGCCCAATGGGCGGCCGTCTTTGTCGGTCTTGGCATGCGCGTAGGAGAGTCCGCGCGCGATGCGGCTCGTGATAAAGACCGCGAGTTCGGGCGGCAGGGGGCGTTTCTTGTCAGTGAGCTGTTGCGCGAATTGTTCGAGGTTGACGCCGCGAATGAGTTCCATTGCGATAAAAAACATGCCGCGGACTTCACCGAGATGGTAGGTCTGGACGATGTTGGTGTGGATCAAGTCGGCGACGAGTTTTGCTTCGCCGATGAAATTGTCTATGAAGGATTTTTGGTCGGCGTAGTTTTGGCGGACGACCTTGATGGCGATGCGCTTGACGAAATTGCGCGCGCCGTGCTGCTCGGCTTCGTAAACGATGCCCATGCCGCCTTCAAAAATTTTGCGGACGATATCGTATCTGAAGTCACTCTCGATGGTGAACAAAGCCATGTTGGGATGGTGTTAAAAAGCGGGTTGATGTCAAGCCTGAGCTTTGCCAGCGGTGTGAAAAAACCTCAATAATTCCAATAAATATTATAATTTTCTACTTGCGCCACCGTCGTGAACGGCTTTAGATACGGCCAAGTCAAACGACTTTATTAAACATAACTACAACTAAAAAACACACTATGGCAAAAGCATTGTCCAAGTCCCAAGTCGCCGCTGCGATCGCCGAGAAGAATTCTCTCAGCAAGAAGCAGGCGGCCGAAATCCTCGATTCAATCGCCGAGCTGGCGTATAAGAATGCCAAGAACACTTTCACTCTCCCTGGTTTGGGCAAATTGGTGCTCGTGAACCGCAAGGCGCGCATCGGCCGCAATCCTGCGACCGGCGAATCCATCAACATCCCCGCCAAGCGCGTGGTGAAGTTCCGCGTGGCGAAGGCGGCCAAGGACGCGATCCTCGGCGCCAAGTAAGATAAAGCGTTTTTCTCAGGGCACTCTGATTTTTTCGGAGTGCCTTTTTTATTTCAACGACGAGCAATGAGCGGAGACTTATGAAAATTGCGGTGGTGGGCTGCGGCGCGGTGGGCAGTTATTACGGCGCGAAGCTCGGGCATTCGGGCGAGGAAATGCATTTCCTGTTGCGCTCGGATTATGAGGCGGTGAGCCGCAATGGCGTGCTGATTCGCAGCGCGGAGGGGGATTTTAGTTTTCAACCGAAGTGCGCGCGCGGGGCGAAAGAGATTGGGATTTGCGATTTGGTTTTGATCGGGCTGAAGACCACGGCGAATGATCAGTTGGGACATTTGCTGAAGCCGTTGGTGGGAGATTCGACGGCGATTCTCACGCTGCAAAATGGTTTGGGGAATGAGGAGCGGCTGGCGAAACTTTTTGGCGGGGAAAAGATTTTGGGTGGGTTGTGTTTTGTGTGTTTGAATCGCATTGAGCCGGGTGTCATTCAGCACATTGTGCATGGGGCGGTTGTGATGGGGGAATTTGGGCGCGGGCCGGAGTTGCGCACACATGACATTGCCGGGAGGATTCGTCATTCGGGCGTGCCTTGCAAAGTTGCGGAGAGTTTGGAGACGGCGCATTGGGAGAAATTGGTGTGGAATATTCCGTTCAATGGGCTCGGGGTGGCGGGCGCGGCGGGGTATGAGGCGGTGGCGGCGGGAATTTTGCCGAGCAAGCTTGAGGCGTGTGTTCCAACCGAAAAACTTCTGGGGGAGGCGCGTTGGGAACAATTAGTGCGCGAATTGATGCTGGAAGTGATCGCGGTGGCGAACGCGAAAAAATTGGATGTGCCGGTCGCGACGGCGGAAAAGCAAATTGCGCGGACGCGGGCGATGGGCGCTTACAAGGCCTCGACGTTGCTGGATTTTGAAAACGGGTTGCCGCTGGAATTGGAGAGTTTGTTTCTCGAACCGTTGCGGCAGGCGCGGGAGGCGGGTGTGGCGACGCCGCGATTGGCGGCGTTGTGCGAGGTGCTGGTGGGGCTCGAACGAATGAAGCGCGCGCAATAACGGCGCTTCTTATTGGAGGGCGCGGGTGGTAGAATCGGCGTTGTGGCAACCACGCTTTATGACTTGATACCGCGCGACGGCGGCGCGGCGAATGATGTCCTGCTGGGACGGTTTTTGGATTATGTCGAGTCGCGCAAGCTTCAGCTTTATCCCGCGCAAGAGGCCGCGATCCTGGAATTGTTCGAGGAAAAAAATGTCATCCTCAACACGCCGACCGGGTCGGGCAAATCGCTGGTCGCCGCCGCGCTCCATTTCAAGTCGCTCGCGCAAGGCAAGCGCTCGATCTACACCTGCCCGATCAAGGCGCTGGTAAATGAAAAGTGGTTGAGCCTTTGCCGCGATTTCGGGCCGGACAATATCGGGCTGAGCACGGGGGATGCGTCGGTCAATCGGGACGCGCCGATCCTTTGCTGCACTGCGGAAATTCTGGCGAACATCGCTTTGCGCGAGGGCAACCGCGCGGATGTGGCAGATGTCATCATGGATGAGTTTCATTATTACGCGGACCGTGAACGCGGCGTCGCGTGGCAAGTGCCGTTGCTGACGCTGTCGCAATCGAGATTTCTTTTGATGTCGGCGACGCTGGGCGATACCACTTTTTTTGAGGAGGAACTCACGCGGCTCAATGGGCGCGAGACTGTCACCATCCATTCCACGCATCGGCCCGTGCCGCTGGAATATGCTTATTCGGAATTGTCGCTGGCGCAAACGCTCGAAAGTTTGGCTGCCGAGGGCAAGAGTCCGATTTACGTGGTGCATTTCACGCAGCTTGAGGCGTCGCAAAGCGCGCAGGATTTCACGAGCATCAATGTCTGCACGCGCGAGGAAAAGGAAGCCATCGCGCGCGCGATCGAAGGTTTTAAATTCACGAGCCCGTACGGACCGGACATCAAGAAGTGGCTGCGACACGGCATCGGCTTGCATCACGCGGGTTTGTTGCCGAAGTATCGCGTGCTCGTCGAGCAACTCGCGCAAAAGGGTTTGCTCAAGATCATTTGCGGGACGGACACGCTGGGAGTGGGAATCAATGTGCCGATCCGCACGGTATTGTTCACGAAACTCTGCAAGTTCGACGGGCAAAAAACCGGCATTCTTAGCGCGCGGGATTTTCATCAGATCGGCGGGCGCGCGGGACGGAAGGGGTTCGACGACCGCGGCTGGGTGGTGGCGCAGGCGCCGGAACATGTCGTGGAAAATTTGCGGCTGGAAGAAAAGTCCTCGAAGGCGGGCAAGAAATTTGTGCGCCGCCAGCCACCGGAGAAAAATTTTGTCGCGTGGGATAAAAATACTTTCACGCGGCTGATCAGCGCGTTGCCGGAACGGCTGGTGTCGCGATTCCAGGTTTCGCACGGGATGTTATTGAATGTGCTCAGCCGCGACGGCGACGGCTGCGGCGCGATGCAGGAATTGATCGCGCATTCGCATGAGACGCCGAAGGCGAAGAAGGCGCATGTCAAACGGGCGTGGCAATTATTTCGTTCATTGGTTGACCGGAAGATCGTGGAGTTCATGCCGAGGACGGCAAGCGGCGCGCACCTGCGGGTGAACGTGGATTTGCAGGAAGATTTTTCGATGGATCAGACGCTGTCGCTTTATCTTTTGGAAACGATTCCGCTGCTCGACCCGCAATCGCCGGATTATGCGCTGGAACTGATCACGCTGGTGGAATCCATTCTGGAAGATCCGGGGATGATTTTGCGCAAGCAACTCGACCGGGTCAAAGACCAGAAGATGGCGGAGATGAAACAGCAGGGGATGGAATACGATCAGCGCATGGAGGAATTGGAGAAGCTTGAGCATCCGAAGCCGAATCGCGAATTTGTTTATGCGACGTTCAACGCGTTTGCCGACCGGCATCCGTGGGTGGGGCAGGAAAATATCCGGCCGAAATCCATCGCGCGGGAAATGTTCGAGCAGTTCCGGTCGTTCGGCGATTACATCAAGGATTATGAGTTGCAACGCGCGGAGGGCCTGTTGCTGCGGCATCTTTCCAGCGTTCATAAAGTCCTGGAACAAACCGTGCCCGACGCGGCCAAGAATGACGCGGTGCGGGAAATGGAATTGTATCTCGGCACGATGCTGCGGCAGGTGGACTCGAGCCTGATGGACGAGTGGGAAAAGATGCGCGACCCGAATTACCAGCCGCGCGGCGAGGCGAAGGAAGTGCGGCCACCCGGAGCCGAAGAAGCGGACAAGGACATCACGCGCGACACGAAGGCGTTCACGGCGGCGATTCGCGTGCGCATATTTACTTTTTTGCGCGGGCTGATCATCGGCGATTTTGAGCAGGCGCTGGCGAGCCTTGACGGTTCGGAGCATCCCGACGGCGGGCCGTGGAATGCCGACCCACTGCGGGCGGCGCTGGATGCGTATTACATCGAGCATCAAGACCTTTGCCTGAATCCCAATGCGCGGAACCTGCGCCACACTTACGTGACCGTCGCCGAGGACAAGAAATCCTGGCGCGTGCAGCAGATGTTGGTGGACCCGGAAGAATTGAACGATTGGGTGGCGGAGTTCAATGTGGACCTGGCGCAATCGCGCGCGGCGGAACAACCCGTCATTTCATTGCGCAAGTTCGGACCGCTGACGGCGGCTTGAGGACGTCAGCTTTTTTCGTGCATCGCGCCGCCGATAAATTCCGCGTGCAACCGCGCGTACACGCCGCCGGCGGCGAGGAGGCTTTCGTGGTTGCCGCGCTCGACGATGCGGCCTTTGTCGAGAACGAGCACGAGGTCGGCTTTGCGAATTGTGCTCAAGCGATGGGCGACGACGAAGGAAGTGCGGCCACGGAGAAGAATTTCCAGCGCCTTTTGCAGACGCGTTTCAGTGACGGTATCAATCGCGCTGGTGGCTTCATCGAGCACGAGGATGCGCGGGTTGGCGAGCAGCGCGCGGGCGAAACAGACCAACTGCCGCTGGCCCAGTGACAGCGAAGAACTTTTGTCGCCGATGTTGGTGTCCAATCCGTTCGCGAGCGATTCGATGAGGTCGAGGCAATCAAGCGCGCGAAAGGCATTGCGAACTTCTTCAACGGTGGCGTGGGGCCGGGCGAGGCGGACATTTTCGATCACCGTACCGGCGAAGAGGAAATTATTTTGCTGCACGCTGCCCATTTGCTCGTGGAGCGAAGCGCTGGTGACAGCGAGCAGGTCGTGTCCGTCCACCAAAACGCGTCCGCTGGTGGGCAGATAGAATTTTTGTAACAGGCCGGCGATGGTGGTTTTGCCGCTGCCGGTGTGGCCGACGAGAGCGACGGTTTGGCCGGGCTCGACCGCGAAGGAAATATCGTCGAGCACGCGCCGCCCGGCTTCGTATTCAAAATGAACGCGATCAAATTCCACACGGCCATTGATGTGAGGAATCGGCTTGGCGGAGGCGGCGTCCTTCCATTCCGGTTGCATATCCATCATGCGAAAGAAACGCTCGGCCCCGGCCATGGCGGTGAGGGCCTGATTGCATTGATTGCCGATGACCTGGATGGGGTCGAAGAAAAGATTCGCGAGAAAGAAGAACATCACCAGATCCGCGACATCCATGTGCAACCAGCCGTGCCAGCGCAATGCGCCATAGCCGCCGAGGAAAGCCATAACGCCGAGAAAGACCTGGCTCTTTAATTGCAGCAAAGGAACGAAAACCGCCGAGGCGCGCGCGGCACCGATGTTGTTTTCCGCATGCACGCCGAGCAGTTTGCGGAAAAAGCCCGCGTTGATTTCGTGGCGCACGAAGGCCTGGGTGACGCGGATGCCGTTGACGGATTCGGCGAGGGTGGAGGTGAGGCGGCTCCAGCTTTCCTGCACTTTGCGCAGGTGATGAGTGGCTTCGCGCCGGTAGCGGGCATTGACGATCCAAATCAACGGCGCGAGCAGCAGCATCACAGAAAAAAGCTTCCAGTTGACCCACGCCATCATACCGGCGCAGACGGTCATTTGGAGCGTTTGCACAGTGCAGACGAAGGCCACGTCCTGCACACCGACGCGCACGTTATCAATATCCGACGTCATGCGGCTGATGATGCTGCCGAATTTCGTGCGGTTGAAAAACGACATGGGCATGGCCATCAACTTGCGAAACAAATCGGCGCGCATGTCGTGGACGACGGCTTCGCCGAGTTCGAGCGCGTAACGCTGGCGAAAATGGAACATGCCCACGGTCGCCATTACGATCAGAAGAAAGGCGATGGCATAGACGAGAATGCCGTGCTGATCCTGGTGCGCGATGGGGCCGTTGATCGTCGCGCCGATCATCCAGGCGATGGTCGGAATCAGCGCGCCGCGAATCGTGATGAGGACGAAAAGCCAGTTGCGTTTGGTCGCGTACGGGTTCGTGTAAGTAAAGATGCGGCGAATCAATTTCCAACTGAGCGGAGCCTGGTCGGCTTCGCGGTCGTCCATCGGCAGGAAAAAGGTGATGGCTTCGCGCGGATCGGGTTGGGCGGCGCGGCGATTGCGGCCGGGAGTTTTCGGCGCGGGCGCGGGTGAGGGTGAGGGGAGGGTGCTCATGCTTCGGCTTCCTCCTCGAGCGCGAGATCCACGAGTTGAAGCATGGCGGCTTCGCGATATGGTCCGGGCAAGCGGACGATTTCCGAATGCGTGCCGCTTTGAACCAGACGGCCCTCGTCGAGCACGAGAATGACGTCGGCGCGGCGCAATAAGCTTAGACGATTGGCGACAACGAAGGTGGTGCGGCCAACCATCGCGTGGCGCAAGGCGGAGACAATTTCGTGTTCGGTCTTGGGGTCAACGGAGGCGGTGGGATCATCGAGAATCAGAATGGGTGGTTGCAACAACAACGCGCGCGCGAGAGCCAAGCGCTGGCGCTGGCCGCCGGAGAGGTCCACGCCGGATTCGCCGAGAACGGTGTTGTATCCCTGCGACAATGAAGTGATGAAATCGTGCGCGGAAGCGGCGCGCGCGGCTTGCTCGATCTGCGCTTGCGAGGCGTGCGGACTGCCGAAGGCGATGTTCGCGGCGACGGTGTTCGAGAACAGAAAACTTTCCTGATAAACGATGCCGATCTGGCGGCGATAGGCGTCCAAGTCGAGTTGGCGGAGTTCGATATCGTCGGCGCGGATGCTGCCTTTTTGGGGATCGTAAAATCGCGGGATGAGACTGAGCAAAGAGGTTTTGCCCGCGCCGGTCATGCCGAAAATGCCGATGACCTGGCCGGGTTTTGCCTCGAACGAAATGTCCTGCAACACGGGCGTGCCGCTCAAATAGCCAAACGTGACATTCTCGAAAACGATGCGGCCCGTGAGCCGCGCGGGCACGATGGCGTTGGGCTGGTTTTGGACATCGAGCGGGGTATCGAGCACTTCGAAAACGCGGCGCGCGGCGGTGAGACTTTGCTGGACGGAATTCGCGATGGTCGAGAGGTTGACGATTTGCCCGGTGAATTGCTGGAGCAAACCGGCGAACACGACGAGGCCGCTGCCGAGGGGAATTTCGCCCGCGACATAAAGCCAGCCGCCGTACGCGAACAGGATGACGAGACTGAGTTGCGAAAGGAATTGAGTGAGCGGTGTGTAGATGGACAAGTCCCAGAAAATTTTGCGTTGTTGCGCGGAGACATTGTCATTGCCGGTTTCAAAGCGCGCGACGCGCCCGGGTTCGGCGGCGAAGCCCTTGACGGTTTGAATGCCGAGAATGCTTTCGGTGAAGAGCAGCACGAGGTCGTCGGTGAGTTCGCGATTGCGAAGGTAGCCGGGGCGGAGGCGTTTCGAATAATAATGCGTGACGAGCAGGAGCGGGAGCGTCACGGAAAGGCACGCGACCGTGAGCGAGGGATGGATGTGCCACATGAAAATAAAATAAGCGGCGAGCGTGAGCACCATATTGATGCCTTGCAAAACGACGCCGTCCACGAAGAGACGGGTGTTTTGGACGTCGCCAGTCAGGCGGTTGAAGATGGAGCTGGAACCGTTGACTTCAAAAAAACGGAAGCTGAGGCGCTGCAATTTCGCGTAAAGACGGTCGCGCATGTCGGGGACGATCTTCGCCTGGGTGAGGCGCGCGGTGACCATGTTGTAACGATAGGTGATGCCGGCGCGGAGCAGCGCGAGCACAACGATGGTGGCGGAAAGCGCGCTGACGACTTGCAGGGGCAACCAGGCCGGGGGCGGTCTCCAGCCGAAGGGATAAGCGGGCGCGCCGAGTTGGGGATCGAGCCCGTGGCGGATGACGTCAATGATCGTGCCGAGCAACTGCAAGCCGGCGAGGCCGAGGAGGAGCACGAGCACGCTGAGAAAAAGCGAGAGCAGGCAATCCCTACGAAATTGCCAGGCGAGCGCGAACAGCCGCCGCGTGAGTTCACCGGTCGAATAACGCTCGTCATTTTGCGAACGAGAAAGCACTTGAGTCATCGTCAAAAAAAGCATGACGCGAGCGCGAACTCATTGCGAGTTCAAAGTCCTTGGGACTGGTTGGCGGTGGCTGCGCGATGGTGGAAAAAAATAGCGCCGATTTCACCCACGCGGTTTGCCACAGCGGCAAGGCGGATGAAATCGGCGCGAAAACGGGTTTGAGGATCAGCGCGAATTGGCGCGAGGCGCGGATTGCGCGGGGGCGGAAGAACCAGCTTGCCAACCAGCGGCATTGCGCGATTTGCCCTTGGGCGCGGCGGCGGGGGCAGGGTCGGATTTGGCGGTGGCCTTGGGGGCAGGTTCGTCGGCGCGAGCCTGGTGATCCGCCTTGAGGTGGGCTTCGGCCTGAAGCCAATGTTCGGTGTGCTTGCCTTCGGGGCGGCCTTCCTGCTCGTAAATGTTGTAAGCGTAAGCCGCGATTTCTTCAATGGACGGCCCCTGAGAACCTTTGCCGGATTTGGACATAATCAGCCTTTCTTCTTTGCAGGTTATTAGCTGTTAATACCAAGCATAAATTCAGGGGCTTGTATAGTAAAATAATGGCGCATAAATGTTACGTGTACGTAATTTTTTGCGCGGTTGCGGGGGAATGCGCGCGAATTCGCGGCTATTTGCCTGCACTCCAGGCGCCGTCCACCATCATGGTCGTGCCGGCGACGCTGGAGGCTTCGTCGCTGGCGAGATACAAGGCGGCGGCGGCGACTTCTTCCGGCTGGAGCATGCGCCCGGTGAGTTGGGTGGCGGACATTTCGCGGTAGGCTTTTTCCGGGTCGGGATATTCGGCGAGGCGCGCCTTGACGAACGGTGTTTCGACGCGACCCGGGCAGATGCAATTCACGCGGACGCCTTGATGGGAATGATCGAGCGCCATGCTTTTGGTCAGGCCGACGACGGCGAATTTCGTCGTGCAATAAGCGAGCCGATCACGAATGCCAACGACGCCACCGATGGAAGCGAGATTCACGATCGCGCCTTGCTTGCGTTCGATCATCGAGGGCAAAAAAGCCTTGCTGACATTGAACACGCCGCGGACGTTCACGGAGTAGAGGCGGTCCATGTCCTCGACTTTGGTTTGCAGCAGCGTGCCGACACAACCGATGCCCGCGTTGTTGACCAAAATATCCAGCTGTCCGTGCGCGGCCAAAACTTTTTCGGTGACGCGCTGGCAATCGGTTTCCTGGCTGACATCCAGCCGGAGAAATTCCGCTTTGCCGTAGGACTGAATTTTTTTTGCGATCGCCTCGCCGCTGGCCTCATTGAAATCGGTGACGATGACGTGCGCACCGGCGCTAGCAAAAGTTTCCGCGATGGAAGCGCCGATGCCCGAACCGGCACCGGTGACGAGGGCGATTTTATTGGTGAGTTTGAACATGTGATTGGTTGCCGCTGAGTGTGCGAAGACAGAGTTTATGATTGATAGATCACGTCAATCAAGGCTGAGAATCACGCGGTCTTCGCCTTTGAGCGAGAGGGTGACGGGTTTCGGCGCGGTGATGAAGAGGCGGTCGCCAGTGACCTTGCCGCTTTTCAGCATGTACGTCTGCACGGCGGCGGCGCGTTGCTTCATCAAGTCGCGCAAATCATCATCCGTGACCGTGATCTTTTGGAGAAGCTGCGCCTCCATGTCGGCAAGCTGGGGTTCCGCGTCAGTCGCCGCCGCAGTAGATTCAGTGGTGGTAGTGGAAGTTGGATTTGATGCCGAAGCCTTCGATATGTTCGATGCCAGCATCGGCTTGGGAGTGGAAATTTTCTCGGGCTTGCCGGGACGAAGTAACAACGCCGCCCCGCGTTGCGTATCGGAACTTTGACCCGCGAGCAATGCGCGCACTTCAGGGCTGACATAAAGTTCGGACGGCGCTTTCGATTTGGCGAGAGGCGAATTGGTGGATACCACAGCCGTGTTCGTCCCCACTTCGCTCGGTTTGTAATTGCCAATGGTCGTCTTATAATCCACGAGCAAAAGACGTTCGTAATCCTTGGGATCGAGTTTCACTTCATCCACCGACACGGCGGGTTTGCCGGCATCAGTCAATTCCTTCACCCAAAGCGATTTGATCTGCTGCTGCAATTTCATTTGCGCGAGCGGCGCGCGATCCTGATCGGGATCGGCGGAACCATTGATCTCGACCGTCAATTCGGGCCGCTCATACAATGCCTTGCTGAGCGTATTGAGCTTGTTGGTTTCGGTATCGGGAATCGCAGCCTGGCCGGGCGCAAAATTCACGTAACTCATTTCTTCACCGCCGCCGAAGACGGCGCCCAAAAGCGAAAACGGTGACGTCGCGGCCTTGGCGATAAGATTCTCGACCACTTGCCAAATGATAGGGCCGAGCTTGAATTTCGGATCATCGAGCCGGCCGGAAACGGGCACGTCCAGTTGGATGCGCCCATGACGATCTTTAAGCAAAGCCACTGCGAGTTTCACCGGCAAGGTCGTCGCGTTGGGACTATTGTTTTTCGCGCCGAGGGTCAACTGATCCACATAAAAACCGTTTTCCGACTTCAACGCTTTTTTATCAATCAAGTAATGCACGGCGAAAGACAACTTGCCTTTCGACAGCGGCCGGCCGGCGAATTTTTCCGTGTAGGGTGTGAAAGCCGTCAGTTCGGTGTTGGTGATCGCCACCGAAATGTCCGCATAAATATCATTCACGAGCGGATTGATCTTGCCCGAAACGCCGAACGGCGAATGGGAATCTATCTTGCCTTTAAAATCCACCGTTGCAGTCGTGTTTTCCTGCGAAGAAAGGCCGGTGATAGTTCCATCAAATTGTTGTACGTCAAAACTGCAATGCGGCTCGATGGAATCGTCGGCAAAATGAAGCGAGGCATTTTCCAATTCCAACGCGCCGAGTTTGAGGTCCAGCTTTTCTTTTGGAGCCGCATTAGCTTTTGCGGTGCTGATTTGGTTGCGCAAAACGGTTTCGAGATTGAGACGACGATCCGGGCCGACGATGACGCTGGTATTGAGCCCACTGAATTTGACGCGGTCCACTTCGACTTTAATCGGCTGCATTTGAAAATGAATGCCAGTCACGTTGAGTGAATCCCATTTGGCGAAGTCCTTAAACAAGACGTCGTCGGCAGTATCGAATTTTGCGACCGTGACATCACCAGTGAAGGTGACCATAGGCGCGCCCGGTTCAGGAGAGGCATATTTGGCGTGACCGTTGACATCCACAGTGCCGCTCGTGATCGCCAATTTGATTTGTTGCTCAACGTAAGGTTGGATCGCGCGCAAATCCAAATTCGTGATCGCGACCTGCAAATCCGCCGACGGCGGCAAAAGTGTGGCCGTACCATCCACGTTGATCATCCCGGTCTTTTGGAACAGCAGCGAAGCCGAAGCAGTTACCGGCGCATTACTGGCATTCGACACACCTTTCAAATCAAACGTGAGTTGATCAATGTCAAAGCTGGCGGGCTTCTCGAGTTTTTTGTCTTCGGCTTTGATTGAATAATTGGTGAAAATAATTTCGTCAATTTTCGCGGTGAGCGGCGGCGTGCCGGTTGATGCCGCTTTGGGCTCAGTCGCGGGCGCGTTGGTGGGAAGATTCAGCAGCGATAAAAGATTGATGGTTCCATCCTGATTTTGCCGGACGAGCAATGAGCCGTCGGAGGATTTGACTTTGCCGACGTGTGCGCTGCGATGAAGCACGCTGGCATCGGCGTCGGTCACGGAGAGTTCAGGAATATTAACGACGGTTTCGCCGGTGTCGGGCGCCTTAAGTTCGAGATGGGTCAGAAACACTGCCGCCTTCGAAACATTCAAGTCGAGCATGTTGGTGCTGGAATCGTAATTATAATCCGCGGCGATATCGAGCAGTCCATTGGCGATCTGAAATTTCGCATAGTCGCGGGCGTAAGTTCCAAACTGCGGCAACGCGAGCGCGCCGAGGCGAAAAATTCCCGACGACCGAAGCGGATTGATGGTGATGGTTCCAGACCAGGCAAACGTCTCGCCAGTGCCGGCCCGCGCCACGAAAGAGTAGGGACTGTTCTTATCGCGGATAGTCGTGAGGTTCGTCACGAAAAAATCAATCGGCAGGAACTTCGTGTGAAAAGGCGTTTCACGTTTCAAGTCGGTGATCGCGACCGAGCCATTGGTGATGCTTAGCACATCAATCTGGATTGATGGCAGGGACGGGGGCGCGGAAGAAGCTGTCTTGGGCTTCGCGGGCAGATCGGTGAGAAGATTGGCAAAATTAAAATTGCCGTCGGCCTGATAAGTGACTTGCGCAAAAGGCCGCGTGAGTGTGACTTCGTCAAAGACCCAACTGCGTTTTGCGAGCGACGCTAATAATTGGAAGTTGCCGTAGAATTCGTCGAAGGAACTGAACACGTCGCCGTTGGTTTCCGTCAGCGCTAGTCCACGGATCGTCAGAGACAATACGTAGGGATTGCATTTGACCTCGGCTACGCTGACCTGGCGTTTGGTCAAGGCGGGCAGCCGTTTTAACATCTGCGACTTGATGATCGCGGGCACGATAAAAAATCCCGTGACCGTATAAATCAACACTACAATTCCCAGCCCCAAAAGCCATTTGAAAGCGGCCGGCTTTTTCCCCATCGTAGATTTTTCGCCCATATCTTTTTGTTGCGATAATGGTAACAAACCCTTGGAAAAGGAAAACTCCTTTATTGACGCTCGCATGAGAGCGCCCCTGCGTGGCTGACAAGAATTAACCCATCAGTCCGATTTGTGCAGGAAAAAGGGACTAAGAGATGTGGCTGGCGAGATGCCAGCCACTGCACGAGACGCGTGCGATCCCTTAAGGCGAGTTATTGGACCGGCGACAAAACTTTGTCGGGAACGTGTTCCGACAACGGGGCATCGTTACGGATCATACGCGTGGCTTCTCCCGTCAGGCGAAGATACCAATCACTGGGTAAACCATCATTGGTAACGAAGTGCTGGCCGACGGGCGTTTGATTGGCGACTTTATAAATTGCCGTGCCTTCGTTTACCTCGTCGAACATGCCGACGAAAACCGTGCGCACATTCAACTCCTTAAAGATCGCAAATTGACGCCAATAAAAATCTCCTTTGCGCCGCGAGATGCCGCTGGTTCCGGGCCGCGACTGGCGCAAGTTATCCCACGAGAATCCCGGAAATGCGGTCGGCATATAACCCATTTTCAAATCCTTCAGCTCTGCCAAATCGCCTTCCCACGAATCGCGCCGCACGCGATCCATGCTGTTATTGTCGCGATAACGTCCCGCGTCCCACGGACTGATGGAATCGAACATGCGATACACCTTGGCCCATTCCGCGTTCGTGCGCGAACCGCCACTGAGCGTCCGCCAGAACGGGTCCACACCGCCGATCAAATACACTCCGCCATACTTTGGATCGTCCTTGAAAAAATGAATCAACTCCTCGCCCTGCTCCGGCGTCCACGGGCGATCTTTAAGTCCAAGTCCCCAGAGCAGCACGACGGGCTTGCCTTGATTGTGCAGGTAGCGTGAGTCTTCGCGAATTTTCACATCGTCGCAAAGAAATTTCCAATCGCGCTCCACGATGTTGACGCGGTCACGACCGCCCATCGAGAGATCGAGCATCATCGCCCACACCCGGCCTTCGCGATGCACGCCTTCGCGGACATTAGCGAGGACGGTATTGATATGGCGCGCGCGTTCGGGGCTCGTGCTTTCGCCAACGAAGCGGCTCAGGAAAACCCCGTCAATGCCGTATTGGCGCATCCATTTGCAATGCAGCAAAACCGGGCCCTTGAGATAAGCGCTGTAGAGCCGGGCAGGGGAGCCGTTGGGCATCGAGAGATTCGGGATTTCGCAAAGGTCATTCGGGTCGTACTCGGTCGTATCCGGCCACATATCCACGACGAATTTGCCATTCGGTCCTTCGAGTCCGCGGCCCCAATGGCCGAAGCCCGAATGCGTGCCGTCGCAAGGCGTGTTGAACCAGCCTTGATAACCGCAAAGAACTTTTCCGTCGAGGGTGGTGGCATCCACATCGGTACGGGTCGGGCCTTCGTAGGGACGCAGCCACGGCTCTTGCGGCAAGTTATTGTCAGCAGCGGCGGCGTTAAAAGCTATGAGCGCCGAGGTCACCAACGGGAGGAAAGTGATTCGAGTTACGAAAGAGCCGCTCTTCCCTTTATACTTACCGAGTAAGCAGGATAGCGATTGAGTAAAGACGGTATATGACATTGCGTCCAACTGTAGGCGAGTGCCTTTGGATGTAAATATACCTAAAGCGGGGATACGGTTTAGAGCGGCAAAAATGCTCTGAACCTCAACGCAGCGCTGTCTAATCCAACGGAGAGCGCTGGAAATACATTCTTCTCACGCGAGGATAACTCAAACTGGCCAATTCCGTCGCAGCCAGCGCAAAAGCAAAATCCGCCCAAAGAGCAAGCGGACTGTAATAGTCCAAAACGACCGGCCCTCCCTGTTGATAAATCAGAAAAGGAAAACCAGAACGATCCATCGCGTCCGGCATATCGGGTGTGAAAAGATCATCGGAACGCAAGTGGAAGGAGATAAATGTTACGATGCCAAAAACCACCATTCCGCGCAAAATCGTATAGAAGAATTTTTTTGCTGGCGTCAAAATTCCATTCACGCTTAGCAAGGTTCCGACCAATGTTTCGCTACCGCTTCAATCCGGCTGCGCACATGCAATTTCTGGCAAATCTTTTTTACGTAACTGCGCACGGTCTCAGCGCCGATATTTGATTTCGCGCCGATCTCCTTGTAAGTGAAACCCATCGCCAGCAGGTCGAGCACTTGCCGTTCGCGCGGCGACAGATTTTCCGCTTCCTTCGGTGACGGTCCCATCTTGTGAAAATGTTGCATGACCTTCAGCGCGATCGGTCCCGACATCGGCGCACCACCCGTGAATGCGCCGCGGATGGCGTCGAGCAACTGCTCCGGCGGGCTGGACTTGATCAGGTAACCATTCGCTCCCGCTTTCAACGCCTGAAAAATACGTTCGCTGTCCTCGTACACCGTTACCATGATGATCTGAATATTCGGCGCAAATTTTTTGATGATGGAAAGACATTCGATGCCGGACATCGCGGGCAGCTTGATGTCCATGAGAATGATGTCCGGCGCCTTCTTGCCGATTTGCGGCAGCGCGTCCTCGGCGGAGCCAAAGGCGCCCACGCACTGCATGTCGCGGGTGGTGCCGATAAGTTTGACCAGTTGCTCCCGCAATCCCCGGTCATCTTCCACGATGACGATTGATTGTTTCATGGCAAATTTGGGTGGTGAGGTTTTGGCTGCAGGTTTTGCGGTGATCATGATTATTTACTCAATGTTCAGCCGGACGGGGCCAACTTCAAGTCGGATTTGTATTTTTGTTCCATGGCCGGGCTGGCTCTCGATCGTACAGACGCCGTTGATGTCCTTGAGGCGTTGTTTCAAGTTGGGCAATCCATTGCCGGTGACAACGTCCTCCGTGTCAAAACCGCAGCCGTCGTCCTGGATAAGGATCGTCAGCATGAATTTTGCGTAAGTGATACGGACGGTGATTTCGGATGCGTCGGCATGCTTGATGGCGTTATTCACCGCCTCTTTAACGGCCATGCAAATGTTATGGCGGATCTGGCTGGGGACCGGCATTTCGCGCGGCAACAGATCCACGTAGAACCGGCAGCGGCATTGCGCCCGTTCGCAAAATTTATTCACCATCTGGAAAAGATAATTTCCCAGTTCGTTGAGATTGTCATTTTCGGGATTCACCGACCAGACGGTTTCGTAAAGCGCGGTGACGAGGTCGCGGGACATTTCGGAAATCTTATCGAAATCCACTTGCGCCTGGTCAGGATCAATCGGCAGGCTCCGCGCCATCGCGCTCACCAGGGAAATTTGCGTCACGCGCGCGCCGAGGTCGTCATGAATATCATGGGCGATGCGCAGGCGTTCCTGTTCGAGCAAGCGTTGTTTTTCCAACCGCAATTCCAGCAGCAACAATCCCTGGCGCATCCGGCGCACAATAATATAACGGCCAATAATCATGATCATCGCCACGAACGTCACGAGCACGATGTTCCAAAACCAAAACGTCCGCCAGAAGGGCGGCGGAACGACCACGTCAATGGACGTTCCGATTCCCGTCGGCATGCCCATGACATCCAGCGCCTCCACATGAAAATGAAAATTTCCACGCGGCAGATTTTTATAGATGCCCACGCGCGGGTCGCCGACGCCGATGCTGAACATCTCGTTCCATTCAATGATGAGATGTTCACCGGGCACGACCTTGGGTGCGACGGCCAGCGTGTTATGCCATTCCGCGTGGCTGATAAGACTGTCATCAATGATCGCCAACGCTTCACTGTCAGATTCCTGTTCCAGCCGGACGATCTTCGCCATGCTCCGCGCGGTTCCATCGCGGACCCAGCCCTGGGGAACTAAATTGGTTTCTCCGTCGTACAATTGATGCTCGGTCGGGAACTGCATCAGCATTTCCGCGGGCGCGTTGCTCATCGAACGCGTGACCACGAGATTGCCGACGACGTAAATGCCCGCAGTCGCCGGCGGCCCGGCCGAGGAGACGACGATCATAAGCCGCGAAGCCTGTGCGGGCACCACGACCGATTCACGGCGATGCGTCAGCGGCGAAGTTTTCAGCGAACCATTCCAGCCAGCGCTTTGGCCGCTGACGGTAAATTTTTTTTCATTCACCTGGTCTCCCGCGTCATTGAAAAATCGCACGGTGAGATTCATTTCACCCGGGTCCTTACGCCAATCGCCGTCATAGCCCTGCAACTGGTAATGAATGCGCAGGGGGACGAAACCGTAATTGGTGTTCACGCGAAAATAGAACATCACATTTTGCGGAGACGAGCCGAGGCTGACGGAGTGATTGCGGATCGAGGGCAGGCGGTTCTCGTTGTCCACGATCACCGAGTCCATCTCAATCGCCCCGGCGGCGGAATTGGTGGGTGGCGTCTCCGCGGCGCGGGAAAAAAAAGTGCAGAACACCGCTGTGATTAAACTGAAAAACTTTTTCCAGTTCATCAATCGGTGCGTGTTCATGGTTCAGTGCTACTCAATAACAAGGGCATCAAACAAGACAAAAAGATGGCCACACAAAAGCGGGTATCCCGCTATAGGGGATTGTGCGCCTGCGCACATTTCCAATAAGTTTGTTCCAGTGCCACCTGATTCTCCGAATGCCCAAACGCGACGCTTCGTTTGCGCATTCCCGGAAACGAGGGGCCGGGTTGACAACGCCATTTTATGAAAAAGAAAAACCATCTTCACGCCTTCACGCTGATCGAGTTGCTCGTGGTCATAGCCATCATTGCCATCCTGGCGAGCCTGCTGCTTCCCGCATTGACGCAGGCGAAAATTCGCGCACAGGGAACCTCCTGCCTCAACAACATGAAACAACTTCAAATAGCCAGCATCATTTACACTGGCGACAATGCTGACACCCTCCCAGAAAACGACGGCAATCCCATCAATGGCAGTTTCATCGGCCTGGCGCCAAGCAATCCGGATTGGGTGGCGGGCGCAATGGCCGGCGGCGGAAACGGCGCCGGACCGGCGGGCACGGAAACTAACGTCTATCTTTTGGGTGTCCTGGGTGATCGGGATCCCGTCACGGGCTCTAAGATCGTCGGTTCGATTGGAAGCTATTGCAAAGCCGCGGGCGTGTATCATTGCCCCGCTGACAAAAGCGTATATCTCCCTTCAAACCAGCCTCGTGTCCGTTCGGTGTCCGCGAATTGTTTTGTCGGGCCGAGTTCCAGTCCGGAGGAAAGCAATGTGGATCCCGCGTATCCGGCTTATACAAAGTTTCGGAAAAGTTCAGACTTCAGCGGCGCCATGAGCAGTTCCCTGGTGCTGGTTTATCTGGACGAAAATACCGAGAGCATCAACGACGGATTTTTCTTCGGCAACCCCACGCTCGGTGGCATCGGCGACCGCCCGGCAGTGAATCACGGTCATGCCAGTTCAATGTCCTTCGCGGATGGTCACGCCGAGATTCATCCCTGGAACAATACTTTTCTTAACACTAATAGCGTCGGCGGCATCGCTGCCAAGCAGTCCGACGGCGTCTGGCTGGCGCAACATCTTTCGGCGATCCAATAAGCATCCAATTAAATGAAAGCCCGGGACGAAAAACCTCAAACGACACAATTCAAAAAAGCACATTGCAAAACATATTGTAAACCCTGCCTTGGACGGTTCCCCGCTTTAGGGGATACCGATTAAGATGGTAGGAACAAACTCACTCGTTCGCTAAATTCCATCCCGAAACCACGCAACCCAAAACCAAACAACTCCTCCCTTCATGAAGACAAATCCCAATTCAATAAGAAATGCCGGGTCCAAAATAAAAACGCGAGCCGGGCAGGGCAAAGCCCAGCGGGCGATATTCCTTTTAGTCTCAGCCTTGTCAGTCTTTCTGGCCGCGTCTGTTTCCGCCTCCGTCGGTCCGGCGGTTCAACTGATCTGGTCGGTGCAACCCGGTTCGGCAAATGTTGGCTCCCCTTTCGGTCATCAACCAACACTCGTCACCGCGGATGCTTCCGGCAATCCTTCAAGCATCGGTTTGGCGGCGACGATGACGGTCACGGTCTCGTCTGTGCCCGCCGGTTTGAACGGCGCGCCATTCACTTTCAACATGGGCAATGGGCCGGATGGCTCCAACGGCGTGGCGGTGTTGAGCGGTTTGGAAATTGACTCCGCGGGCGGTTACAGTTTGCTCGCGACCTCCGGCAACGGAACCAACGCCGTGTTCTCACCGACGAATGGCATCAGTAATTGCCAGCTCTGGCTCGATGCGTCCGACTTGACCTCGCTGGTCGCCACGAACGGCGCCAACGTCTCGCTCTGGAAAGATAAAAGCGGAGCCAATGATAACGCGACCAACGCGGTCGCCGACGGCATCAGCAACACGCCGCTTCTCGGCACGAACGCCGACCTCGCAAGTTTCGCTTATGGCGATGCCAAAGTGGTCAGCTTTTTTGGCACGAACCGTCTGAATGTTGATTTTTCCCACATCACCAACGGGCCATTCACCATCATCGCCTTGACCGAACTCAGCCCGAGCGAAACGGCGAACAATGACTTTTTCATGGGCACGCCATTCCTGAATGTGGCAGGTGGCGTGGATCACGTCCTACACATGGGTTATCGTAATGCGGGACCGCAATATACCTTCGCATTTTACGCGGACGATCTGAACGTCGCCTGGTCGGGTTCCGGTCCGCAGATCGCTTCGCATGTGCTTTCGCCCGGACAAAAGGCGATCTACTTGAACGGCGTGCTCGCCGGCACGGGTGGTTCGCAATTTCTTGGCAACGTGAATCCCGGCAACATCGGCCAAGGCAACGGTGGAAGTTTCCACGGCGATATTGCTGAAATCATCGTTTATAATACCAACCTCACTGAAGTTCAGCGCATCGGTGTGGAAAATTATTTGTTCAACAAATGGATGGGCCAACTTTCCAGCGCCGCGACCAGCACGCCTTTCTTCGTCGGCAACGGCAGCGCAGTCACGGGAGTTCATTTCGTTCAGCAGCCCACCACGACCGTCGCGGGTGTGACGATTTCTCCCAGTGTCACGGTTGAAGCGACCGGCAACGGCGGCGCGGGCGTGGCCAACATTCCGATCGTCTTATCCATTGGCAGCGGTTCGGGAACGCTCAACGGTACTTTGACTCAAGTGACGGACGGAACTGGCGTGGCGACTTTCAATGATCTGAATATCACCAATGCTGGAGAAAAAGAATTGACCGCGGTCATCGGCGGTGCGGCGACGAATATGAGCACCTCATTTACGATTCTTCCCGCAGTGGAAGCGCAACTGGCCGTGTTGACTCAACCTTCCGCCAGCGCCATTGCCGGGATCAATTTCGCGGCTCAGCCAGTCGTTGCCGTCGAAGATTCCTTCGGCAACATCGTTACCAACGCGACCGATGTGATCGTCGTCTCGGAAACCGGCGCGGGTGATTTGAGCAATTCGCCCACGAACGGAGTCGCGGTTTCGGCCGTGAAAGGCGTGGCGACATTCTCCGGTCTGTTCATCACCAACGCCGCCACGACGACGCTGACCTTCACCTCGGGTTCGTTGCCGACGCTTAATTCCGCGAACATCGCGGTCGTCCCCAGCGCGCCGCACACCGTCGTGATCGTGCAGGAACCTGACACCGCGGCGCAAGTCGGCGTGGCGATTGACACCCAGCCGATCATTAGCGTGCTGGACAGTTTCGGCAATATTGAAACCAACGGCACACCGGTGATCGCGACCAGCAGCATCGGTAATTTGCAGGGCGATACCACGGAATCCATCGCCAGCGGCCAGGCAACATTCACCAGTTTGACCATCACCAATGTCGGCAGCGTCACGCTGACCTTCACCTCGGGCACGGCTTCGGCTGTCTCCTCCGCGATCACCGTGAATGCCGGACCAGCAACGACAGTCGTCTGGACGACTCAACCGGGTTCCGGCGTGGCAGGCGCGCCGCTGAGCCAGCAGCCAGTATTGAAGACGGTGGATGCGGGCGGCAATCTCAGCACCTTGGGATTGGGCGCCACGAACCTGGTCGTCGTGCATTTGGTTTCGGGCAGTGGGTTGGTTGGCACAAACCTGGTCTATAACATCGGAACTGACGGTTCCAACGGCGTGATCACTTTCCATAACCTGGAAGTGGACGCGGCTGGAAACAACGACGTTTTGTCCGCCGATTTCCTCGGCTCCATCACCGATCCGACCAACGGCATTCCGAACTGCATCCTGTGGTTGGACGCTTATGATTCCAGCACGCTTATGCTTTCCGGCACGAACCTCGTGGAATGGGTGGACAAGAGCGGCATAGAAAACAATGGCACAAACTCCGGCAATTATCCCATCACCGATGTCAGTCCTTCGCTGCCGGTGCTCGGCTACGGTGGTCAGCATGCGGTGAAGTTCCTCGGAAATAACTGGCTCGATGTGGACCTCACGTCGTTGACTGGCCAGCCCTGGACGGTGTTCGTCGTGGACGTGGCGGATCCGGCTGCGGCCAATGGCAACAGCTACTTCTTCGGCAGCAGCTTCAACAATGTGGATGCCACGCTGCACATGGGTTATCGCGCCGCGAATACCTTCACGTTCGCGCAATATGCCGACGACTTGAATTGGACCGCGCCAGCCAACTTCGCCTTCGGAACACCGCGTCAATGGACCGGGCGGCTGGATGCAGTTGGCAATCAGGAAATTTTCCTGAATAGCGTTATGCGTGCCCAGCGCGGAGCGAATGCCTTCCCGGGCACGCTCATCGGTGGCGCCGTCGGCGTGGGCAACGGCGGACACTACAGCGGCGACCTCTCGGAAATCATCGTTTATAACCGTGGTTTGTCCGATGGCGAACGCACCCAGGTTGAGCAATATCTGGATCACAAATGGCTGTCGAACAGCCGCGGCTTGAGCGCGCCGTTCAGCGTGCTCGGTCTCACGCCGACGCTCAAGATCGCGCCCACGGGCACAAACGTGACGATCACGTTGACGGGTGCATCGGGTCACACCTATCGCATCCTCTCGACGGGTGACATCACGACGCCCGCTGCGTCGTGGACGCCAGTCGGCACAACTACACTTGGCACGAATGGCGTGTATCAGTTGGTTCAGCCAGCCAGCCAGCCGGCGCGTTTCTATCGCGCGGTTACGCCGTAATTGTTAGTGATCGAGAAGGGATTCTCCGGTACATTCCGGAGAATCCCTTGTTTTATTCGGGGAAGTGTTGGTTGGCGGTGGAGTATTTTTTATATGAAAGATCAGCAGTTCGTTTATGCAGGGAGATTTTTATCTGGCTTGGTTTTCGCAATGCTTCTAATCGTTGCCAATGTTCAAGCGCAATACCTCGGAGTCACTTGCGGCTATCAGTATAGCGCCCAGCTCACCGGCCCCCTGAGTGATCCCAATCAGTTCAATATCTCGCTCTACAATCCGCAGTCAAGTAATCCCAACGCCACGTGGGACAACTGGGCCGAGCAACTCGGCCAGGCAGGAGTGGATTTTGTCTGCCCGAATCTCACCGGAACCAAGCCCAACAACGGCGGCAATCCGACGAACATCATTCCATTCATGGCCGCATTAAGCCGCCGCGGGCTCGCGAACCAAATCAAGTTCGCCATCTTCGACGACAACGCGGCGTCGTGGGTTGCCCAATGGAATGAGGCGAACGGACGCGGCTACGGTTATGCGGATAAGTTCGACATGTCGGACACGAATAACTGGAAATATCTCTACGATTATAACTACAAACTTTTTTATCAAACTGTTCCCGACACGAATCGCTTCAAGATCAAGGGGCGTCCGTTGCTCATCATCTGGACTGGCAACACCGTGACGTTTCTTACCAACACTCAAGGCAATGTCTCGCGCGCTTTGACTTATGTCCGTCAGAAATGTCAGGCGGATTTTGGTTTTAATCCTTACATCGTTCTGTCCTCGGACTTTTTTTCCAACGACACCACTTGCAACAATCCCGGCATCGCTGACGCGTCGGAAAGCTGGTTCACCGCCGGACCCAACGGTCCTTCGCATACGCTGGTCACTAAGAACGGCGTGAAGGTAGGCGTCGCGGTTGCGGAATTTCAGCACACCGGCCAATCTGGTTTTCTCGATCCGAATCACGGCCAGCTTTTCACGACCGGACTCACACAGACCGTCGGCGCAAATGCGTTGCTGACCTTGTGCGAAGGTTTTACCGATTACGAGGAAGACGCGGCGCAATTTCGCGTGCGTAATCTCGACGCGCAAAGCAATGCCCTGACTTACAGCCAGACGTTGTATGATTACCCCAACCAGCGATTGAATATTTTGCGTCAGTTCAGCGTGCGTCCGTTTCCGGCGGAAATGAAATTCGAGGCGGAGGGTTGCGATACTTTTGGCGGCGCAGCAAGCGGCAACGGCAAATCGAATTTTTATCGCAATGGCAATATTGCCATCGAACCGACGACAGACGCAGGCGGCGGTTTCGACATCGGCTGGATCCAGGCGGGCGAATGGTTTGAATGGACTGGTGTGCCGATCCAAGGGAGTCAGGTGCATTTGCGCGTGCGTGTCGCGAGTCCGAACAACGGTTGCCAACTGCACTTCGTGATTGACGGAACCAATTATCCCGCCATGACCGTGCCGAACACCGGCGGCAATCAATCATGGGCGACGGTTGAAAGCGCGAGCAGCTACACCTTCGCGAAGAACAGTGTGCATAACGTGATGCTCATTTGCGATACTGGGGGCTTCAATCTCAATTACTGGCAATATCACGACGACATTCCCATCGGCGCAAATATTAATTTGCGCTCCAGCGCGAGCGGCAAGTGGGTCACGGCATCGAACAGCACGCTCAATGCGAACGCCGCGTCGCCGGGCACGAACGAAGCTTTTACAGTAGTGGATGCCAGCGCCAGTTTTGGTTACGGCAGCGTGGCCTTGCTCGCGGCGAACAATCAATATGTCACGGCTGATACCAATGGCATCCTGCCGCTCAGCGCGAACGCCTCTTCCATTGGTTCGATGCAGGTTTTCGATTGGGTGGACAATGGCAACGGCACTATCTATTTGCGCGCGCTCGCCAACAGTCTCATGGTGTCGGCCACGAATAGTTCATCGGCCTATCCGCTGGTGCCGAATCGCGTTCGCTTCAATGCCGGCACGCCGGAAACATTTGCGGTGACGCAAGTGTCCGCCAATTCACTTTCATTCGTTGCGCAACCCAACAACAGCGCGGAAGGTTTGTCCATCACAGCGGGCGGACTGAACGAAGTCCAACTTGCCGCCGCAGATGCGAACCAAAATCCGATCACGGGCTTGACCATCACTCTCTCGATTGCCAGTGGTGATGGCACGCTCACTGGAAATACCGCTGTCACAGATGTTAATGGCATTGCTCATTTCAATAACCTCATCATTAATTTGATTGGCGCAAAAACTTTGCTGGCATCGGGCGCGAGTGTTCAGCCGGTCACTTCTTCCGCATTTCAAATCACGCCCGGTGCGCCTGCGAGTTTGAGCATCGAATCCGCTGCCGACGGCAGTGGTTCACCCGTTGCGGCAAGTTTGATCGTTGCCGGGACTTCGCTCAATGTGTTCGCCATCTCGCGTGATTCGGGAGGTAATTTCATAACTAATTCTGCGGCGACGTGGTCGCTCGTCAATATCACCGGCGGTGTACTAGCTCGTGATCTCGTTTCTTCAGCAGACGATCGCAGCGCGGCTTTCACCGGTCACGCACTGGGCTCGGCCAAAATTCAAGCCGATGAGGCGCTGGTTGCGCAGTCTGGTTTGGTGACCGTCATCGGCGTTCCGGTGTCGTTCACCAGCGGAACATTCTCGAATAATTCCGTGCTTAATCTCGTCGGCAACAACGCAACCCAATTATACGGCGTGAGCCTCGGCGATGGAACCGCACACTCGACCGCCAACGGTTTTAAATTCGGAAGTTTTCCGAGCACGAACCTAAGCTACGGCAGTTCGAGCGCTTATTCAGTATCGGGATTTCTGAGTGGCGCGACGAGCGGTGACGCGAACTTTGATACCGTGCTCAATGACGCGGAGTTAGGCATCGGCAACGGTGTGATCACGCTTAGTAATCTCGTCGTGGGCATGACTTACAAAGTGTTGTTCCTCGAATCCGATACGCGCACTGGCGTGGGCACGCGAAATTTCACCATCGTTTCAGGGGCTTCCAGCGCGGCGCAATCGTATGCGTTTGTTAGCGGCGTTCCGGCGCTGGGTGGTTATATCGAGGCCACACTTTTGGCGACGGCTGCGACACAATCTTTCACGAACACTCAGGCGGGTTACGGCTATCAATTAAACGCAGTTCTCATCGGCGCGGTTCCTCCGCCGACGCCGGCGGTGATTACGGCTGCGATAGTCAGCGGTTCGAGCATTCATTTCGCGGGGACGAACGGTGTTGCCAACGGCACTTATCGCGTCCTCACTTCCACCAACGCCATGTTGCCGCTGGTGAACTGGACGGCGGTGCTGACCAATTCGTTCGATGCCAGTGGCGCATTTTCCAATAGCATTCCGATCAACTTGAATGAACCGGGACGGTTCTATCGGTTGGTCGAACCTTGAAAGTGATGCGGACGAAAATTTGGTTTCAACTGGCGCGATGTTTGGCAGCGCTTTCTATGACGATGGCATCTGCCGTCGCGCAAACCACGACCGACATCGTTCCATTGTTGGCCTCAAACAACGTCACTTGGAATTCACCGGGACCGACTTATGCCCAATCCATGCCGCTGGGCAATGGTGACATTGGCTTGAATGTTTGGGTTGAGACAAACGGCGCCGTGAATTTTTACATCGGCAAAACAGACGCCTGGGGCGACAACGTACCCGGCGATCAAGGTCTCATGAAAGTCGGCGGCGTACGCATCGCGGCCACTCCAAGTCCGCTCACCAGTGGCGCGTTTTTTTCGCAGGTATTAATGTTGCACGAAGGCCAGATCCAAATCACCGAAGGGACGGGTAACAATTCCATCGTGTACGTCGTTTGGGTGGATGCCAACAATCCCGTCATCCACGTTGAAGCCACCAGTGGCGGCGCGCCCTTCACCTTTCAAGCGAGCTTGAACGATTGGCGTTTGAAAGCTTCAAATCCCGACGTCGTGCTCACCGCCCAAACAAACCGCATCGGGTGGTATCATCGCAACAGCGCGAGCGACGATCCGCACATCGCGAACTGGATCTTCGGCGCGCTCATCGCCGGCGCCGGCATGACCAACACCACTTCGACCAATTTGCTCTCCAACCCCGTCACCTCTCAACTCATCTCCATCTACCCGCTCACGACTCGTACGCAAACGGCAAACCAATGGCTCGCTCAAGTCCAGACGAATCTCACGCAAATCAGCGCGCAATCGCTCGCAATCGCGCGCACTGCGCATCAAACCTGGTGGGATGCCCTCTGGCATCGCAGTTGGATTTATGTCAGCGGCGATTCCAGCGCCGCAACCACCACGCAAGGCTATGTATTGCAACGCTTCGTGACCGCCGCCGCCGGACGCGGCGCCTACCCCATCAAGTTCAACGGCTCCCTGTTCGTCGTTGACAATCCCTCCGTTCCCTACAACGCCGATGGCCGCCGCTGGGGCGGGCAATACTGGTTTCAGAACACCCGCCCAATGTATTGGCCCATGCTCGAATCCGGCGACTTCGACCTCATGTCGCCGCTCTTCAACATGTATGCGCAGTTGCTTCCCGCCGACGCCGCGCAAGTCACCAGTTTCTACGGTCACGGCGGCGCGTATTTTGCGGAGACGGCTCCGTTCTGGGGCGGAATTAGTTTCGAGGGCACGAACAGTCCCGCAAATTTCACCGCGCATTATTTTGAAGGCATTCTTGAGTTGAGCACGATGATGCTCGATTACTACGATTACACCGGCGACACCAATTTCGCCGCGAACACCCTCCTGCCGCTTGCGTCCGCCGGGCTCGATTTTTACGACCAACATTTTCCGCTCGATGCCAGTGGCAAAATGTTTCTCGACCCCGTCAATTCCCTCGAGACCTATTGGAAAACTCACGATCCCGCGCCCGACATCGCGGGGCTGACCTCCGTGTTGCCGCGCATGCTCGCGCTCCCGGCGAATCTCCTCGCCCCGAGCAATCAGGTGAAATGGACGCGCATGCTCGGTGAAGTTCCGCCCTTGCCGACCGGAACGAAAAGCGGCGCGAGCGTGCTTCTGCCCTACACCGGCCCGCAAACTAATCAAATCGAAAATGGCGAAAACACCGAACTCTACGCAGTTTTTCCGTATCGCGTTTTCGGCGTGGACAAAGCCAATCTGCCGCTCGCAGTTTCCACTTTCAACGCGCGCTTGTTCCACGGCCTCGGCTGGGCCGATTGGATGCAGGACGCGATTCAAGCCGCTGTCATCGGGCTCACGGATGTCGCCCAACAATATACCGTTTATAATTTCACGAATACCGACCCGTCGCTGAAGTTCCCCGCATTTTGGCGCGAGCAAAACGATTATATGCCGAGCGAAGATACCGGCGGCGTGGCCCTCGACGCCTTACAACGCATGCTCATGCAGAGTGACGGAACGAAAATCATGCTGCTGCCCGCGTGGCCCGCCACCTGGAACGCGGCCTTCAAACTCAGCGCGCCGTTTCAAACCACTGTTCAAGGAAATATTGTGAACGGTCGAGTCACCAATCTCGTCGTCACTCCGGCAGCGCGCGCGGCGGATGTGATTCTGATGAACGGCGGCGGTTCGGCGCCAATGCCGCCAACGAACGTAATCGCAACCGCGATGGACACCGGAATCGTCTTGAGTTGGAGCCCGGCGCATGGCGCGCTCAGTTACAATGTCAAACGCTCGGCCACTTCCAGCGGCCCTTACACCGTGATTTCAAACAGCGTCTTCAATCCAAGTTTCACCAACAGTATTTTGGCGAATGGAAATAAATATTATTATGTGGTGTCCGCGGTAAATCCTTCCGGTGAAAGCGCCAACTCCACGGAAGTCACGGCCACCTCGCGTTACACCATTCCCGATGCTCCCGCCAATCTTTCCGCCGCTGCCGGTGACGGACAAGTGGCGCTGACCTGGAGTTCCGTTTTCGGCGCGCTGAATTATAATGTCAAACGCTCACCGTCCGGTTCCGGTCCGTTCACCAATATTTCCAGCCCGGCGAATGCTTATTTTTGCGATACCAACGTGATCAATCGCAGCACTTATTATTATGTCGTCTCCGCGTCGAACGCCTTGGGTGAAAGTCCGAATTCCACATTGGTCGCCGCGCAGCCGGTAGGTTCCTCAAATATTTTATCCTTCACCAGCGGTGTCTTTTCCAACGATTCCGTATTGAGTTTGATCGGATCGCCGTCGCAGGAATTGTATGGAATTTCTTTAGGCGATGCCACCAGCCGAACGACCACGAATCAGTACATTTTCAAAAATTATCCAAATACGAACATAAATTACGGCGGCTCGGGCGCTTATTCAGTATCGGGATTTTTGAGCGGCGCGACCAGTGGCGATGCGAATTTTGACGGCGTGCTGAACAATGCGGAATTGGGCATCGGCAGCGGCGTGATCGTGTTGAGCAATCTCGTCGCCGGGCAAAGTTATAATGTTTTATTTCTCACCACGGATACGCGCGCGAGCGTCGGCTCGCGCAGTTTTGCGATCATGTCCGGGACGACTTCGAGCCTGAGCCAGGCTTATGCGTTTCCGGCGGGGCAGGGCGGTTTGGGCGGATATGTGTTTGCCACCTTTATCGCAAGCGCGACCACCCGCTCATTCACCAACACCGCCTCCGGTTACGGTTATCAACTCAATGCGGTGCTGGTTGGAAAAATCGCGTCACCGGCTTACTACCTCAGTCCGCGTATCGAAATGCTCGATGGAAAATACATCGTCATTAATGGCGCCAACGGGCCCGCGAATAGCGCGTATCGCTTGCTGGCATCCCCGGACTCGCTGGCTCCGCTCAGCGCGTGGACGCCGGTGGCCACAAATTATTTCGACAGCGCCGGCAACTCCGTTTTCACCAACTCCGTGAATCCCGGCACTCCGGCGATGTTTTATCGAATCGTCAGTCCTTAAAATTTGCATCCCGTTAAAACTCCAACCCACGAAATCGCACTCCCCGCTTTAGGGAATTGTGAGGCCGCATTTTTTTATCCAAAGTCATTCCACTCATGAGCAATCTTGGCAATCAAACGCATTTGATGAAGTCCTATCTTGTAACCGTCGCCTGTGGCCTGTTGGCCGCGTTGTGTGTAACGCGCGCCTCCGCTGAAAAAATAACCTTCGACCACGTATTCGCGCCGCAATCCGGTTTGGTAAGTTCGTATGAAAAACCCCAGCGGCAGGAAATTTGCCTCAATGGAACCTGGCAATTTCAAGCCGACAAAGACGTCTCCGTGCCGGATGCCTTGCCGAAACTGGGCGAGTGGGAAAAGACCGCGATCAAGATCCCTTCGCCGTGGAATGTAAATTCATTCTCGATGGATCGCGAAGAGGACGGCGGCGATTTTCGCGCTTATCCTTCCTATCCCAAAGAATGGGAAAATGTCCGCGCCGCGTGGATGCAGAAAACCGTAACGGTTCCCAAGGAATGGGCCGGACAACGTCTGTTGCTGCATTTCGGAGCAATCGGTGGAAATGCGACTGTCTTCGTGAACGGTCAGAAAGCCGGGCAGGGGTTCGATATTTTCTTTCCACAGGAATACGACGTCACCGATCTGCTTCATCCGGGCGCGGAAAATCAAATTCTGGTCAAGGTGGTTAGTTCAAGAGTTTTTGATAAACCCGGTCGGTACGGCCGTCGCGAATATTTATCCGGTTCTTTTTGGGGCACGCACATCGCGGGAATCTGGCAGGACGTTTATCTCTTGGCCGAGCCGAACGTCTCCGTCAGTGAGATTTATGTGCAGCCCTGGGTTGATCGGGATGAATTGCAAATCGAGGCGACGGTCATCAACCGCGGAAGCACGCCGGCAACCGTGGATTTGTCCGGTGAAGTTCGCGAGTGGCTGAACCAAACCGGCGATTCCGTGCTCGAAAAACCCGAGGTGAAATGGAGCCTCGCAGATAAGAAATCCCTGGATTTGCCCGCGCAGAAAATCACCGTCGCGCCGAACGAAACCCAGCACGTCATCTTCAACGTGCCGGTGAAGTCCGCACTAAAATTGTGGTCGCCCGACGCGCCAAATCTTTACGGCATTTTGTTGCACATCGCGGGCGGTGGCAAAACGGTGGATACGAAATACGAGCGATTCGGCTGGCGGCAGTTTTCCTTTCAGGGCAACAAACTTCTGCTCAACGGCCAGCCGATCACGCTGAAAGGCGACTCCTGGCATTTCCTCGGCATCCCGCAAATGACGCGCCGTTATGCCTACGCGTGGTATCGCTTGCTCAAGGACGCGGGCGCAAACGCGGTGCGGTTGCACGCCACGGTTTATCCGCCGCTTTATCATGAAATGGCCGACGAGATGGGCATGATGATTTTGGACGAAAGCGCCATCTGGCTCAGCGACGGCGGCCCCAAAGCGGACAGCGATTTGTTCTGGACGAATTGCCGGACGCACGTGGAGGAGTTGGTGCGGCGCGATCGCAATCATCCCTCGGTGTTCGGCTGGAGCGTCTGCAACGAGAGCCTCGCGGTCCTGCGCAATGTCTGGCACGCGCCGAAAAGCATGATTGATCACAACCTCGCGGAAATTTCCGCGTGGGTGGAAATTTGCCGCACGAACGACCCAACCCGCCCGTGGATTTCCGGCGATGGCGAAGACGACGCGAACGGCCGCCTGCCTACCATCAATATCCATTACGGTGGCGATAACGACATGCGCCGCGCCGCCAATTCCGGCAAGCCGTGGGGCGTTGGTGAAACCAGCATGGCTTATTATGGCACGCCCGAGCAGGTCTCGAAGTTCAACGGTGATCGCGCGTATGAATCCGATCTCGGACGCATGGAAGGTCTCGCTTACGAATGTTACGGCCTCCTGCGCGCGCAACAGAAATTCGGCGGCGATTACCAGAGTGTATTCAACATCGTTTGGTATAGTATTCAGCCGCTGCCTCTCGGCAAAAGCGTCGTGACGCGGCCCATTCAAATGGACGAAGGTATTTTCTTTGGCGATTACAAAGAAGGCATGCCCGGCGTGCAACCGGAGCGATTGGGGCCATATTGTTCGACGCTGAATCCCGGTTACGATTCTTCTCTGCCGCTCTATCGTCCCTGGCCGATGTTCGAGGCCATTCGCGATGCCAACACGGGTGTGACAAATTCGCAATGGGCCGAAGCGCCGCGTATGCCCGTCAAAAAATCACCAACGGCTGACGCAAATATGAAGATCAATACCATCGCGTACTTGCCCGACAATGGCGCGCGCCTCGCGACGGCATTCGGCAAAGTGGGCATCAAACCTTCCGCCTATTCCGATAATCAGAATACGGATTTCCTGCTCGTGGATGCTTCCAAACTGTCCGACTCACCCGGCAACGCGGAATCCCAAGCGGCGATTTCCAAAACCCTGCAAGCCAACGGAACTGTATGGATTTGGAACCTTGATAAAAATGGCGCAGCGGCTCTCAGCAAAATCTTGGGAAGTGAGATCACGGTGGACTCCCGCCCGGCCTCGTCGTTCGTCATCAAGCAAGCGGATGCGTTGACGGCGGGATTGGGAAATCCCAATTTGTATTTCTCCGACAATGATAATTGGCGTCAGCTTAATTTCACCTTGGGCGGCGATTTCGTGAAAGGCTCGAAGGTCGCGGTGGACGCGTGCGTGGCGGATTGGCGCCGGTGGTCGTATAAATCCGAGCCCGTAAAAACGGCGGCGCTTTATCGCTCCGAAGTCGAACGCCCGGGACCGCTCGCCGCAGTCGTTATTCGCGAGATGAATCCGGGACGGGTGATTCTTTGCAATATCAGTCCCGATGCGACGTCGAAGAAAAAATCCTCGCTGATCGAGCGGTTGTTCCGCAATGAAGGAATTCAACCGCAGGCGATTGACACCAGGGACGAATATTTGGACGCGGGTGGCCATCTTATTCGCGCACTGGTGAGCGGCTCATTCGGCGTAAAAACCGCCGATGATGCCTATGCCGTGAGTCTGCCCGACCGCGAGATCAAGGAAGATGGTCGCATCAATGGCCGTCGTTGGGTGATTCGTCAGGCGAACGACGCCGGAGTATTTGATTTCAAAACTGCCCTCACCGATGGCCCGCAGGAAAATGCGTTTGCCTACGTTGTGGTCTGGATAAAATCGCCCAAGCCGCTCAATGATTTGTTGTCCGAACCGAACCTGCCAAAATTGTCGTTCATCTACGGTTCCGATGACGGCTGCGAGGTGTGGTTGAATCATGATTTGCTGGCGACGCATAATCGCACCGGCCCGCTCGAACCCGAGGGGTTCACCATCAATCCGCTGCTGCTAAAGCTGGGATGGAATCAACTCATCATCCGCGTCGTGCAAGGGCAGGGCGAATGGAAGTTCACCGGCAAGTTTGAATGCAGCGACAAGAGCTTCGTTTCCAAACTCGAATTCGCGACCGACAAACCGGCGGCGCAATAGTTTCGCGCGTAAGCCTCAATGCGCGGCGGAGTCCACGGCTTTGACTTCCGTGGTTTGAACGTCAATCACCCAATGTTTGCCCGCGGGTGGTGCGGGAAGTTGCATCGAACGTGACTGGGCAAGCTCATCCAGGTCCACGGGGAACCGCGCTTTCTGCCGGATGAAAGAACGAAGCTGGCGCGTCAGATCTGAATTCACTTCGCCGGTCAAAGCGTTGCTTGGACTTCCCGCCGGAATTTCAACCGTCGGCGGAGGCGGGGTGGGCTGCTCAGCAGAGCCGGATGTCCCGCCCGCATTTTTATGACAGGCCGTGATCAGCGTTGCGACCGCGCACACGACAAAGAGGTTTTTAACGTGACGAAAAACTAAATGGATTCGCATAATAAAAATCGCCGCTGGGAAATCTTTACGGATTTTTACCGTCGCTGCCGAAGACTTGAAATTCCCAAAGTGAGAAACCGTAAATCGTCGCACGTGTCTTGCAATTAACCCGCACATAACGACCCTGTGCGTGCAGCCCGGGATAATCCAGCCAGCCGCTGTCGGAATTTCCCGTGACACTTTTCACGTTTGTCCAGTCATGGCCATCATCGGAAACTTCGAGGTCATAATCCTTGCCGGTGGCGGCTTCCCAATCGAGTTTGATTTCCGTGATCTGCTTGGATGCGCCGAGATCAACCGAGATCCATTGGTTGTCGAGATAGTCGCTCGTCCAGCGGGTGCTTTCATCGCCATCCACCGCGTGCGTGGCAACGACATCGCCATCGTCGCTTTTCACCGACGACGCCGTGACCGGTTTGCCTTGCGAAAGCAGCGCTGCCGGCGTTGCCGACGAAACCACGACCGCCGCTTGCGGATCGAAAGTCGCCGTGATGACCGATTCGCCCTTGGGCAAGGTCAGGCGGCAACCCCGCTTCTCCATCCCCAGCGCGACAATTTCCTGCGCCGCGCCGTTCATTGCAAGATGCGCATTCGTGACGCCCGGCGGCAAACCGATGGCCATTTTTTGCGCAATGGCAGAAGTCAATTTTGCAGTGACCGTTCCCGCCGTCATGTCCCACGCCAGATCGTCAATTTTAATTTGGCCACGGGCAAGGCTGCCGTCGAAATTCCCCTTTGGCAACGCGAACGGCAACGCGGGCAGCAAATCCAGTTGGCCCGGTTGCGAAAAAACGAGGCAGTTATAAATCACCGATGGAATGCCGCCGCTGGCATCCACATTGAAAACCTGCAAATGGTCATAGTGCGAAGGAACCAGGCTCGTGTGGAAAACCCCATTGACCGCCATCGCCGTAAGAAAGTTCCACGCGTCGTCTCCCCGCCCAAGTCGTGCCGCGGACAGCGCCGCCTGCATGCGAAAATGCGATTCCGTTTCGCGCACCGAGCGGATTTTTTTCTCATACGCCAGCGCCGACGCTTTCCAAAGCTCCGGCGTCGCGTCGGGACTGAATTCGTAACTGACAAACAGCGGATAGAGCGACGACAGATGCCGGTGCATCGGAAATTCATACATGTTCGGCTCGATGAATTCCTTGAGCGTCCCGTTCGCTTTCGGCGCGACTTCATTACCTTCCATGAGACGATAGCGCGGCAAAGGCCCGCCGGTCGTTTCCGCCGTGTTGATCATGTACGGCGGAATTTTGGCGAGCAACGCCTTCCAGCGCGCGACCCCATCGCGTTCCACGCCGAGCAGTTCGCAGCCCGCGATAAGATGCGTCAGCGTTTCCCGTGCAACCGCGAAATCTATCGTGGCATTATCACAAAAAGCGCACTCGTAAGAAAACGAAGGTGTCGCGCGAACCAAACCATTCGTATCCGGCACATACCAGTCTTCATAAAACAACGCGCACTCTTTGAGATAAGGAATGGCATGCTTCCGCAAAAACGCGCGGTCGCCAGTATAGAGATAATAATCGTAAAAATAATGTCCCAGCCATCCCGCGATGGAAACCTGGTTAAACCACTGCCATTCGCGATTCTGCTGAAAATAAGTTCCCTGATCCTGCATGCGCGCCGGATAAAGAATCCCCCGGCACCCGGCCAGCTTGCGCGCCCCCTCGCGCCACGAAGGCACGCCCGCCTCGATAAGATTAAAGAACCCGCTCATCAATTCCGGCATATTCGCATTGCAAGTCGAATCAACCGCCAGTTGCAGATTCGCATCAGCGCTATAATCGCTATGCCACGGTGGGTTCCACGTGCCGGTCCAAATGCCTTGCAAGTTCGGCGGCAAATCCCCGCTGGAGCACAACACAACATAACGGCACGCGTCATAGATTTTTTCCATCAACGCCGGCGAAAGTTTCTTCTCCCGCTGAGCCCGAGCGAGCAATTCATCCGTGGTCAGCGCGCGATCAACTCCGCCACCCAGGTCCAGCCGCACCCGATCAAACAAAGCCCGATGAATCTTTTCATGCGGCGCCAGCAATCGAGTATAATCGGAATGCACCGAAGCCAACTCACGGGCTAGGCCTTTCACCCCGCCAATCTCCGGCGGCCGAAACCGCTCGATGCGCGCAAGAATAAGAGCCTCATCCGCGTGATGAATAGTAAGTCGTCCGTTTTCCGCAGTGATAGAACCACCTTGAGCCACCGCCCGCACGACCCCGTCGTAACCACCATTTCCCGGCGCATAAAGATTATGAAACCCAATCCAATCCGTGCCGTTAGTGGATTGCGAATGAATCAACCGGCTCGTGATGCGTCCCAGATCTATCGTGCAATCGAGCTGTCCCGCGCCGGGACCTTTAATGGAAATCACAACCAGATTGTCCGCGCGCGAAACAAAAACACGCGTGGAAAAATCCCCGCTCGCGCCATGCCAGGTCGTTTCCACTTCACCGGTCTCAAAATTTTCCGAGCGGCGATAATCAGTCGCCTGGTCCGCGCCTTCGATTTTAAAATTCAAAAAAGCGCCAGGGTGATAATCAATCGTCTCATCGGGAGCCAAACCGTTCTCCTTCGATTTTTGAAACGAAAAATCCATCGCTTGTTTGTAACCTTCGTCGCGAATCAAGCGGCGAATCTCCGGAACGAAACGCGCCGTGTCCGCCGGGCCCACTGTTTTCGGATCGTACTGCGAAGTATAGAGACGGTCGTGATTGATGATGATGATGGGCGATTCCGGCATGCCGTAAACGACCGCGCCCATGCGGCCATTGCCCGTGACCATGCCGCTCTCCCAATTCTCCGTCCAATTCGTGCTGACCGCGCCGCGCTCGGGAACGCCCGCGGAAATGTTGAAAGCGCACACCGCAAAAGTGAATGCGGCGGCGAGCGAACGAACCACGTTGGTTAATCGCATTGGTTATTGGTGCACGGTGGTGACGGACGTAAGCCAGCGCATGTCCTGCATAAACGCGGGACTGCTGCTCGAGTAAGTCTGGATGGGATTGGGCGGCGTGTAAGTGGCGGACGAAAACCATCTATGAATGAGCGAATGGCCGTCCGCGAAGGACATCCCCGACGCGCCATTATGATAACCCGCTGGAAAATCCGGTTCGGACGCCGAGTTCGCCGTGTCCGCCGTCATCGCCACGGCAAAACCGCCGTCGTTGATGCTCGCGGCGGCTTCGTCAATGAAGCACCAGGTTTCAGATGGATTCACAATCGTGTTCGCCTTGGTATAAGTCACGTACGGCGGCGCGGGAAGCCAATTCCCCGTGGAGAAAACCTGGCTGCACGAAACGCTGCGGATACGCGGCGCGCCCGTTTGGGCGGGATAATTCTGCGTGGATTTGTCCGCCGGGCAGTGATAAATATTTATCGTTCGCACATAAGGATACAACAGCCCCAGCGTGAGCGTTTGTTGATTGGTGCTGTTGGAAGGATCGGACATCGTCCCGCCGCACCAATACATCGCCCATTCCGCGGGCGCGCCAGGAGTCTCCCAATTCGAATCTACCGGCGCGGTGCGATCCTGATTGTCGTTCGGGTACATGATCCACGCAAGCTCAAGCTGCTTCGTGTTGTTCATACACGTGATGCCTTGCGCCTTGGACTTCGCCTTGGCCAGCGCGGGCAAAAGCAAACCCGCAAGAATGGCGATGATCGCGATCACCACCAGCAATTCTATCAAGGTAAATGCCCGCGACGCCAAATCATCCTGGCGCGCCGCGCGGCCAGCGTGAATCGAATATTTTTTCTTCATAAATTTTTCGCAATTAAAAACATTCTTCGTTCAAATCATTCATTAAGATACGGGGCGGACACCATCTTCAGAGTCCGCCCCGCTCCCTTCGCTCTCACGCCACTAAGGTGCGACGATCGAGTAGAACCGTTGCGCTTCACCCGTGTTGATCGGCAAACTCACGCTGAAGTTTCCGCTGCCGTCGAAGTTGCCGCTCGCGACCACCGTCCAATTCGCGTTCGTGACGGAGTTCAATACGGTCGAACTCAACAACTGGAATGAACCCGATGGTGTGCCGCCCGAACCGGACAGGGTGAGGTTGCCATCGTTGACCACCACCGGCGCGAAATGCGCCGGTTGCGCCGGAGCCGGGCCGCTGAGGATCGTCAAAGTGCCCGAGGCGTTGTTGACGCTGGAACCGATTTGTTGCGGCCAGGTGAGCGGGAAATTCGCCGGAAATGCGCGACTCAAATCCAGCGCGGAATAAGTGCCCACCGGCAGAGCCGTGCCCGCGATCGTAACTGTATGGAACGTATCGGCCTGATGCAGGAACAACTGGCCGTTCAACACGAGATCGGCTTGGGGGCTGTTAAGGTTGTAGGAAGTCTCCAATGCGCCCGCCGTCGCCACCGTGATGGAATTGGTGCCGAGCGAATTTTGTGTGCTGCCCAGGAGCGCGCCTTGCAGCACGTTCCACTGGCCGCTGAAACTATTCGTCGGTCCGGAAATATCCAGGTCATTGGTGAGGCTGGTGTCGAACGCGGAATACTGAATCGTGCCGTTGCCGGTGAGATAGGCGCCGATATTGATCGCGCGCAACGAACCGCCGCGCACGCCGCTGTCGGAATAGATCGTGGTGTTGGCGAGGATGTCCACCTGGCCATTGATCGTCAGCATGCCGAGGCTTTGGCCCGCGTTGGCGTTGCCGGTGTTGTTGCCGGAATTATCCAACTGGCCGCCGGCGAATTGCAAGTCAGGGAAGAAGATCGTGACATTGCCCGGTTCACTGGCGCGCAATTCCGCGGTCGAACTCCCGCCCACTGCGGTATCACCGGCGTTGTTCAAGAAATTACCGTCACCTTGAATGATCAGACGTGCGCCGGGGAATGCCAGCGTCGTGCCGATAAATGGTGTGTTCAGGACCGTGCCCGGAGGAACGATGTTTGTGCTGCCGGGATCTTGCAATGCCAACTGCGTCGCCGAAATGTCAATGTCCCAATCGTTCGACGAATTCCAATCGTCTCCCGGCGGTTGAACAGTGATAAGTGTCGCCGTCATCGGCGGCGAAGTCGGCAGGATGGTTACGGTGGCAACTTGGCTTGGCGATGAACCACTCGGATTGCTCACCGTGACTTGCACATTGTAAGTGCCCGCCGCAGCGGTGAAGTTCGAGATGGTCAACGTATTGGTCGCGGAGCCGGACACGGAACCGATGCCCGTGATCTTTCCGTCACTCAACGTCGTGCTGTTGAATTTCCACGCGTAAGTCACCGGCGGCGAGCCGACGGCCACGACTGAGAATTGCGCCACCTGGCTTGGATAGATCGTGAGACTTAGCGGCGATATGTCCTGTGAGAACACCGGCGGCGGGCTCGACAGAACGTGTAGCGAACCGGAACTATTCGACACACTCGAACCGGTTTGCAACGCCCAGCTTGCCGGGAAGGCCGCGGCATTGAGGCTCGTCAACTGCGCCGCGGAATAAGTGCCCGGCGACATGGCCGCACCGTTCAGGAATACACTTTTGAAAGTATCATTCTGATGGAGGAACAGTTTGCCGTTGAGGAACAAGACCGCGTTCGGGTCATTGAGATCATAAGCAGTTTCCAGCGCGCCGTTGGTTCCGACGGTGATGGAATTGGTTCCCAAAGAGTTCGCGCCCGTCGCCAGCAACGTGCCTTGCGTGGCGTTCCATTGGCCGGAGTAAGTATTGCTGCTGTCGGTAATATTCAAATCACTTTGATAATTGGTATCACTCGAGATGTATTGGATTGAACCCGTGCCGGATAACGCCGAGTCCACGCGGATCGAGCGCGCGATCAAGCTCGGCGTAACTTTGACGAGTTGCACGCCATTGAAATCCGCTTCCGTATTCGGCGGCGGATTGGGCGTCGCGCCGTGGCCGTTGCCCGCCAGTGGATTCGCGGTATAGGAGATGTGAATGATGCCGCCCGCGCCGACGAGCACGTTGCGGAAGACAACGAAATCGTTGCCCTCGATGAATTGATTGTAACCAGCCGGGGTGCAAATCGTACTCAAGGTGCGTGACGAAGTCAGGTCACTCGAGATAGTAAAGCTCGTGCCGCGATCATGGTCGCCATTGCCGCCGTTGACGCCGTAGCAATACAAATCATACGTGCCGGGCGGGACGTTGTTGAGCGAGTTGTTGGGCTCGACGCCGGAACTGGTGATGCCTTCAAACGCTGATTCGAGTCCGCTCGGTTGTCCTTGCGTGCCCACGCCGTCCGCGTAGGTGAATTGCTCATGGCTCGTAAAGGTGATCGGCGACGCCGTCGTGCCGTCGGCGAGCAGACTGTTGGCAGTAGTGCCGTTATTGGCGAGCGCATTCCAATAATTGTGGCCGGGATCGGAGAACGCGCCTTGGCCGACATAATTCGCCGCGAAACTTCCCGGCACATCAAAGTTGATCGCCGTGCCGATGGGATCGCTCGCAATGATGACATTGCTGGAAACATTGATCGCGCCGGAGATGGTGGCTAGGCCATCGTCGCCATTGTCCAATCGTCCGCCTGCCAGCACAAGGTCGGCAAATGAATACGCCGTTGTGCCTGCCGGATGGTTGAGCAACAGTTCGCCGGAGAGGCCGATGGCGTTCGTGCCGTCAATCGTCAATTCAACGCCCGGGAACGCGATGCTCGCATTCGTATTAACACTGCGCAGTTGCGCGCCCGGCAAGACTTCAAATGTGCTGCCCGGAAACGCGGCGGCGGAATCGTAGGCCGAAAGCAGGTCGCTCCAATTTGCCGCCGTGTTCCAGTCCTGGCCAGCCGGTTCACGATTCGAGAGAGTGATATTTTGCGCACTGCTGGTGGCAAGCAGCGTCAGCGCCACTGGAGTGCTTATCACCGGTGAACCGAACGAGCCGGTCACCACGACTTGATAACTCACGGCATCCGCATTGCCGACATTGGCGATGCTTAATGCGGCCGAGTCAGCGCCGGAAACTATCGAGCCAAAACCCGTCGCGCCATTTTGGAGATTCACATACGTGCCCCCGCCGGTGCGATCCACCTGCCACTGATAATTCAATGTCCCTGAGCCGCCGGCATTCACTGTGAACTGCGCCGTTTGCGTGGGATAAACACTTTGCGCCACCGGCTGCACGCCGATCAGCGCGCCGTAGTTCGCGGTGCCCGAAGCGTTGGTGAATACGTTAAAGAGTTGATTGAAGGAAAGCGCCTGGTTGAACACGGCGACGTTGTCAATGACGCCACCGAAAACATTTGCGCCATTGCCGTCCGCCGGGTCATCACCGATAAGCGTCGGGCCGTTGAAACTTTGCAGCGGATGGGGATAAACATGCGTGGCGGAAAGCAGGCCGTTCGCATTCATGATGCTCACGGTCGCGTTGGTCGAAGTCACGGAGAGCGCGACGAACGACCATTGGTTCGGCGGAACTTCCAAACCGGAATTCCAACCCGTGGTATTGGGATCGTTATTCCAGGTGTAGCCCAAAACAGGATTGCCACTTGAATCGGCGTTGGGACCGTAACCGAATCCGGCGATGGTATCGCCGCCGCGGCTGAAGACAAATTTTTGGTTCGCTGCGCCGTTGTTGGGATTGATCCACGCGCTGATGGTGACGGTATTCGTATCGAGATTCCACGGCGTGGTGATGGCGACATTTTCATTGAGGTTGCCATTCGCGAAAGCCACGGCTCCGTTGGTCGCGGGAAATCCGGGCCAGCCTTGCGTCGGCGTCGGGCCGGAGACGTTGTAATTCGGATTGCCATTTTGGGTCGCGACACCGTAGATGCCATTATCGCCGCCGACATAATCCAGTGCGACGGCATTCGTCGTCGCGGGATCATTGGTATCGTTGAATTGATAAAAGTGCAGCGGGTTCTCGGAAATTTCCGTCGTCTCCAGCGTACCGCTGGCCGTGACGATTGTCAGTGGCACAGCAACAGATTTGAGCGTGAGCAAATCAGCGCCGGTAAGCACCGCCTGATAATTCAGTTGATCCGCCGCGCTCACGTGGCTGATGGTCAAAGTGCTGGTTTGCGAACCGCTGATGATCGAACCCGAACCCGTGGTGCCATCGGTTAGGGGAGTGCCATTGACAATCCATTGAACTGTGACGGGACCGCTGGGCTGGCTCGCGCCCGACACGCTGAAGTGCGCGGTTTCACCGGCGTAAAGAACTTCCGGTTGGGGCTGCGCGGTGATCAGCGGAGGCAGCAAAACCACCTGCGCGAGCTGCAAACCATTGAAATCGCCTTCCGCATTATTGGGCGTGCCCGGAGCGTTGGGATTGTGGGTATAGGTGAAAGTGATGTTGCCGTTGGTCCCGACGACAATGCCGCTGAACACCACATAGTCGTTGCCCAAAGTGAAGACGCTGTCCACATGGTTGGTCGTGCTTTGCGTGCCGTAGGAAACTCCCCCGGAAGTGACGGAAAAAGTCGCGCCGCGATTGCCATCACCCTGGTTGTCGTTTTTCCCGTAGAGATACAAAGTGTAAGTGCCGGGCGAAACATTGTTCAACGAACAGGTCTGCGTGGAGGAATTATTCGCATACGCAAAATGATATTCCAGTTCCGCCACCGTGCCTTGGGTCGTCGGCGAGCCACCTTGGTAATCGCCATTTTCCGCTTCGGTGAAAGTGACCAGGCTGACGCTTTGGCCGTCCGAATTCGTGCCCGGCGAAGTGGTGCCGTTCGCCTTGATCGGATTCCAATAATTCAATCCCGGATTGGAGAACGCGCCTTGGCCAGAAAAATTGATCCCGCCCACGCCCCCCGCGACGTCGAAATTAATCGCGGTGACATTGACCAATTGCAAACCGTTGAAGTCACCCTCGTGATTGACGCCGTAATTGCCCTGCACATTTTGATTGGCCGTGTAAGTGAACGTGACCGCTCCGCCCGCGCCGACAATCACATTCGTAAATTCCACGTAATCGTTGTGCAATGTGTAGCTGGTATCCACGCTATTGGTCGTGCTCTGGCTGCCGAAGGAATTCGTGCCCACCGTCACCGCGAAGGTCGTGCCGCGATTGGCGTCGCCCTGGTTGTCGTTTTTTCCGTAAAGAAAAAGATTGTACGTGCCCGGCGGAATATTGCTCAGCGTGCAGGTTTGCACGGAATTGTTGTTTGCGTAAGCATACCAATATTCCAATTCCGCGGGCGTGCCTTGCGGCGATGACGATCCGCCGGAGTAATCACCCGCTTCACCTTCGGTCAAAGTGATTGGCGTCGTGGTGACGCCGTCCGAAAGGAGTCCGCTGGAAGTCGTGCCGCTTTTGACAATCGGATTCCAGTAATTATGCCCTGCGTCGAGATACGCGCCCTGGCCGGTGTAACTGTCGCCACCCAAACCGCCAGTGACATCGAAGTTGACGACTTGCGCGCCTGCCGGTTGCGCGAAAAGTGCAAGGGCCGCGCCTGCGATCAGGCTGGCAAACAGCTTCGCGGTGGGAATTCGGGTCGGTTGAATCTTCATAGTTGGATTGATGGAGGAGTGGTTGGATTTTCGGAAAATGACCCAGCGCGATGCTGCGTGAAATAGCGCGTGGCCAAAGACCGTGGGTGATTCATGTTCCCAATTTACGAAAACGCACGACACGCTTGCATCATCCAAACGGATGATTTTGACCGGTCAGGGGAACGGCGACGAAAATTCCGCCTAATGAAGAAACTTCAAAATCGCTTCCGTCCGCGAACGAACGTGAAGTTTTTCGTAGATATGTTGCAGGTGCGTGCGCACGGTGTTGACGCTGATGCTCGAGCGCTCCGCGATTTCCTTGGTCGTATAACCCTTGGCCAGTTGCTGAAGAATTTCCTCCTCGCGCTGTGAAAGTTTTTCGTCCTTCATCGGGTCGGGCGCGCTCTCGCGAAACGATTGCACGACCCGGCGGGCGATCTGGCAGCTCATCGGCGCGCCGCCCAGTTTAACTTCCTGAATCGCGCGCAGGATGTCGGCGGGTTCGGCGCGCTTGAGCAGATAGCCGCTCGCGCCTGCTTTCAAAGCCCCAAAGATGCGCTCGTTATCTTCATACACCGTGAGAATCAAAATCTGCACGGACGGACAAAGATCTTTTAATTTTCTCGTGCAAGTGACGCCGGACATCGCGGGCAAATGAATGTCCATGAGCACCACGTCGGGCAGCAAACGGGGAATCGCCTTGAGCGCGTCCTCCGCCGAGCCAAACGCGCCCACGCACTTGAAGCCCGGCGCTTCGTTCACATAATTTTCCAGCGTCGCGCGAAAATCGCGATTGTCCTCGACCACCGCCGTGTTGATTGACATAGAAAAAATTTAATTGAAAGCCAGATGTATCCGGCAAACCGTGCCTTCCCCGGCGCGGCTTTCGCATTCAAACTGTCCGCCGATCATTTCCATTCGCCGGCGCAGGTTTTTTAATCCGTTGCCCGAAGGCTCGCGCTCGCCGCGAACGAAACCGATGCCATTATCCTCAACCGCGATGTCCAGCGCCGGCCTCTGCCAATGAATGCGCAGCCACGCTTCCGTGGCGTGGGAATGTTTGGCGATATTATTCAGCGCTTCGCGAACAGACAGGCAAAGATTATGGCGCACTTCAGAGTTCAAGGCCATCGGCGGCAGCGATTCATCCACGTCCAGCCGGCAACGGATGGAGGTCGTGCGAAAAAACTCCTCCGCCACGTGGCATAAATAATTTGCGAGACTCGACAGCGAATCATTCGCCGGATTGACCGCCCAGACGATTTCATCCAGCGAAGAAACCAACTGATGCGATTTCTCGGAAACCTTTCGCATCTGCGTGCGCGTGGCGGTGGGCACGAGCGAATCGCAACTTTCCACCGCGCTCAAAAAACGGATTTCCGTCAGCGTCGCGCCGAGATCATCGTGCAAATCCTGGGCGATGCGCGCGCGTTCGCCTTCCAGCGCGCGTTGATGCTCGGCCTGCTCGCGGCTTTTGATTTCCGCCGTCAGTTGTCGCGAGCGTTCCTCAACCTGCCGCCGCAGCATCGTGATCCAAACCAGCGCGAGCAACAGCACGACCAGCATCCCGCACATCATCGTCAACGCATGGCGAATGTTCCACCACGACGGACGCGCCAGCACGCGAATGTCATCGGGCGAATCGAGCAGCAACTCAAACGAATCAATTTCACGGCTGGACGCGCGGTCGCCGCCTTCACCCATATACACGCCCCTCAACGCGAGCTTGCTTCCCGGCAAAAGCCCCGACAACAACCCGTGCCGATTCGGCAGCCGCGCGTTGAAAGTGCGATTGCCAGTCTGCAATTCCAGCACCTGTTCCGTGCGTTGCATGCTCAAGCCGACGAGCCGCGCCTGCACCTCAACCAGCGTCGCATCCAGTTTTCCATTCAACAGTGCATCTTCAGCCAGCGGAACGGCCGGCGGCAAATTCGCTTTGCCCAGCCGCCGCATGACCGCTTCATGCAAAACCGGCGAAGGGCCGCTGATGTCGGGAAAACCAACCGCTTCGATCAATTCACCCGGTTCCAGTTTGGGATCCAATTTCGGCTCGCAACGAAAACCGTTGATGCCGTCCATCAGAAAATATTCGTCCTGCCGTTCCTGAGTCACTTGCCCCGCAATTTTCACGCGACGCAAATTATCCGCATTCGCGTCGAACAGCAGCAGATCGGACGCGTGTTTGAGCGGGGCGGCGAACGGGTTGGCCGGCGGAAATTCATCGGCAACAATCGAGGCATTCAACAACTCAAGCGGCGGCAGCAACCTTTGATTTTTATCGCGCCCCGGAGCGCAGATACCGCGAATCCGCACGAGCGCGCCTTCACAGTCCGTGAGCGAATTCGTATCAAGCCCGGTCAAACGCAATTTCACCGAGCCATCGCGCGTCAATAATGTGACGATGTTTTTTTCAATCGAAGTCGCGATGCCGCGAATCTCCACGAACTTGGTGTCGAGGCTGCCATTGATTAATTCCTCACCGGTGGGGTGCAACGGTTCAGGCAAAACTCCCGGACGCAAATAAGTCGCGCGATGCACCCGGACGTTCGGCGCAAATTCAACTGTGGATTCGCCCTCCATCTCCCAATAATCACCGATGCGCGGCAACTCGCGCGTATCCGGATTGGCCCATAAAAGATAAACCGAAGCGGTGGCATCCTGAAGCACGTAGTCGGTCGCGCCACGATAAGTGATCACGCCCTGGATTTTTACCGGATAGCCGCGCGCGGCTTCGGCGCGGTTCAGGCTTTTGACCTGGATGGCTTCGGTCAACAGCGGCAGAGCCGCGGGATTGCTGCCCGGCAGTTGCGAAATGGTCCGGTAAAATCCGATTTGCAATAAGCCATTTGTTTCGCTCGCGTCATACCAGCCGAGCGCTTCGATTTGCTCTCCGATGCCGGGCGGCGATTGAGTCGTGGAAAAAAGAACCTCGCCGGTTTTATCCGCAAGCGTAAGAAATTTCTCGCCGGTCTTTTGAATGACCTTGCCGCTGGCGTGAATCAATTCGCCGCGAGTTTTTGGCAGAGTGGCATCGGTGAGCGATCCCAAAGAAATCAGCGGATGATCCAGCCATTGGGCTTCGGCAACTTCTTCGACGGTGATGTCGCTGGCTTTTGCCACCCAGAGTGACGGCACCGATTGGCCATCCACAGAACGGGCATTTTGGCAGATGCCGAGAGTCTTGATGCGGCTTTGCGGCAACAGCGTCAATGGCCCATGCTCGCGGGCCAGCACGCGAAGATACGCCTGGCCCATGCTGGTGCTGAGTTCGAGATTCAGGCCGCCATAGCTCTCGCTCACGCGCGTGATGACGCCCTCGACCTCGGCCCATTGCGAATCCTGTTCTGCGGGAATGGCCTGGCCAGGAAAAATTTCCCGCGGCAGGGGCATGACCCCGCGGCCAAGGTCGGTCAAGCGCAACCGCCCATTGCCAAAAAATATTTTTGCGCCGTCATCGGACCGCAGCCACAGTTGATATTGCCCGTCCTGCGGCACATCCAAATAACCGGAGATGACCATGCCAATGTTGTTCGTATGGCCCAACCCATGAAGATTGAAGTTGGTAAAACTTCCTGATTTAACTACGGGCAGTTGCGAAAAATCGGGAACGTGTTTCCATTCGCCTTCGTAATAACGGTAGTTCAACGAGCCGCCGATTTTGCCGCCGCTGGCATCCGGGTCATCGCGAAAAAAAGCGGAGGTGGGCACGTGCTGGCGGCGCAGATGTGCGTTCGCCCAATCCAGGCTCAATTCATATTCTGCTGGTCCATTGAACCACTCGATAAAAAATGGATGCAGACCTGCGGAGAAAAATGCAGTCTCCGATTTCTCCGCGCCGGAATGGAGTCCGTCATTGTCAATGAGCGGTTGGTCGGCGATGCCATCGCTGCCGACGACACAAGCGCCTTCGATGCGCACCCGCTCGCCAGGTTCAAAGGCGGGTTGGTTCGTCAAACTCATTTTCACCGCCACGCCGGCCGTGGCGTCTTGAAAAATAAATTCGTCGCGCGTGGGGCTCACCCAGAGCACGACGCCTTCCAGCCGCACGGCGCCGCAACCCAGACCATGCGTGATCACCGCGCGGCGCACTTCGAGAATATTTGTGAAGACAACGGAGGAAGTTGGAGGAATATCTTTTGCCACAAGTTCGCCGTCCGGCAGCATCAAAACGGCGAACGCAAGCAACCGAAAGATTTGCCTCCACTTGCGGCAGATGGCAAAAATGAAAAATAATTTCGGCGGTTTCGAAATCATGGCGCTGGCGAAAGTTACAAGACGAAATCAGGCGCGCAAATAAAAATCATTTTTGAAGCCGCAAATTCACGGAAAGGCATTACATTTACTTTAGGCAAGTCATGTCCTCAGGGGACTTGCGCTTTCTGAGGGGTTCTGCATCATATCAACATATTGGGACTTAGAGATTTCTGAAAATGGCCAACAAGATCATATTATATGCGGAGGACAATCCGGACGATATGCTCATCCTCAAGATGGCTTTCAAACGCGCCGGGTTCGCGCATGCGCTTCATTGTGTGGATGATGGACAAGAGGCGATCTGCTGGCTGCGCGGTGATAACCGTTATGCCGACCGCAAAAAGTATCCTTTACCCGACCTGCTGATCCTGGATTTGAAGATGCCAAAAAAATCCGGGTTTGATGTATTGGAATGGCTTAAAGAAAAGGACGAGCTTAAGCATTTGCCGGTCGTCGTGCTCAGTTCATCGGACGATGCCCGGGACCTCAAACGAACGGCTGCATTAGGGGTGACGAAATATTTGCAAAAATCCGCTTTATGCGAGGAAGTGATCGGGTTTTTGAAAACGGTTTAATCCGCATTCTTAAGTTCGATCCAAAAACGGCTGCCGACGGATTCCTCGGCTTCCAAACCCACGCGACCACCCATGCGTTCGACCGCTTTTTTCACGATGGCGAGGCCCACGCCCGTGCCGGGATATTCGCTGGTTTTGTGAAGGCGTTGAAAGACTTCAAAAATCTTCTCAAAATATTCCGGGGCGATGCCAATGCCATTGTCCATGATCCAAAGGCGGGTGCATTCGCCGTTCCGTTCGGCGTGGATTTCAATGCGAGGCGTCCCGCCGGGTTTTCTAAATTTGAGCGCGTTGGAAAGCAGGTTGGTGATCGCCAGGCGCAAGGACATTTCGTGGGCACGCACTTTGAAGTCAAACGGCTCTAATGTAAGCTCTGCCTTCGCTTCCTTTATGAAATAGGACATTTCCTCGCATACATCTGAAACGATGCGGTGAAGGTTCTCGCGATTCACCGACATCTCATCGCGGCTCACCCGCGAGTACGCCAGCAGATCATCAATCAAATTTTCCTGGCGCTTGGCGGCGGCCTGGATGCGCATCGTCAAGTCGCGGCCGGTATCGCCCAGCGCGTCGCCATATTCTTCAAGCAGAATTTGCGCGAAACCGTTTTGCGCGCGCATGGGGCCGCGCAAATCGTGGGCGATGGTATAGCAGAATGCTTCCAGGTGCTTGTTCGTTTCTTCGAGTGAAGCGGTGCGTTCGCGCACGCGGCGGTCCAGGTTTTCCGCATGGATTTGCAATTCCCGCTGGGCCTCGCTCAGCGAAGAAATCAGGCGCGCTTTTTCCTCCGCGACGGCCTGCAATTCCTGGTGCTGGCGCGCGAGTTCAAAAAAGACGTTGGCCTTGCTTTGAAGCACGTGCGCCTCGATGGGTTTCGTCAGGAAATCCACCGCGCCCGCATCGTAACCGCGAAACCGCCGTTCCTGGTCCGTCGCGCCGGCGGTCAGAAAAATGATGGGAACGCGGCGGGTGCGTTCCGTGCCGCGCATCAATTCGGCGAGTTCAAAACCATTCATCTCCGGCATCTGCACATCCACGAAGGCGAGCGCGATGTCATGGATCAACAACAATTCCAGCGCCGCCTTGCCCGAACTCGCCATGAGCAGTTCCAGGTGGTCGCGCTTCAGCAAGCCGCCCAGCGCCAGCAGGTTGGCCTCCAGATCGTCAACGAGTAAAAATTTTACGGTTTTATTGGCCATCAGTTTTTCCATCGTTGGGCAGCCGCGCGAGCAGCGCGCCTATGTCTGCTGATGTAAGTGTGAGCGCGCCCGGACAGGATTCGAGTGCGGATTCGGGCATGTGGCTGGATTCGGCAGTTTTAGGGTCCTGCACGATCGCGAGCCCGCCGGCTTTAGAAATAGCGTGCAAACCTTTAGCGCCATCATTGCTTGCACCCGTTAAAATAATACCCACTAGCCCAGTACCATAGGCATCTTCCGCCGACTCGAAAAGCACATTGATGGAAGGCCGGGAAAAAAGTTCGGGTTCATCACTCGAGAGCGACAGCAGGCCGGTGGTCTCCACAAGCAAATGATAATCCGGCGGCGCAAAATAAACCACACCAGGACGAATAGTTTCTTTGTCCTCGGCCTCCTTCACCTGGACACGGCATTTGGACGCGAACAATTCCGGCAGCAGGCTTTTCATGTCCGGCGGAATATGGACGACGACAAAAGTGGGCAGGGGATAGTTCGCGGGCAGTTGCGGCAGAATCTCACTCAACGCGCCGATGCCCCCCGCGGAGGCGCCGATCACGATGGCTTCACGCTTCACGCCGGACATCACTTGCTTTCCTCCTTCTGATAAATGCGTTCATTTCGTGCAAAATCGGAAAAATCCGCCGTATGAGAAGAAAAACGCAGGCTCTCGCGCGAACCCAATCCTAAAAAACCCTTGCGCACGAGTGAATCTTTAAAAAGCCCCAGCGCGCGGTTTTGCAAGTCGCGATTGAAATAAATCAATACGTTCCGGCAGGAGATAAGTTGCGCTTCGGCGAACACGGCGTCCGAAACGAGGCTGTGGTCCGAGAACACGGCCCGCTCGCGCAAACTCTTGTCGAACCTCGCCGCGCCGTAAGCCGCAGTGTAATAGTTGGACAAGGAGACTTTGCTGCCGGACTCATGATGGTTTTTTGTGAAGAGGGCGATGCGATCCAGTTCATACACGCCCGCCTTGGCTTTTTCCAGCGAATGCGTATTGATGTCCGTGGCATAAAATATCGTGCGATTCTCCAATCCTTCTTCACGAAAAAGGATCACCATCGAATATAATTCTTCGCCGGTGCAGCAGCCGGCCACCCACACTTTTAATGACGGATAGGTTTTCAAATGCGGCAGGACGTTCCGCCGCAAACAAAGAAAATAGGAAGGGTCGCGAAACATCTCACTCACCTGCACGGTTAAAAAACCGATCAGGTAGGGCAGCAGGGAATCGTCGTGCAACACCCGGTCCTGAAGCTGCGAAAAACTTTTGCACTCGAGCCGGTCCAGGGCTTGCGCCAGCCGCCGCTTGAGTGACGCTGTCGAATAACCACGGAAGTCGTAGTGGTATTTCTGAAAGATTGCCTCCAGCAAAAGACGCAACTCAATCTCTTCAGTTTCGACGGCGGAGGTTTTCATCTCGGCATCCAGACTCGAATCAGCGAGAGGAGTTTGTCCACGTCGAGCGGCTTGGCGAGATAATCGTTTGCACCGGCCTGGATGCATTGCTCCTGGTCGTTTTTCATCGCCTTGGCGGTCAGGGCGATGATGGGTAGCCGCTGCCACTCGGAATTTTTTCGGATCGCGCGCATGGCGTCGAGCCCGTTCATCTCCGGCATCATGATGTCCATGAGCACGAGATCCACGCGTTTCGAAGGATCTTTGCCGGCCGCTTCCAATTCGCGCAACGCCTCGCGGCCGTTTCGCGCGATGCGCGTCCTCACGCCCTTGGGCTCGAGCAAGGAAGTGAGCGCGAAAATATTTCGCACGTCATCCTCGGCGATGAGGATGCATTTATCCTCAAAGGCGGCATCGCGATGGCGAGCTTTTTCCAGCATCTGCTGTTTTTCCGCCGGCAGGCTGGAGACGATCTGGTGAAGGAAGAGCGTGACTTCATCCAGCAACCGCTCGGGAGATTTGGCGCCTTTGATGATGATGGATTTGGAATATTTTCTCAGCCGCTGTTCTTCGTCGGCGCTCAAATCGCGCCCGGTATAAATGATCACCGGCGGAAAAGAATAAGCCTCCTCCGCGCTCAACGTCTCAAGGAGCGAAAAACCCGACGCGTCCGGCAAACTCAAATCGAGCACCATGCAATCGAAGGTGGACGACTTCAAATTTTCGAGGCATTCCGCCGCCGTGCGCACGCCGACGGTTTCGACATCGCGCGAACCGAGGAGGCGTTTCAAGCTGTCGAGTTGCACCTTGTCATCCTCGACGACCAGCACCCGGCGCAACCGCTGGGTGAGGCGAAATTCCAATTTATGAAACGCCTCGACCAGTTGCTCGCGTTTGACGGGCTTGAGCATGTAGCCGACCGCGCCCATGGCGAGCGCCGGTTCCGAATAATCATTTCCCGAAACGACATGCACTGGAATGTGCCGTGTGCGCGAATCTCCCTTAAGCCGTTCCAAAACGAACATGCCGGAATTATCCGGCAAGCCGATGTCGAGGATGATGGCGCTCGGCTGGAATTGCCGCGCGAGCACCAGGGATTCCTCGGCGCTTTGCGCGATGAGGACTTGAAAATCCAGTTCGTGCGCCAGGTCGGCGAGGATTCCGGCGAATAAAGCATCGTCTTCGACGAGCAGGATCATCCGGGAATCCGCGGTCAATCGTTCGCGGTCATCCGGCACGCGCGGCACATGTTTCAATGCGGGCTGCGGCGCCGATGGAGGCGAGGCGGGCGCGGCCTCATGTCTGAGCGGATTGATGTCCTGGGCGGACTTTGGCGTGAGAAATTTTGCGGGTTTATAAACCTCGGGCAGCACGACGATGAACACGCTCCCGCGCCCGAGTTCGCTGGTGACCGTGATGGTCCCGCCCATCAACCGGACCAGTTCACGCGAGATCGAGAGTCCCAGGCCGGTGCCGCCGTACTTGCGGTCGGTCGCCGGATCCGCCTGGCGGAAGGGCTCAAAAATAATTTTCTGATGCTGCTCGGCGATTCCGATGCCCGTGTCCTGCACCGCAAACGCGATGCCGCCCGGCTTGCGGCTGATGTTAAGGCTCACTTCGCCTTTCTCAGTAAATTTGATGGCGTTGGATAAAAGATTTTTGAGGACTTGCTCAAGCCGCTTGCGGTCGGTTTCGAGCGTCTGCGGCGCGTCCGGCGCGAGCGTCATGCGCAATTTCAAACCCTTGCCTTCGGCGACCGGGTCAAATAATCCATTCAAGCTTTCGACGAGGCTGGGCAGCAGAAATGCCTCCGGCTTCAAATCGAGTCGCCCCGCCTCGACCTTGGCGAGGTCCAGGATGTCATTGATGAGCGTCAGCAGGTCGTTGCCCGCGGACTGGATCGTCTGCGCATATTTGATCTGTTCGGCGGACAGATTTCCCTCGCGATTATCGGCGAGGAGTTTGGCGAGGATGAGCGAGGAATTGAGCGGCGTGCGCAATTCATGGGACATATTGGCGAGGAAATCCGATTTGTAACGGCTCGCCTGCTCGACCACGGCGGCTTGATTTTCAAGTTCGATTTTCGCGCGAGACAGATCGTCCTTCTGTCCTTCAAGAATTTGTGTTTGCTCCTCCAATTGTGAATTGGATTGCTCGAGTTCGGCTTGTTGCTGTTCAAGCCGCACTTGGGATTCCTTTAAAGCGCGGCCCTGCTCGGCAAGTTCCTCATTGGACACGCGAAGTTCCTCGCTCTGAGACTGAAGTTCTTCGGATTGGCGCTGCGTCTCTTCCAATAATTCCTGCAAGCGGGTGCGATATTGCGCCGAGCGTAGCGCCACACTTGTGGGCTCGCTGATATCGTCGAGAAACTCCAGCGCCGCGCCGGGAACCGAATCGAGAAAGCCCAGTTCGACCACCGCATTGACGGATTCCTCCACGCGAATCGGCGCGATGATGATCTGGCGCGGCGCGCTCTTTCCCAACGCTGACCCGACGTTGATGTATCCTTCGGGAAGCGCCCGCACGACGAACGACCGCTTGTCCCGCACGGCTTGTCCCGGCAAACCTTCTCCGGGTGAAAATTTTTCCGGGACTTTCTGCGGGTCAGGCAAAGCGTAAACCGCCGAACGCCGAAAAGCCCCGCCGTCATCCACATAAAGCACACCCGACTGCGCGCCCAAATACTCCGCCAAAAACGTCAGCGCCTTCGCCGTCAAATCGTGGAGTTGCGGATCGCCGGATAATTTCTCACCTAATTGCATCCGGCCAAATTGCAGCCATTCCTGGCGCCGGATGGTTTGAAAAGCCCAGGTCAGAAACGCGAGGTTGACGATGGTCACGATGAAAAAAGTCGCCGAACGCCAGAAGCTGATGCGGTCGGCCTCCTGGGTGGCCTCATTATAATTTTCCCGCGCGGTCTTAAGCAACGCCTGAATGTTCATCCGGATTTGGTCCATCGTTATTTTGCCGTGATCGCTCCGCACGACCAACAATGCCTGCGCCAGATCTTTTTCATTTCGCAAGCGAATGGTCTCTGCCAGTTCGTTGATTTTTTCCTGGACCAAACCAGCGGTTCGCGCCACATCCTCCCGGGATAATTGTCCGGCGGAAACCAGATTTTCCAGCGCGACGGAATCGGTTTTCAGTTTTTGCAGCGCATCGGTGTACGGCTGCAAATAACTTTCCTCGCCCGTGAGCAAATAACCGCGCTGGCCGGTTTCGGCATCCTTGACCGTGGACAACCATTCCTGTAATTCGCTGACCGCCTCAAGTTGGCTGTTCATCCGGTCCTGGGCCAGGATCGCGATATGCCCAGCCCGGAAAACCACGACCATGCTGAGCACCAGCAGCGTCGCGGCGATCGTGAAGATGACGATCAACAGACGGCTTTTCGATTTTGTGTGGCCAGGTTCTCCCGGGGAGCCTTGTTTCATATCAATGTATTATTAACTGAACCGCGCCGGGCGCAAATCTTTCTTTGGCAAAAGACCGATCCGCAGACCAGCGGACGCGCTTGACTGCGACGCATTTGCGTCTTGGCGGGTTTAGACAATATTCCAGCCCTGCAAGCGGAGTCAATCCCATCGAAGGGACCGCAAAGGTTTAACGCAAGCCAGATGAAAGTCGGCGAAAGAATAAGCTGAAAAAATTTGCTGCTGGTTTACGGAATACCGCTCAGGCCTGCATGGTTGGAAACGTAGTGGATTTAAGTTTTATTTTCGCGGCGGTTTCCATCAGAACCGTTCGGCAAATATGGACGAAGCCGGACTCGCTATGAGTCAGTGCGCGCTCGGTCCAACGGGTGAATCCCCAGGTTTGTTCAAATGACCGGCGGCCCAATGGGAGCGCCACCAATATTCCGTCCCGTAATTCGCACTCGATTGCCCACGTCGGGAGGATGCTGATCGCGCGGGTTTGGCGCACGAAATCCTTGATTGAATCCAGACTGTCCATCTCCGCCACGGTGTTGAGTTGGAAACCCGATTTTTCCAGGTAGTCCGCCAGCATTTTTTGGGAGCGCGCGAGGTTGCGATGAAGGATGAACGGCGCTTTGGGAAATTCTGAAAGCGTCACGGATTTTTTGACCGCCCAGGGATGTTGTGGGCCCATGACCACGTGAAACGTGTCGGAGAACAGCGGGCAAAATTCAAAGCGCCCATCCACCGGCGGCTTTTCGGCAAATACCAGGTCGGTGCGGTTCGCCGTGAGAAAAGCATAAGCATCACAACGGTTGTGCAATTCCACGCTGACCATGACGTTGGGAAATTTGTGATGAAATTCCACGAGCACATCGTTGAGAAAATAACCTGCCAGCGGTGCTTCGGCGGAGATGCGCAAACGGCGCGAGCCCCATTTGTTGAGCGCGTTGAGATTTGTTTTCGCGCGGCGCATTTCCTCCAAAACCTGCTGTGCATGTTGAAGTAGCGCCTCGCCGGCGTCCGTGAGCATGACCTTTTTATTCAGGTTGTTCAAAAGGCGACACCCCACCGTGCTCTCCAGTGCGCGCATCGCGTGGCTGATGGCTGAGTGCGTGACAAAAAGACGGCGGGCGGTCTCGGTATAACTGCCGGTTTCCGCGAGGACGACAAACGCTCTTAGCTGCCTGCTATCTAGTGGTTCATCCATGTGTGAATGCGATTCAAGGCGGTCGTTAAAATATTTCACGGAACAATTCGCCCAATCGGTATCTGAGTTGCTTTTTCCGAAAACAACTTGATCAACCAGAGGCCAAACGCCGTGGTGACCCAATACAAGCAACTGTCAAGCCAAGCTCACCGATTGTGAACTGGCTCGAACAATGCAACGACAGGACAACCTAACAACTGACTACGCGATGAAAAAACAACCTAGACTTGGCAAGCAGTTAAAGACGGCCGGTGTGTGCATGGGGATGGTCGTCAGCAGCGCGATCGCGCTGCATGCGGATCCGATGGCCGCCGACCCTTCGGCCACCGATCCCCAGTCAATGCAAAAACTGACGCAGGAAAACAAAGACCTCAAGGCGCGCCTGGATGCGCTCGAAACGGCCGCGGAAAAAGAAGGCTGGATGCCCAGCAACAAGGGCGGTAATTCGTCCGTTGCAGCGCTGTCGGACATCACCCTCAGCGGCTTCATCACCACGTCGTACTTTCATGACAGCAGCGAACCGGCGGGCCATGTTTCGCCCGGTTATCTGTGGAACCGCGTCAACGACAACTTTTCGTTGAACAAAATCAAAGTGACGCTCGCCAGCAAACCGGTTGAGCGCAGCGGCGATAAGTTCGACGCCGCGTTTCGCGTGTCGCTCATCTACGGCCAGGACGCGCCCGTCGTCAATTCCGGTTTCAACGGCAATCATTCAACCGTCACGACCACTCCGGGGGGCGCGACTGGAACGTATAACAATGATTCTGGTTTCAATGCCGTTCGCGAAGCCTATGTTGAGTTGAACATTCCCATCGGCACCGGCGTGAATTTCCGGGCGGGTGAAATGATCTCGCTGCTCAATTATGAGTCGGGGGATGGCGGCGCGGCGAATGCGAACTTTTCGCAGGGTTACCAATGGTTCTTCACCGGCAATGGTCCCGCGGAAGGCATTCAACTCGGCTATACCCTGACGGATTGGGCCGATGTGAAGTTGCGCGTGCAAAACGGCACTTATGCCGGACCTATTGACAATAACTCTTCCAAGAGTTTCATCGCCGCGCTCGACCTCAAGCCCTTGAAAAATCTTTGGGTCAATGGCTTGGTATTCGGCGGTCGTGAGGATGCGGGCTTTACCGAAAATCTCATCGGCGCGGAAATCCTCGCCGGATGGAATCCAACGCCGCAGTGGACCTTCGGCACGGAACTCGACTGGTTCAACTTCTATAATCCGCATCTTGCAGCTCCTCCCGCGGCGTATGCTGCCGGGCACTCGGATGTTTATTCCGCCGGGCTTTGGACGGATTACGCGTTCACCAAGCAATTCGACCTCGCCTTGCGCGCGGAATATCTCGCGGATCATGACGGTGTGGATGCCTCCGGCGGCGCGCTCGGGTTCATGAACCCGGTCGGCGTTGGCCAGGACCTTTCCAGTGTCGCGGTCACGCTCAACTACACTCCGGTTCCCGCCATCAAGTTCCAGCCGGAAATCCGCTACGACCATACCTCGTATTCGGGAGGCTTCGTGCCGGGCAAACAAAACCGGGTCATCTTCGGCGCCGGCCTTTCTTATCTGTTCTAAACCCAACATTGAAAACCTGAATCTGAAATCAACGTCATTTGAAATCCTATGAAAAAGCAATTCTTTAGTCTGGTAACGGGGGCGGCGTGTTTATTCGCAGCCACGGTCGGTCAAGCCGCAGATACCATCAAGGTCGGCATTCTCCATTCATTGAGCGGCACGATGGCCATCAGCGAAACGTCGTTGCGCGATGTGTTGTTGTTCGCGTTTGATGAAATCAACAAGGAAGGCGGCATCAAGATCGGCGACAAGATGTACACTATCGAGCCGGTCATCGTGGACGGCGCCTCGAACTGGCCGCTGTTCGCTGAAAAAGCCAAGCAGTTGCTCGAAGAAGACAAGGTCGCGGTGGTTTTCGGCTGCTGGACTTCGGTCAGCCGCAAATCCGTGCTGCCGGTCTTTGAGAAGGACAATGGCTTGCTCTTCTATCCGGTGCAGTATGAAGGTGAAGAGCTTTCCAAGAATATTTTCTACACTGCTGAAGCGGTGAATCAACAAGCCACCCCGGCGGTTGACTATCTGCTTGCGCAGGGCAAGAAGAGATTCTACCTGATCGGCACCGACTACGTGTATCCGCAAACCACGAACCTCATCCTCTACAAATATCTGTTGCTGCACGGCATCAAGATCGAGGACATCGGCGGCGGTTTGCGCAAGGATGATTCCGGCAAGGTCATCTCTGCTGGCAAATACACCCCATTCGGCCACACCGACTATCAGCAGATCGTGGCCGACATCAAGCAATTCGCCGCCGGTGGTGACGCCTGCGTGATCAACACCATCAACGGTGATTCCAACGTGCCTTTCTTCAAGGAAATTGCCGCCGCTGGTTTGACGCCTTCGGATTGCCCGGTGGTCTCCTTCAGCTTGGCGGAAGACGAACTCCGCGCGCTGCCGACCAAAGACCTGGTCGGTGAACTCGGTTGCTGGACTTACTTCATGTCCCTCCCTACGCCGGAGAACAAAAAGTTCCTGGGCAACTGGAAAGACTGGCTCTCGACTGAATCCCATGCCGGTGTCGTAAAAGAAAACCGCCCGGTGGACAGTCCGATGGTGCTTTCCTATGACGGCGTTTATCTCTGGAAGGCCGCGGTCGAAAAGGCCGGCACGGCTGACGTGGACAAAGTTCGCGAAGTGCTGGAATCCGGTGCGATCTCCTTCGGTGGCCCGGGCGGCACGGTCACGATGCAAGCCAACCATCACGCCACCAAGAATGTTTACATTGGTGAAACCAAGGCCAACGGCCAGTTCAAGATTCTCAAATCATTTGACGGAGTTACCGGTGAACCGTTCCTGCTGAAAGGCCTGGACGAAAAGCTAGCCGCGAAATGATGGCCGTGTTGATCTTGTTTCCGAGTTAGTTAGTTCAAGGAGGAACGAAGTTGTCCATCTTCGTTCCTCCTTTTTCACAAATATGAATTCAACTTTTCGCCTTGGATTGATGGTTTGGATCGCGCTATTGCTCTCCGGCACAGGGATGGCGCGTGCCGCGGAGAGCGCCACGGAACTTGAAGCCAGGAAAAAGCTCGCCGAGGTGATCGTCGCGAAACCGGAAGACCAGCCAAAGCTGTTGAGCGAACTGGTGGATACCGGCTCGAAGACGGCGCACGATGTTCTCACGGCGTGGACGCGCGATGGAATATATATGTATGGCGCGCCGGGCGGCGCAAAGGTGCCGGTGCAGTTGGAGGACCAACAGGACGCCCAGGGCAAGGCGCGCGCCATTCGCGTGGATGACGGCCAGATTTTGAAGGATGATAAGGGAGTGGAGTTGCATTTTGGTTCCGGCGATCTTGAAGCCGCCGAGACGGACATGGCTTTGCGCAAAGTGATTCAACGCACCCTCGATTCGCTCGCGCTTGCCGACAAAGATCCCGAAGTCCGCCACTCGGCGGTGAGCAAACTCGGCAACTCACAGAAGCTGCAATACCTCCCGATTTTGCAGGCAAGACTGACCAGGGAGACGAATGCGGAAGTGCGCCGGGCCATTGAAGAGGCTATTGCCATGCTCCAGTTGGGGGATACAAACACAGACGTGAAGATTTCTGCGGTGAATCATCTGGCGGAACTTCAGTCAATCGGTTCAGTGGAAAATCTACAGAAGTTTGCCGAGAAGGATACGACTCCGCCCGCAGCGAAGCTGGCGGCAACCAAGGCGATTGGTTCCATCAAGAACCACATTGGCTGGGTCAATTTCTTCGGCACCATTTTTCATGGGATCAGTCTGGGTTCGATTTTGCTGGTGGTCGCGCTGGGTTTGGCGATCACGTTCGGTTTGATGGGCATCATTAATATGGCGCACGGCGAGATGATCGCGGTCGGCGCGTACACTTGTTACGTGGTGCAAAATCTTTTTGGCGCGGGATTTGGTTTCACGATTGTGCTGCCGTTCAATTTTGCCGGGAAGGCCATCCAATTTGGAATGCACTTGCCGGGACTCAATACCACCGGCGCGACGTATGAAAGTTATTTCCTGGTGGCGCTGCCTTTGAGTTTCATCATGGCGGCGCTGGCGGGCTTGCTGGTGGAACGGGCGGTGATTCAATTTCTTTACCGGCGTCCGCTGGAATCATTGCTGGCGACGTGGGGAGTTTCGCTGGTGATGCAGCAATGTTTCCGCATGGTTTTTGGCGCGAACAATGTGCAGGTAAATTCGCCGTCGTGGTTGCTCGGCCATTTTACGGTGGATGACGTGAGCTTCGGTTACAATCGCGTGTTCGTCATCGGCTTCGCAGTCCTGATCGTTATCGGAACCTGGCTGCTGCTGACAAAAACGCCGCTGGGTCTTTTGATTCGCGCGGTGATGCAGAATCGCAACATGGCCGCGTGCCTCGGAGTGCGGACGCGTCGCATCAATATGCTGACCTTTGCTTTTGGATCGGGATTGGCCGGGCTGGCGGGCGCGTTCCTTTCACAAATCGGCAATGTCGGACCGAGCATGGGGCAGGACCATATCGTCAATGCGTTCATGACGGTGGTCGTCGGCGGTGTGGGAAGCATCATCGGCACGGTATGTGCCGCGCTGGGCATCGGCACGTCCGACCAGGTGTTGCAACAACTGACCGGCTCGCCCGTGAGTGGGAAGATTGTGGTGCTTATCACCATCATCTTGTTCCTGCAATGGAAGCCCGGCGGATTGTTCTCAATTCGCAGCCGCAGTCTGGATTAAAATGGAAACATCGAAATATCAAAAGTGGGGTGTCGCCATCGCGGCGATTTATATTCTGGCGATCTTGCCATCCCTCAATGCGTTCGTGCCCGCGAGCAGCTTCCTGCACGTCTCCGATTTTTCGATCACTGTCTATGGCAAATATCTTTGCTACGCGATTTTGGCGATCAGCGTGGATTTGCTTTGGGGTTACACGGGTTTGTTATGTCTCGGCCAGGCGCTCTTTTTCACGCTCGGCGGTTACATGATGGGGATGTATCTGATGCGCATGATTGGCGACCTTGGCCAGTATCACAAACCCATTCCTGACTTTCTCGTGTTCCTGGGCTGGAGCAATCTGCCGGTCTTCTGGAAGCCTTTTTCGAGTTTCCCATTTGCCGTGCTGATGGCACTGGTTTTGCCGGGCGTACTGGCGTTGGTATTTGGCTTTCTCGCCTTTCGCTCGCGCATTCGCGGGGTCTATTTTTCGATTCTCACCCAGGCGCTGACCTATGCCGCCTGTTTGCTATTTTTTCGCAACAGTCTTTTGCTCGGCGGCAACAATGGCTTCACCGATTTCAAATTCATGCTGGGATATGATTTGCGCCTGGCTTCCACGCAACGGATTTTGTATTTCGCATCGGGCGTGACACTTTTGCTGGTCTATTGGTTTTGCAAATGGCTGAGCCGGACAAAATTTGGACTGGTACAGCAAGCGATTCGCGATAGTGAAAATCGCGTGCTGTTCAGTGGCTATGCCGCGGGAAATTACAAGCTGTTCGTGTTTGTCGTGAGCGCTTTGATCGCGGCAATCGGCGGGATGCTTTATGTGCCGCAAGTGGGAATCATCAACCCCAGCGAAATGGGCGTGGACAAATCCATCGAGGCGGTGATCTGGGTTTCGATCGGCGGCCGCGGCACATTGATCGGGCCGGTCATCGGCGCGGTGGTGGTGAATGTCATCAAAAGTTGGGCGACCCGCGCCTACCCGGATTTGTGGCTCTTGATCCTTGGCGGTTTGTTCATTGTGGTGACGATTTTCATGCCCGCCGGAATCGTGGGGCTTCCCGCGCAAATCCGCCAGATGCGTCAGCGCCGGGCAAAAGCCCGCGACAACGCGGCTGCCGAACTCGCGGAGAAAAGCCAACTCCTGGGAACCAAATAAGCATGTCCAAGAAATTTATTCTCATGCTCGAAGGGGTGAATAAATCCTTCGACGGTTTCAAGGCGATCAACGATCTGAATTTTTACATGGATGATGGCGAGTTGCGCATCATCATCGGCCCCAATGGCGCGGGCAAAAGTTCGATGATGGACCTCATCACCGGACGCACGCGCCCTGACAGCGGAAAAATCGAATTTGGCAAGAGCACGGACCTCACCCGGCTCAACGAATATCAAATCAACCGCCTTGGCATCGGCAGAAAATTTCAAACGCCCTCCGTGTATGTCCATCACACCGTATTTGAAAATTTGCTGTTGTCGCTGAAAGGGCCGCGCGGGGTTTTTGCCGCGTTGTTTCATCGCATCAGTGAGGACGAGCGCGCGCGCATCCATGAGGTTTTAAAGACGGTTGGCCTGGCCCAGCGCGCCGATTGGAAAGCGGGATTGTTAAGCCACGGGCAAAAGCAATGGCTGGAGATCGGCATGTTGATTGCGCAAGATCCGAAACTTTTGCTGGTGGATGAACCCGCCGCCGGTATGACCGACGAGGAAACGCACAAAACCGCCGAGTTATTGCTCGGGCTCGAAGGCAAGCACAGCGTCGTGGTCATCGAACACGACATGACTTTCGTGCGGCAACTGGGAAGGAAGGTCACGGTGTTGCACCAGGGCCATGTGTTGTGCGAAGGCAGCGTGGATGAAGTGCAAAACAACGAACGCGTCCTCGATGTTTATTTGGGCCGCAAGCACGAGAAGAAACATTTATGACCACGCCGGAACCACCGCCGTTGCTGGCGATCTCGAATCTCAACGCGGCGTACGACGGCTCGCAAATCTTGCGCGATGTGAACATGACCCTTCCCGACGGGCAGTTAGTGGCGTTCATGGGACGCAACGGTGTCGGGAAAACGACCACGCTGAAATGCATCGTTGGCTTGGTCAAACCCGTCAGCGGCGACATCCGCATCTGCGGAGAATCACTGAGCGGATTGCCGTCAGAAGAACGTGCGCGCAAGGGCATCGGATACGTGCCGCAGGGACGCGATATTTTTCCAAATTTGACAGTGTGGGAAAATTTAAAGATCAGCCTTGTCGTGCATGGCACGCAGGCGAACGGCCAGTTGGAACGCGTGCTGGAACTTTTTCCCGTGCTCAAGGAAATGCTGGGACGCAAAGGCGGAGTGCTCAGCGGCGGCCAACAACAGCAACTGGCGATCGCGCGCGCATTGTTGACGGACCCCAAAGTTCTGATTCTGGACGAGCCGACGGAAGGTATTCAGCCGAACATCATTGACCTGATCGGCGAGACGCTGGTGAAAATCAAAAAGACGGACAAGATCAGTATTTTATTGGTCGAACAATATCTCGATTTTTGCCTCGAAATTGCCGACCGGTTTTACGTGATGGATCGCGGAGCGGTGGTCGCGGGCGGGCCGATTGCGGATTTGAACGAAGGGATCGTGAAGAAATACTTGACGGTATGATAGTCGTCGCGAAACCTGTCCCGCGTGTTTCCTCTTTGCATGAACTATTTCGCAACCCGCCTGGCGAGGCTGGCGTTTTGAATGGCGTGACCGAAAACGGCTGCGCATCGCCAGTGGAAAAGGGATTTGGCCATCTCGAGGTTCAAATGGTTTCGGGTATGAGCACGGCGACTTCAGTTTGCGCGTCGAGCCCGTTGAAAATTCTCGTTCCCAGACCGCGCGGCGAAAGTGTGTGGGCCTATCTGAGCAGTTTCGGCGGCGGCATGGTCGCCGGTGACGAGACTAAACTGACGGTGAAACTCGGCGCGGGAACACGCTGCTTCCTGAGCACGCAGGCTTCGACAAAAGTTTATCGCAATCCAAAAAATCGCCCGTGCGGTCATGAACTTCGCGCAGACCTCGCGGAAGATTCCCTGTTAGTGCTGGCGCCGGATGCGGTGCAGGCGTTCGCCGATTCTGATTATGTCCAACGCCAGGGATTTCAACTCGCGCGCGGGAGCGGATTGGTATTGGTGGATTGGCTTGGCTCGGGGCGCGCGGCTTGTGGTGAACGCTGGGTATTCAATCGTTTTCAAAGTCGCAATGAAATTTTCGTCGGCGGCGAGCGCGTTTTTTTGGATGCGTTGTCGCTCGATGCCGAACCAGGGCCGCTGGGTGGTGCACATCGGATGGGGCGGATGAATTGTATCGCGACGATTGTCATTCTTGGCGAAGTGTTGAATACGGTTGCGGCTCAAGTCCTGGAGCGCATCGCTGTGCGGCCCATTGAGCGCCGCGCGTCGCTTCTGTGCAGCGCGAGTGCTATCAAAGGCGGCGTGGTGCTTCGTTTGGCGGGCGAAGCAGTGGAACAAGTCCGGCGGGAGATTCACCAACAGCTTGATTTTCTTCGTGACGTTTTGCACGATGATCCCTGGGCGCGAAAATGGTGAGCGCTGAAACCGGAGACCCAATTCATTTACCACAATGCATCTGTCGCCTCGAGAAATTGACAAGCTGCTGCTTCACAACGCGGGCTTCCTCGCCCAGAAACGGCTTGCGCGCGGCGTGCGGCTCAACTACCCCGAAGCCGTCGCGTTGATCGCGACGCAGCTTCTCGAATTCATTCGCGATGGCCGCAGCGTGGCGGAACTCATGGACCTGGGCCGAAAATTTCTAGGCCGTCGTCAGGTGATGTCCGGCGTGCCTGCGATGATTGGCGAAGTGCAGGTGGAGGGAACATTTCCCGACGGGACAAAACTGGTAACGGTGCATCATCCTATCGCTGCGGAGCATGGAGATTTGAAATTGGCGTTGTATGGAAGTTTTCTGCCGGTGCCGGATATTTCAACTTTCAAGGCGGATGCGGTCACAGATTTCGAGCCGGGCGCGATGACGCCGCAACCAGGGGAACTCGAACTGAACGCGGGCCGCGTGAGCATCACTTTGTCCGTCACCAATCTTGGTGACCGTCCGGTGCAAGTCGGAAGCCATTATCATTTTATCGAGACGAACGCGCAGCTTCGCTTTGATCGCGCAAAAGCTTACGGTCGCCGGTTGGACGTTCCTGCAGGAACGGCGGTGCGTTTTGAACCGGGCGAAACCAAAACCGTTAATTTGGTTGAGATTGCGGGCAATCGGGTGATTCGTGGCGGCAACAATCTTGGCAATGGCAAAGTCTCGGCGGAAAATTTGCCGGCGGTCATGGCGCGGGTAAAAGACGGCGGCTTCGCGCATCAGGAGGAAAATCATGGCTCATAAAATGCAACGCTCGCATTACGCGGAGATGTTCGGGCCGACGACCGGTGACCGGTTGAAGCTCGGCGATACTTCATTGCAACTGGAGGTGGAAAAGGATTTCACCGTTTACGGCGACGAATGCAAATTCGGTGGTGGAAAGGTTTTGCGCGAAGGCATGGGGCAGGCGGCGGGTGTGGGACAGGCCGATGCGTTGGATTGCGTGATAACGTGCGCGATCGTGGTGGACCATACGGGAATTTACAAGGCGGACATCGGCATCAAGGACGGTTTGATCAAGGGCATCGGCAAGGCGGGCAACCCGGATGTCATGGCTGGAGTGACACCGGGAATGATCTTTGGCGTCACGACCGAAGTGATCGCGGGGGAGGGGATGATTTTGACCGCGGGAGGATTGGACACGCATATCCATTATATATGTCCGCAACAAGCGTTCGAGGCGATCGCGGCGGGATTGACCACAATGGTGGGCGGCGGCACCGGACCCGCGACGGGAACCTGCGCGACGACTTGCACGCCGGGCGCAGGTTATTTGCGAATGATGTTGCAGGCGACCGATCAACTGCCGCTGAATTTTGGTTTTACCGGCAAAGGTAACACGGCAATGCCCGAAGGTCTCGCGGAACAAATCCTCGGCGGCGCGATTGGACTCAAGTTGCACGAAGACTGGGGGACGACGCCCGCCGCGATTGATTGTTGCTTGCGCATCGCGGACGAACACGATGTGCAGGTCACGATTCACACCGACACGCTTAACGAATCGGGATTCGTCGGCGCGACCATCGCCGCGATCAAAGGCCGCACGATTCACACGTATCATTCCGAGGGCGCGGGCGGCGGGCACGCACCGGACATCATCCGCATTTGCGGCGAGCCGAATGTCTTGCCGAGTTCGACGAATCCAACGCGGCCGTACACCGTTAACACCATTGACGAGCATCTCGATATGTTGATGGTGTGCCATCATCTTGATCCCGGATTGCCGGAGGACGTGGCGTTTGCGGAAAGCCGCATCCGTGGCGAAACCATCGCGGCGGAAGACATCCTGCACGATTTGGGCGCCATTAGCATGATGAGTTCGGATTCGCAGGCGATGGGCCGCATCGGGGAAGTCATCACGCGGACGTGGCAAACCGCGGACAAGATGAAACAACAACGCGGCGCGCTGCCTGGCGAAAAAGGCGCGAATGATAATATGCGCATCAAACGCTATATTTCCAAATACACAATTAATCCCGCAATCGCGCACGGGATGAGTCATTTGATCGGATCGGTTGAGGTTGGCAAATTGGCGGATTTGGTTTTGTGGAAGCCGGCGTTTTTTGGCGCGAAGCCGGAAATGGTCATCAAAGGCGGTGTTATCGCGTGGTCGCAGATGGGCGATCCCAACGCTTCCATTCCCACACCGCAACCGGTTTTTATGCGGCCGATGTTCGGCGCATTTGGCCGCGCGCCGGGGCCGATTTCGGTGAGCTTTGTCAGCGCATTGAGCAAAGAGCGCGGAGTTGTTTCAACTTACGGTCTGACGAAACGCCTTGAGGCCGTGCGCGGCTGTCGCAACCTCGGCAAGTCCCACATGAGATGGAATGACGCCACGCCGCGCATCACGGTTGATCCGGAAACCTACGCCGTGACTGCGGATGGCGAATCGCTCGTTTGCGAACCGGCAAAAATCCTGCCGCTCGCGCAACGCTATCATCTTTTTTAAGTTGTGTTCGCGCGCGTACAACCAGAATCAGAATTTGCCAAGGCTGGCGGCGAGGCAGAAATCGCCGGCGATCAGTGGTTGATTTGGCAACTGGCGGATTCGGCTTTCCCGACCGGCGGATTCGCCCACTCCGGCGGACTCGAGGCAACATGGCAGCACGGCGAACTGCGCAATCGTGCTGAACTGCGAAGTTTCATCGAGGCCAGTTTGTGGCAATTTGGAAAGGGTTCGCTGCCATTCATGCTGGGCGCTTACGACCAGCCGGCGGAACTTTTGCGTCTCGATTTGTTGTGCGATTCCTTTACGACGAACCATGTCGCCAATCGAGCGAGCCGGTTGCAGGGGCGCGCATTGCTGGCATCAGCCGAGCGCATTTTTGGCGGCGCGGATTTGAAACAAATTCGCGAATCAGCATCAGCCGGGCAGCCGTTTCATTTGAGCCCGGTTTTTGGCGGCGTGGTTCGAGCTTTGGGGATTGGGCGGCGCACGGTGGCGGAACTTTTCTTTTTTACTTATATGCGCGGATTGACTGCGAGCGCGGTGCGATTGGGTGTCATCGGGCCGATGGAAGCACAATCGTTGCAACACCAATGCGCGTCACCAGCCGTGGAAATTCTTGATCACTGCGAAATGCTCACTGTGGATGACGTCGCCCAGACAGCACCATTGCTCGACCTCTGGCAGGGCGCGCAAGACCGTCTCTATTCGCGATTGTTTCAAAGTTGATTTTCGCATCGAATAACATTATGAGCGCAGGTCATCATCATCACGGGCCGGACGGCCATACTCACGAACACCTGGAACATCCGGGACGCTTCGGTGAACGCGAACAACCTTTGACGCGAGATTTCGCTCAACGCGCTTTCACTGTCGGCGTTGGCGGCCCGGTGGGCAGTGGCAAGACGGCGTTGATGCTGGCGCTGTGCCGGGAATTGCGCGAGCGAATGAATATCGCCGCCGTGACGAATGATATTTTTACGAAAGAAGACGGCGAATTTTTGGTGCGGCATCAGGCGTTGGAAGCCGAGCGTATTCGCGCCGTCGAGACGGGCGGTTGTCCGCACGCCGCGATTCGCGAGGACATCTCGGCCAATCTGCTCGCGCTGGAAGAACTGCAACGCCATTTCAAACCGGAATTAATGCTGCTGGAATCCGGCGGCGATAATCTGGCCGCGCATTTCAGCCGCGAACTGGCTGACTTCACGGTGTACGTGATTGATGTTGCGGGCGGCGATAAAATTCCCCGCAAAGGCGGCCCTGGAATCACGCAGGCGGACTTGCTGGTGATCAATAAAACCGACCTCGCCCCGGCGGTCGGCGCCGACCTTGAGGTAATGGCCCGTGACGCCCGGCGCATGCGCGGCGATGGCCCGGTGGTGTTTGCGCAGGTCAAGCACGGTCCCGGCGTGGATGCCATCATCGAGCATATCCTTCATGCCTGGCGGCACGCGAATTCCGTGGCGCATACGCACTAGGCTTCGTCGTCGTCGTTTGAATTGATCCGCAGATTTCGGATTCAAACTGCTTTCATTTTAGAGTGCCACGGCGTAATCATACCTATGAGTTCCACTCAAACGAATGATTGACGCCGTCATCAAACCCATTGACCGAGTGCCTGAGACGTTGCGCATGACCATCGAGTCATTGCTCGCGGCTGGGGATGCCGCCGAAGCTCGCCGTTTGATGGCCGATGCGACAGCGCTGAACGAGCAGAAGTTTCAGGGCGAGAGTTGGGCCCGTTTGCAGGATGCCAATTTGTGGCCGGACGCCTGGTTGATCGCCGCCATTCGCTGCGAACCGCCCGACGGTCCCGCGCTTGATGTATTAGTGGATCGTTACTGGAAAAAGCTTTTTGCGCGCTGCCAGGTGATGACCTTGAATTCCCAAAAAGCCAGCGATCTGGCACAGGAAGCGTGGTGCCGCGTCTTGCGCGCGCGCCGTTCGCTTAAGCCCGACGGTAATTTCCCCGCCTATCTTCTGACCATAGCGACGAACCTGTGGCGTGATAATTGCCGCTCGGCCCGCCGCGCCGGGCCGATGGCCGAAGGCCGACTGGCTTCGCTCGAAGCCGAGATCGCCAGCGACACCGGAGAAAATGGCCGGCTTGCGGACTTTCTGCCGGACTTGAAAACGATTCGCCACGTCGAAAGCACGCTGCTCAAGCTGGATATTGATGAGGCGTTGGGCCGGCTGGACACATTGCTGCACGAAATCCTTGTGGCGCGTTACATCGCGGGCGAGTCGTGCGCGGAGATCGGCTTGCGCTACGGTCGCACCGAGCAAACCATCAGCGCCTGGGTGCGCGAAGGCGTCCGGCAAATGAAAATTCATCTTGAGGACTCGCGCCCGGTCGATCCCGAAACGGTTGCAACATGAAAAAAAATATTTCCATGGAAGAACTTTTACAGTTGCGGCTCGCGCAGGCTGAGGCGGAAGCTCCGCCGGCACCGCGGGGAAAACGCCTGCTCGAATTGGCGCGGCCCTGGTGGGAAACCTGGCCAGAAAAATTTCAGGCCTGCGCCGAGCGCCTCGGCAAGATGCGGGTCGCCTATGCGCATGCCATGACGGAACTCCGACAGGCCCGCGGGGGACATCCAGTTCCCGCGTTAATCGTAAGCGACGGACAGGAGACCGAAGATTTTGCGCGCGTAGTTTATCTGGTCGTGCGCGACGGACGGTTGCGTTTGCGTTTTGAGTTGAGCGCGCCTGCCGATGGGGCGAAGGTTGAAAACTTTGAAGTCACCTTGGTGGCGGATAGAACTTCGCGTCCGGTTTTGTCAGCGCCTGCGACGGTCGCGGTGGATTGCGAATATCGCATGGATGCCGAATTGCCCGCGGAAGTCGTCGTGGGATGGGATGCGCTGAAAGTCACCGACCGCATGCCGTTTCGATTCATTCTGCGCGCGAGTCCCTAGTCCATTGCAGTTAATACGTGATCCTGAATGCGCTTCGTCTGGTTCTGGACATTCTGGCACTGGAGTACGGAAAGTTTCCGTGACGGCTCGCTTTTGCGCAGCCCGCTTCACGGGATTGGCAGCCATTGGGACGAATGGTATTGCCACGAAGCCTCGGTTGGTGAACGCGCCGCAGTTCAGCAAGCGGGCCGCACGCGCCATTCGCAGCGGCAATTCATCGCGTGGCTGCTGAACCGCTGGGCGCGCGAAGCCAATTTGCGCAAAAACGGTTTGGCGCGGCATTTCATCCTGAGTGAACTTGCCGGGGTCGCGCCGTTCAACGAATGGGCCGCCTTTGAAAAATATCGTGCGAGCTTCGGCGTAGGCGGACTGTCGGCGATTATCCTCACCGAAAAAAGCCTGGGCGAAGCGGAGGACGTCCGTCGGGTCGAAGCGATCGCGCTGCCGGCCGATGCCACCGCTCCGCAAATCGTGAGCGAAGGTTTTCAAGTGGACGGTGTGGAATTGGAAATACCACGCCGCGCTGCGATGAGCCTTTTGAACGGCAAAGGGCTGCTGGTATTTCTCGCCTTGTGGATCGCGAGCGGGCGGCGTCCGTATTCAAAAGTGGTGAGAGTCGCGCTAATGGCCGGATGGTTCGGGGTGGCTGGAATTATTTTATATTTGTTGATCGGACCCGATCCGGGAAGGCAGTTGTTTTATGTAGTAGCGGCACTCGTCACGCTTTGGGTCGGTTTGATTGCGATCGCGGCGAAAGTTTCAATGACCCAGTGTCTCGCGGCGTGGCGCGATGGACGCGAGTGGAATGCTCTGTTGAATCGAAGCCAGGTGCGGCTGCGAATGAATGGCGGCCTGACGCTAAAAGGTGGCTCGGCGGGCGTCGTTTTTTGTTTGAGCACGATGCTTTCGTTGTTCCGCGCCAAACGTGGAAAAGAACATCGTTCATGGCTATGGCGCAATATCTACACAAAATTAAATTCCGAGACGAACGGCTGGGCCGCGACGGGAGTGGTCACTGCCGAAGCGCACCTCCGTCCGGTCGTGATTGAGCCGAAGTTGCGCGCGTGTGTTCAGCATGATTCAATCACCCATCTGCTGATGCCACGACAAAGCGGCGCGGGCCGCGGCAAAATGAAAGACTTGAGCGGCACGCTGGCTTCGGCGGTTTTCGAGCGCACGCCGGTTACTGCGGCGGATGGTTTGCAACAACTCGGTTTTGCGGCGGAGAGCCAGGGATTGGCGATTCATCGTTGCCGGCATGTGGCAGGCGCGTTGATGCGGATCGGCAATCTTTCGAGCGCGCGGCAAATGGCGGTCAACGCGCTCGCGCTCGCGGTAAGTTGCGTGATCCTTTTCGGCAATGGCGGCCTGCGGGCCGTTCTGTTCCCTCCGCGCGCACCGCTGGCCGTTATGCCGTCCTCTCCATCACCTTCCTACCTTTGGGTGACCCTTGACACCCGGCATCCTGAAGATTTCCGCGTAGTCCTGGAGTCGCATTTTTGGTCCAATCGCCGGGCGAATTTGCTTCCGCGCCGCGGTCCAAATGCCTTGCCGCGCGCGGAAATGCGTCTCGCTCCGCTAGCCACTCCGGTATCGCTCGACAGCGAGAACGGCACAGTGTGGGTGGAGCGTCGAAACCATTTTCTCACGCGCGAATTCGATTTCGGTGAACGCGTAGGTTGTTATTCGCTCACCTATTTGAATCGTCTTGGGCATGAATAAAATTTTTTACAAAATCCGTCTCAAGCGCCGTGCTGCATTTGTCCCGCGAGAATGGTGCGTCATGATAAACATCCTATTGATTGCATTCGCGATCGGCTTTGCGGGCTGTGGCGAACGCAACGATGTCAATGTCCAATTGTCGGAACGCGCAGCGCCGCAAGAGCCGGCGAATCTTCTTGAAATTCAAGCCCAGGTCGCGGGACCCACGGCGGGACTTCACTATAAATGGTTCGCGGTTTCCGGCGAGTGTGAGCCACAGGAATCCGACCGGCCTTCCACTACCTTTAGATTTGCCGAAGGGGTGCGGCAGGACAAAGTTTCAGTGGAAGCATGGCGTGGCAATCAGCGGGTCGCGCAGTCGGAAATTAGAGTGAAATTCGATGGCGACAGTTCGCGCAATGGGCGGCAGGCGGCTAACGTCCAGATTGAGATCACGACGATTCCGCCATTCGAGCCCGGCGGTCCCGATACCCACGCGGACATCGCCGGACGCGTCAGCGGTCCGGTGCCCGCCGATTGCGTTGTCATCATTTATGCTCGCGCCTTCAGCTATTGGTACATCCAGCCGACCCCGGGTTTTTTTCTGCCGATTCAGCCCGACAAAACCTGGTTTAGTTGGACCCATACTGGTTCCAAATATGCCGCGCTGGTCGTCCGGCGTGACTTTGAACCGCTGGCGCGATTGGAAATGTTGCCAGACAAAAATGAAATGGTTCTGGCTTCCACCATTGTCGAGGGCGCGCTGAAGCCGGAGAAAACGACCAACTCTGACGCGAGTCCGCGCAGCCAGTGAATCACGTTGAAAAAAACGGGGCCGCAATTTGCATTTTACAAAAGAGGAATAATGCAATTTGCCCCGTTCGTATTTTTACCGTCACTTAATTCAGGCGAAAATGGAGGGATAGGGAACTGGTACACCTTTAGCTTTTCGTTGGTAACGGCCCAAAATTGGCCGAAGGCAATCAAAAATTATGAATCCTTCACGACTGGTATTGGTTCTATTGATTATCCTCATCATCGCCGCGCTGCCCGCGTGGCCGTATAGCAGCGGGTGGGGATACTATCCCAGCGGCGGACTCGGACTCGTGGTAGTGATTCTGCTCGTGCTGCTATTGCTCGGAAGATTATGAAAACTCCAAAAATTCTTTTCACGGGTGCGGCCCTTATGACTTTTGTCATTTCCGCCGGCGCTGAAATCCCTGCCACGATTATTACTACCGATGGTGTCACTTATAACGGCGTGTCGCTCATTCGCGTGGAACCAGACGGTTATTTGGTTAATTACGAACCGATAAGAAACGGAATCGGCGTGGCTAAAATCAAATTTTCCCGGCTTTCCGTCGATCAACAAAAGGCCGCGGGCTATGACCCGCAAAAAGCCCGCGAATATGAAAATGGCGCGGCAAAGGCCAGTGAGGATTGGCGATTGGAAAATGCGCGGATGGAACAAGCCGCGAAAGCTGAGATGCAATCCCGTGACGAGCGCGACGCTCGCGACGCGCAAATGGAAATTCAAAGGCTGGCTGCTCTGGCGCAACTTGACGAAGCCGAAGCAAATCTCGCGCGCGTCCAGACTGGAGGCGAATCCGGCGGCAATGACCAAGGCTACGGCTGGACGGATGGAGGCGGCGCTATAGCGATTCCCACTATTGACGAAGGCCGCAATCGTTTTCACGACGGCCTTCATCACGGAGAACTTGGCCACGATAAATTCAACCGGGAACATGATGTCAATCACCAGCTATTATCGCCCTGGCCACCACGTATCGAACCACCCCACAGATTTTCAGCAAGGTAACTGTAACATCAACTAAACCGCCATCCGGGTGAGTCGCGTAAAACCGATTTACCCGGGTGATTTTTTTTTAAGCCCTCTAAGGACTTTTGTTTACGCTGCTTGATTCGGACAAATTCACGGCGTAGAATGGCGGTGATTTTGGAAGGGCGGAGAATCGCTCCCGTGCGCAAGCCGGGGGAGGAAAGTCCGAACTCCGCAGGGCGCGATGCCGCGTAACCTTTGCTTGAGCAGGGGATACACGCGGGAGAAAGGTTAAAAACTTTCGACGGAAAGTGCCACAGAAAATGAAACCGCCGCCGGCTTCGGTCGGCGGCAAGGGTGAAACGGCGGGGTAAGAGCCCACCGCTCCAAGAGCAATCGCGGAGGCACGGAAAACCCCATCGGGTGCAAGGCCAAATAGGAAACCGAGGAGTTGCCCGCTCCGGGTTCCGTTCGCGGAACAGGTTTCGGGTATTGGCTGCTGAGACAAATGATTCTCTCCATCCGCAAGGGTGAAGACAAAAATCGGCTTACAGCCCTTCCAAAATCTTTTTTTTGTCTCGAAAGGGATTTTCCGTTCGTCGTATAGAAAACGGACGCATTCGCTCCGGCGCGGTGTCGAAGACATGTTCCGATAAATCAAAAAAATATGAGCACAGAAAATAATTATTTAGTTCAACCTCACTTGAATTTCGACGGCCGTTGCGAGGAGGCCATCGAGTTTTATCAAAAGGCGATCGGCGCGGAGGTGGCGATGATGTTTCGCTTCAAGGATTCTCCCGACAAATCCATGTGCACGCCAACTTCTCCCGACAAAATAATGCACGCGCGAATCCGCATTGGTGAGACGCTGATTCAGGTTTCAGACGGACGTTGCCAGGGCAAGGAAACTTTCTCGGGATTCGCGTTGTCCATCACTGTGCATAGCGAAGCCGAAGTGGAACGGCTTTGCAACGGTTTGGCCACGGGGGGACAGGTTGTGATGCCGCCCGCCAGGACTTTCTTCTCCGAGCGCTTCGGAATGGTCACGGATAAATTCGGCGTTTCATGGATGATTTTGGTGAAGCCCGCAAGCATGTGATCACACTTCAAAACTAAAAATCAACGGAGGGTTGCGGAATAACTCTGCAACGCTCCGCTCTTCAATCAGAATAAATTTATTTCGCGTCTGACCGCTTGACGACCATCGCCGGACTTGCCACTCCGCAACGATCAATGGCCGTCACCGCCACGATTTCAGGTGAGTCTGTGAGAGGCTGATGCCGCGCGTCGCCGGGAAGAATGGCCGTGCGCCAGCTTCCGTTGGCTTTCGTCTGAACCACCCAGGCGGAAATTTTATCGAACGCCGCCGGCTGCCAGTTGACCTGATCGTGCCCGTCCACCATCAGCTTGGGTTTTCCGGGAGCTTTTTTTTCCAGCCACGGCGAGGAAGGAATAAGCGCAGGTGCGGAGTAAGGGCCATTTTCCAATTCAGTTGCCAAGTTGCCACGATTCGACATTAGAGTGTGATCGGCCCAATGAATGGAGCCCGCCGAACTGCCACTCAACTCGCGGGTAGTCTTAATTTGATTGATGATTTCAAACGCGGCCCATTTTCCCCCCACGCGTTCCGAATCAAGGCCGGGCCAGATGTTGCGATGCTTCGGATTTTGTTCCTCCCACCATTTTAAGAGCACGGGAAAACTTTGATCCGGCGGCGCGATAGCCCAGTAAAGCTGCGGCGCGAGATAATCCACCCAGCCATTCGTCAACCACTTACGCGAATCGCCGTAAAGGACATTGTAGGCGTTGAAACCCTTGATTTGAGCGGGATAACCGGGTTGCCAAATGCCGAAAGGCGCGATGCCAAATTTCACCCAAGGCTTCGTCTCCTTAATAGACTCATAGACGTGGCGTACGAAGGTATTCACATTTTCGCGACGCCAATCTTCGTGGCTGAGTTTGCCGCCCGCACCGTATTTTTTCCAACTTGCCTCGTCGGGAAATTCCAGGTCGCGATGCTGGGCGTCCTGTTCCTTGTAGGGATAAAAATAATCGTCGAAATGGACGCCATCTATGTCATAGCGCCGCACGACATCCATCACCACGCGCAACGAATAGTCCTGCACTTTCTTCTCGCCGGGGTCGAGCCAAAGCATCGTTCCGTATTTGCGCACCCAATCGGGATGGGTGTGGCTGATGTGATTCGAAGACATCGGCATTTTCGCCGGGAGCAGCGCGGCGCGAAACGGATTAAACCAGGCATGCAGTTCCAACCCGCGGCGATGCGCTTCGGTGACGGCAAACTCCAGCGGATCATAAAATGGTTGCGGCGCCGCGCCCATCGTGCCGCTGAGATAACCTGACCACGGTTCGAGTTTGGAGGAATACATGGCATCGCACGCCGGGCGGACTTGAAAGACGATGGCGTTCAAATGCAATTTGACCGCGCGATCAAGGATGGCGAGGAATTCGTCCTGTTGCTGCTTGACCGTCAGGCCCGGTTTGGAAGGCCAGTCAATATTTCCCACCGTCGCCACCCACGCGCCGCGAAATTCCCGTTCCACCGCCGGCGGATCCATCACCACCGGAACGTAATTCCCCGCGCGAGCGCTGAAGCTCACATAAAGTGCAGCGATGATGACTAGAGTGAAGGCGCGGATGTTACAAACCATGAGTTACTCATTAACTACACTGTTAATGATAGTTTCAAGTAATAAACCTTTTTTGTTTAATACAAAAACGGGTATGGGCGGAATAATCGGATATAATATATATATGCGGGTGGAATATTGGAGTGGCTGAGCAAACGAAGCGCGGCGGCCAACGTGATCAAGAGGGGTGCGTTTGGATGATCCGAGAACGGCAATCTCTTCTTGGGTTGCTGCGGATCGTAGATCCGCGGTCCGCACGGAAAGAAGGCTGGCGCATGCGGTCACGGCGGTCAAAGCATTTGAACCAGAATTTACTCAAAAACGGCTATTTTTGCCAAAAACCGCGATTTTAGTATCTCACCATTAGTTGTGCCCTGTGAATAACTATCCCCCTGTATATGGTGGTTTTTACTTTACTTCTGCCATTTATTTGCTCAATTAAATGGAAAATCATGTATCTCAAGAATTTAACGGTTTTAGGCTTCAAATCGTTCGCAAATAAAACGAGCCTGAATTTCCAACCGGGCGTCACGGCCATTGTCGGGCCCAACGGTTGCGGCAAGTCGAATGTGTCCGACGCCATCCGCTGGGTACTGGGCGAACAGTCGGCCAAGGCCTTGCGCGGTGGCGAAATGGCGGACGTGATTTTTAACGGAACCGACGGGCGGAAACCGCTCGGCATGGCCGAAGTTTCGCTGACCATCGGCGGTGTGGACGAGGAACATCTTAGCGCGGCGGGCGTCGAAGTGGCCTATAACGAAGTTACGATCACGCGCCGGGTCTTTCGCGACGGTGGCAGCGAGTATTTCATCAATAAGACTCCTTGCCGTCTCAAAGACGTGCAGCAGCTTTTCATGGGCACGGGCGTCGGGCGCACGAGCTACAGCATCATGGCGCAGGGGAACATCACGCAAATTCTTTCCAGCAAACCTGAAGATCGCCGGATGATTTTTGAGGAAGCGGCGGGCATCACGAAGTTCAAGGCGCAAAAAAAAGAATCGCTGCGCAAACTCGAATACACCGAGCAAAATCTTTTGCGCGTCGCCGACTTGATTCGCGAAGTGAAGCGGCAGATCGGCTCGTTGCAACGCCAGGCGGGCAAGGCGCGGCGCTATAAACAATTCATGCTTGAGTTGCAACACCTCGACACGCAGCTTGCGCGGCATCAGTTCGATGTTTTTCAATCCGAGATCACGGATCGTCAGACATCCGCCGAAAAGTTGCGCACCGAAATCGAGCAAAGTTCCGCCGCCGTGCTGCAAGGCGAAGATGAAATCGCTGCGTTGCGCGAACAATTATCCGTGCTGGAACATCGCATCAACGAAATGCAGCAGCGCGGCCTTGAACTCAAGGGGCAGGTGGAGCGGCAGGAAAGCCGGGTGCAATTCAACGAGGAACGCCTGCGCGAATTGGCATCGCAAAACACGAAGGCTCTCGGCGACATCACCCAGGCCGAGGAGCGCCACAGCGCCGCGGAACAGGAATTGGCTGCGTTGAGCGAGCGCCTAACCGCGTCCACCGCCGCGCTCGAACAGAATCGCGCCGCATTGCAAGCTAAACGCGACGCGGTTCAGGCTATTGAAAATGAATTGCGCCAGTTGCAGGAGAACCAGCGCAAGGCACAGGCGGAAGCCTTTTCTCACGCGCAACAACTGACCCGCGCACGCAACGAGATCAACGCGCTTGATTTGCAGAAGCAGGGGAACGTCGTGCGGCTTGAAAAACTTTCCGCCGAAAAAATCCAGCTTGAAGAGGAGCGCGGCCAGTTGGAAGTGCGCTTGCATCAATTCGCGGCGAATGTCGAAACGCAAAAGCTCAATGTCCAAACCCAGCGTGGCACGGTTGAGGAACGTCAGGCGCGATTGCGCGAGATTCAAGCGGAACTGGCGCAGTTGACACAGCAGTTGGACGCCCAGTTGCAGCGGCAGGCGGAAAAGCGCTCGCGTCTCAACGTGCTTGAGCAATTACAATCCGAGCACGAAGGCTTCAGCGCGGGTACGCTCGCCGCGCTCAAAAATGCCGAACATGTGCTGGGTTCATTGGCGGACAAAATCCGTGTGCCCGACCAATATATTACCGCCATCGAAACGGCGCTGGGTCATCACCTGCAACTGGTCATCACGGAGCAACCCGAAGCTGCCCGCCACATTCTTTCCGACCTGAGCGCGAATAAAAAAGGCCGCGCGAGCATCGCGGCGTTGTCGCTGCGAGGGACGAGCGAAAATATTGCTCTTCCGAACACGAACTATCCGACGGCGTTGAGCGTCGTGGAATCGGAGGCATCGGTTCAACCGCTACTCGAGAGTTTGCTCGGCCGCACTTTGGTGGTTGCCGATCTGCAAACGGCCACGGCCGCATGGCAGGAGAGCAATGGCCAATTCGATTACGTCACACACTCGGGCGAGATTCTTACGCGCCATGGAGTTTATACCGGCGGGTCGAGCAATGGCTCGGGAAAAGCGCCGGGTTCGATTCTTGGCCGCAAAAATCAAATCACCGAATTACAGGCGCAACTCGCGCAAGCGCAAGAGCAGGTGAGCGAACTGAGCCGCAACAAGGGCGTGTTATTAAGCGAACAAACTTTGTTGCAAGCGGGCTTGCAACAGGCGCAGACGGAATTGCGCCAGCAGGAAGTCGCCATCGCGACGCATCAGGGCGAGTTCAATGCGCTGCAAAATTCCCAGCGGTTGCTGCATCAAAAAATTGACACGGTCGTTTACGAAATCCAGAGTCTCGCGTCGCAGGAGGACGAGGGTACTCGCAAACGCGCCACGCTCGCCCAGCAAGCCGGAGGACTTGAAGCGCGCGAGTTGAGTCTTCAGCAAGAGGTGGCGGGCATTACCGCGACGCTCGAAAATTTGCGCCAGCAGCGCGACGCCGCGACCACGACGCTGACCGAAACGAAAGTTGCCGTGGCTTCGGAAGAGCAGATTTGCGCATCGTTCCGCCACCAGCAACAAACGCTCGAACAGCGTTTACGCGAATTGGCGCAGCTTGTCACGCAACGGCGTTCGGAAGTCTCGGGATTTCTCAATCGCAAAACCCAGGCGGAATCGGAAATCCAGGATTCACATCGCCAGATCGAATCGTTGCAGCACGAACGCGAGCAGGTGAACACGCAGGCGGCGGCGTTGCTTGGCGAAAAAGAGATGCAAGAAGTGGATATTTCGGCGCGTGAGGATGCCTTGCGCGAACAACGTCGCCGGCTCACCGAATGCCAGCAGCAACGCGGCACGATCGAAATCGAATTGGCGCAAAAAACGATGAGTGTCCAAAACCTCCGCGAACGCATTCAGCAAAAATATCACCTTAATCTCGATGACATTCGGAGCGAGTGCATCACGATCACGTATGCCGACGAAGGTCCGGCGAAAGTACAGACCCTGACGCCCGAGGAGATGGCGGCGAGTGGCGGGGCGACGGATTGGAACGCGGTGACTGAACAAGTCGCGGCGCTGCAAAAGCGCATTGATGAAATGGGGCCTGTGAATCTGGTGGCGATCGAGGAGTACGAAGAAACCGAGCAGCGTCACACATTTCTCACGACGCAACACGACGATCTCGTCAATGCCAAGACGCAGTTACTTGACGTGATCAATCGCATCAATTCGCAGACCCGCCAGATGTTCACCGAGACGTTCGAGAAAATTCGCGATAATTTCCGCGCGATGTTCACCGAAGTGTTTGGCGGCGGCAAGGCGGACCTGATCCTCGTGGGTGAAGGCGATGCGCTCGAAAGTGGGATTGATATTGTCGCACGTCCGCCCGGTAAACAGCTTCAGACGATTTCGTTGCTCTCGGGCGGCGAACAAACCATGACCGCGGTGGCGCTGTTGTTTTCCATTTACCAGGTCAAGCCAAGTCCGTTCTGCGTGCTCGACGAATTGGACGCGCCGCTTGATGAATCGAACATCAATCGTTTCGTGCGCGTGCTGCAACGCTTTCTTTCGCATTCGCAATTCATCATCATCACGCACAACAAACGCACCATCGGCATGGCCGACGTGCTTTACGGTGTGACGATGGAAGAGCATGGCATCAGCAAAATCGTGAGCGTGAAATTCCACAAGGCTGACGAACCGACGCTCGACCTGAAGTCCACCCCCCTTGTGCCGCCGGTGGCGGGAACGCAAGTCGAGTCGGCTGAAGACGCGCCGCACAAACGCGAAGAGACGATGGACATTGCCATGGCGAAGTAGGCGCAAAATTCTGGTGGGCGCAGTTGCGGAATTGCTTTTCTCGCAGCGCTGTGTCATGTTCGTGGCAGGAGGCAGGCAGCCGCAAATTTTTTGCGATGTTCAAATGAACATTGCTAAACGAAAATGGTCTGCTTATAAAGAGAGGGAATCAGATCACTCATATTAAAATGGTGAAACCAAGGACATCGTTCCGCCCGTTTGCAATTGTGGCTGCGCTGCGTTTTTTTTTACTGATATTTGCGCTTTTGATTTTGCATGCGACCGCCGCGCGAGCTGCGATTCAATTTGACGTATTTCTCGGCTACGATGAACTGGTTCCCGAGGCAAGCTGGTTTCCGGTGGTTTGCGAAATCAAAAATGACGGGCCGGCCTTTACCGGCGTGGTCGAAGTTTCCGCCGGCCGATTCAATGAAAACCAAACACACCGGCTCGTCGTGGAATTGCCCACGGGCACGCTCAAACGAGTAGTGATCCCGGTTTTTTCCTCAGCGCGTTATCAAAGCACTTGGGACGTGCGCCTGCTGGATGAACGCGGCCGGGTTCATGCCGATCAGTCTGGCAAACAACCTCGCCGCGCTTTAGGCAGCGGCGCCACTCTCGTCGGCGCGATGGCGCGCACGGCCACGGGCATTCCTGAATTGCGGGCGGTGCATGTTGGCGATGCCGAGCTTCAACCGGCCACCGCGCGTCTGCAAACCGCGATTTTTCCCGACAACCCGATTTCGCTGGAGGGGATGAATGTTATTTACCTCAATTCAGAAAAAGCCACTGAACTGAACGACCAACAGGTCGCCGCATTGGAGGCGTGGCTGAACCTGGGAGGACATCTCATCATCGGCATCGAGGCAATCACCGACGTCAATGCCGTGCCGTGGCTGCGACAACTCGTGCCGTGCGATTTGACCGGCATGCGCTCGGTGCAGAATCATCCCGAACTGGAAAAATGGCTGCATGACTCACCGCTGCCGCCGAGCTTGCATCCGCTTGGCAGAAATATTCCGACGGACTTCAATCCCTATTCGGATGTTCGCGAAGACACGGCGTTCGAGAGTTCACCGTTGCAGGTCGCAGTCGGCGCCATCCGCGGCGGCAAGGAATTGGTTTCCGCCGACGGCACGCCCTTGATTTTGGTTTCGCATCAGGGTCGCGGGCGCGTGACAGCTCTGATGTTCAGTCCCGAACGCAAGCCCTTCAGCATCTGGAATAATTTGCCGTCATTCTGGTCCAGGATCACCGAGGTTTCGCCCGATCTTTATTTCGGCGATAACTCGGGAAAAAATATGATCAACTCGCGCGGTGGCTGGAGCATTGACGGTGTGTTCGGCGCCATGATTGACAGCAAACAGGTGCGGAAATTGCCCGTCGAATGGCTGCTGCTGTTGCTGATCGTCTATCTCGTCGTCATCGGGCCGCTCGATCAATACTGGCTCAAGCGCATCAAACGACCGATGCTGACATGGGTCACTTTTCCGTGTTACGTCGTGTTTTTCTCGCTGCTGATCTATTTCATCGGCTACAAATTGCGCGCCGGTGAAACGGAATGGAACGAGCTTCACATCGTGGATGTGCTGGTAAACGGCGACGGCGCGGAATTGCGCGGGCACAGCTACGCTTCAATTTATTCGCCGGTGAATGCCAACTATCGCGTTGCAACGCAGGAGCATTTTTCGACATTCCGCGATGAGTTTCAAAGCAGTTTCGTCGGCGGCGGAGAGGGGAGCGAGCGTTCCGACGTTCTGCAAATGGGTGATAATTTTCGCGCCGATATTTCCGTGCCAGTCTGGACCAGCCAGCTTTTTGAAAGCGATTGGTGGCAGCACGAAGATCTGCCACTCAAGTTGAGCGTCACATCAAACGGCTCCGATTCCACGGTTGTCATAAATAATTTACGCGATCGCGATTTATCGAATGCAAAGTTGGCGGTTGGCGATCACATCATTGACGTTGGCAATCTTCCGGCGGGCCAAGCTAGGACGATTCATATTTCGGCCGGACAAGGAATGCCGATTGGCAATTTCGTTTCCGGCCAGGCGGGAAATTTCATGAACGCCGCGCAATCACGCCAGCGCGCTTTCGGCGGCAATGGCGGGCACATCACGGATTTGCCGGACAGCACCGAGGCGGTTTCGTTCCTCTCGCGGACATCCGGAGAGCGGTTTCTCTGTCCGCCGGGGCTCGACCTTTCAGCGCTGCTCACTCAAGGCAATGCCGTGCTGCTCGCGTGGGACGCCAACTATTCTCCCATCCCGCCGCTCAACCAATTTTCGGCGCGCCGCAGCCAAAAGAACACGCTCTGGCGCATTTCCGTTCCCATCAACGCCGGATCCGCGCAATGATTTAATATTATGAACGCTGCTGCCTCTGCCCCTCCGTTGCCCGCTGTGCACACCATTGGCCTCTCGCGCACCTACGGCTCCATGACCGCGCTCAGTTCGCTCGACCTGACCGTCAATCGCGGCGATCTCTTCGGTTTCATTGGTTCCAATGGCGCGGGCAAGACCACCACGCTTCGCATCCTCGCCACCTTTCTGGCGCCGTCGTCGGGCCAGGCCAAAGTCCTTGGCCATGATGTCGTCAATGACGCCGACGCCGTCCGTCATGTCATCGGTTATATGCCCGATTTTTTTGGCGTGTATAAAGACATGGAGGTCACGGAATATCTGGATTTCTTCGGCGCGTGTTACAAAATTCCGACGGCGCAACGCGAGAAGACGGTCAACGACGTGCTTGAACTGGTTGGCCTCAGCGAAAAAAAAGGCGCATTGATCGGCGCTTTGAGCCGCGGCATGCAGCAACGCCTGGGATTGGCGCGCGTATTGATTCACGATCCGCAACTGCTCTTGCTGGATGAGCCGGCAAGCGGTCTCGACCCGCGCGCGCGCATTGAAATGATGGCGATTCTTCAGGAACTCCAGCGCCTCGGAAAAACGATCATCATTTCATCGCACATTCTCAGTGAGTTGCAGACGTTGTGCAATCGCGTCGCCATCATCGAAAAGGGCAAATTGATTTACAGCGGTCCGGTGCAAGGCGTTCGCGATCAGATGGCGGCGGGTTTGATTGTCTGGGTGAAAGTCGCCGCCGAAACTGATCGGGCCGTGGAATTATTGAAGACCCGCCCCGAAGTTGCCGAAGTCACGCCGGTGGATGGCCGCATCAAAGTCATGATGGTGAATCATGACACTGACCATAGCTTTGTCGCCGACATGCTGATTCGCGCGGGGCTGCGCCTTACCGCGTTGCAGGAAGACGAGCTAGGCCTTGAGGAAGTTTTCCTGCGCGTCACGCGCGGCGAAACTCAGTGACAAGTTCCAGCCTGGTTTTCCGTGGGAACCGTTGGCATGCCGCCCACCAGTGGACAAATTTTACATGACCTTTCTGCCCATAGTTGAACGCGAATTGCGGATCGCCGCGCGCCGGCAGATGAGCTATTGGCTGCGGGTGATCGCGGCCGCGTTCATGTTGCTGATGTTCGTGATGACGCTGGTGCTGTTTACGATGTCGTCGCCATTCGGAAGCCCGGGGCAGGCGCAATTCAGCACACTCAGATGGATCGCCTTCATTTTTGTTTGTTCGACGGGAGTATTTTTTACCTCGGATTCGTTAAGCGAAGAAAAACGCGAAGGCACGTTGGGTTTGCTTTTTCTCACTGATTTGCATGGTTACGACGTGGTGCTGGGCAAACTGATGTCGCACTCACTCCAGGCATTTTACAGCCTGTTGGCGGCACTGCCGATTCTCGCGCTGCCTTTGCTGGTCGGCGGCGTCACCGGAACGGAATTCGCTCGCTCGCTCCTGGTAATTTGCAACACGCTTTTTCTTTCTCTCGCGGTTGGAATCTTTGCCAGTTCCATCAGCCGCGAAGTGATGAAGACGATGAACGCGACGCTGTTCATCAATCTCGCGCTGCTCGTTGGCTTGCCGTGGCTGGACCTGGGACTGACGCATTGGGACGACACAAAATTCAAACCGATCACGAGCGTCCTCAGTCCAGGATTTCTTTTCGAACATGCGGGGGATTTGAAAGGAAGTTTTTGGTCGTATCTTGGATTGCAAAATTTATTGGCATGGATCTTTTTGGCAGCGGCAGCGATTTGCATTCCACGGGCGTGGCAGGAAAAAACCGCTTCTGCGAAAGGGCCGCGCCGATCCATGATTCAATGGTGGCGCTACGGCGGACGCAAGGCGCGGTTGGCATTCCGTCGCAAAACGCTTTCGCGGGATTCTATTTTATGGCTTGCGTTGCGCGACCTCTGGATGGCGCGGCTGATCTGGCTGGCGGTGCTGATCGCGGCCCTTTGGATGGGCATGGACTTATATATATGGGATTCCCAGAAAGCTTATAACGCATTGTCATCCGCCCACGCGCTGCTCGTGGTCGTCATAATGCTATGGGTCGCATCGCAAGCCTGCCGCTTTTTTGTGGAGAGCAGCCGCAACGGCGCGCTGGAATTGATTCTGGTCACGCCAGTGAAGCCCCGCCAAATCGTTTTCGCCCAATGGAAAGCCATCTGCCGAAATTTCTGGCTGCCCGTGCTCGTGATTCTGGCGATGCAAGTTGTGAGTCTGGTTCATGAAATTTCAAATGCCCGGCATTTGTTAACGCCCCCATCCACGCCATTGGACACGTACTGGATCATCAGTGGTATTTGCGGCCTTGTAACCCTTGCGGGCGATTTCCTCGCCATGGCCTGGTTCGGCATGTGGATGGGCGTGACTTCGCGCAAAGCCTCCATGGCGATATTGAAGACGGTTTGTTTCGTTGTCGTTTTGCCATATTTGATCCAGATGTTTATCATGGTATTTGGAATGATGTCAGCGGGCCGGGCCAGATTGCCCTTTTGGATCGGCGTGGTATTCGCCGGGATCTTTGAATTGGTGAAAAATATTTTCCTCATCTGGTGGGCGCGTAATCAACTGTTGACCCGTTTTGCCGAACGAGTGGCGCGGGGAAACGAAACCATGATTCATCGTCCGCAGCTGTCTTCGAGAACGGCGCCCATTACCGTGGCGCCGCCCATCATCACGTGAGCTTCCCATGACGTTTCTGCCCATCGTCGAGCGCGAATTGCGACTCGCCTCCCGCCGGCGATTCACTTACTTTTCGCGCACAATCGCCGCGCTGATCGCCATCGGCCTAGGGATGTTCGTGTATAACGATTCGCCGGGCTCGACCGGGCCGGAGCAGCAAGGGAGAAATATTTTTCAAACGCTTTCCTGGCTGGCGTTCATTTATGCGTTTTGCGCGGGCACGGCCACGGCCGATTGCATCAGCGAGGAAAAACGCGAAGGCACGCTGGGCTTGCTATTTCTTACGGACTTGAAGGGTTACGACGTGGTCATCGGCAAATTGTTTGCGACTTCGCTCAACCGTTTCTATGGTTTGGTTTCAATCTTTCCGGTGCTGGCGATTCCGCTTTTGATGGGCGGCGTGACGCAAGGCGAATTTTGGCGCACGGCGCTGGTACTGGCGAACACCTGCCTGTTTTCGCTTTGCGCCGGAATGTTCGTTTCTTCCATCAGCAAATATCCGCGGAAGGCGATGAGCGCGACGCTGGTGCTGCTGGGAATATTCGCTTTTGGTTTTCCATTGTTTCAAGGATGGACCAGTCGTGGCAACGCCTGGCCAAGACTCAATCATTTTTTCGAGATCGGCACACCGGATTCCGCGATGGTTTATGCGCCGGATATAGTCTATAAAACGAGCAAGGACGATTTTTGGCTGTCCGTCGCCATTACGCAAGGAACGTGCTGGCTGATGCTGGCGTTGGCAAGTTTCATCGTGCCGCGCTCATGGCAGGACAAAGCCGCCAGCTCGCGCAAAAATTCCCTTGGCGTCAACGACCTCAACGGCGCCGAGCGACACGCGGTGCGCACACAACAGTTGGATAGCAACGCGTTTTCCTGGCTGGCGGGGCGGGGGCGATTCAAGCACGCGCTGATCTGGCTGGTGTTGATCGGCTACGCGGGTCTCTGGCTGTGGGGCGCGGCAGCGGGCGGGCGTGATTGGACCAGCGTCTATGGTTTTTTTCTGACAGCGGTCGTCTTGAATACGACGCTCAAAATCTGGGTGACGTCCGAAGCGGGATACCGGCTGGGACAAGACCGTAAAAGTGGCGCGCTCGAATTGCTGCTTTCGACCACGCTCACCGTGCCGGATATTTTGCGCGGACAAATGCTCGCGTTGCGGCGGCAGTTTCTCTGGCCGGTGATAACGATTCTCGTGACCGAAGGATTGTTGCTGCTGGCAGGCATTCAGCAGGAATCACCGGGTGCAGACGAAACCGTGGGCTCGGTGTGTTACGCCATTGGAATCACGGTAATGCTTTTCGCGGATTTGTACGCGATGAGCGCGATGGCCATGTGGGTGAGCCTCACGACAAAAAATCCCAATCGCACGACAGGCATCGTGTTACGATGGATGCTCCTTTTCCCTTGGGTATTGATCATCATTTCTTTGCTTATATTTTCACAAGTTGGCAGAAGTGAAGAATGGCTTTTATTTTTGGTGATTTATATGGTCGTCGGATTAGGGGTGGATTTAAAAATGGGATTTGAATCGTGGGGGAAATTACACGATGAATTTCGCACGCGCGCGGTGCAGCGCTACACGCCGCCGGTTTCGATTTGGAGCCGCTTGCGCGGTGACGTTCCTGAAACCGTTGAGCCGGCCAGTCTGCCTCCCGAATGAGTCATGGTATTTCTGCCCATTGTAGAAAGGGAATTGAGCCTCGCCACCCGCCGCAAGGGAACATACCGCGTGCGGCTGTGGACGACTTCCTTCGCGCTCGCGCTGAGTTTTTTGTTTTTGGTGGGCAATGAAATCTCGGGGTCGGCTTCGCCCGGGATGGGACGGGCGCTTTTTTCCATTCTGACATTTTACGCATTTGGACTGTCGCTGCTCGCGGGAGTTTTTTTGGCGTCCGATTGCATCAGTCAGGAAAAACGCGAAGGCACACTCGGACTGTTGTTTCTCACCGACTTGAAAAGTTATGACATCGTCTCGGGAAAATTCATCACCGTCGGACTCAACGCCCTGTACGGCTTGGTCGCGGTGCTGCCGGTGACCGGGCTGCCGCTGTTGCTTGGCGGCGTGACTGGCGCGGAATTTTGGCGTATGGCCCTCGCGCTGGTGAACGCGTTATTTTTCTCACTGACAATGGGCATGCTGGTTTCGGCGTGCTCACGCAAGGCTAATCGCGCGGCGGCGAATACCACGAGCCTGCTGATTCTGGCAACGGTCGGTTTGCCATTGCTGGGTTTGTTGTTATCAGTTTTGCCCATTTCGCGGACATGGGTTTACGCGATTTCCTTCAGCCCCTACTTTCCTTTCGCCTGCGCGCTGGGACATACGAATTTATTTTCTTACGGCGCGTGTCTGGCGAGTTCGAATTTATTTGCGTGGGGCATGCTCGCGGTTACGACGTGGCTGGTGCCGCGGGTGTGGCAGGACAGGCCGGTCAAAGAGCGCAGGGCGAAATTCATTACTGTGTCACGCAGCGCAGGAGCGAGTGCGCGGCGAAACATCCAGCGCGCGCATTTGCTCGATCAAAGTCCTCTGGTTTGGCTGGCGGCGAGAGAGGGAGGGGTTCGCTGGCGGATTTGGGCGATTGCTGTAGTTGCAGCCGTGTTCGCATTTTCTCTTTTCTATATGAAGGCGGACGAGGCAGTCCTTCGAGGCTCGCTTTTCTTTTTTTTGGCGCTCGCTTTTGTATTGAAAGTCTTCGCAGCTACCGAGGCATGCCGTTTTTTTGCGGATGCCCGGCGCAATGGTTCACTGGAATTGATCCTGAGCACGCCCTTGACAGCCCGTGATATCATCCGCGGACAATGGCTTGCGTTTCGGCGGGTCATGCTGGGGCCCGTGTTGGTTTTTTGCGGCGCTTATTTGTTCGTTCTGATATTGCAGATGACTGATACCCGGAGTGTAGCGGGATTCATGAGAATCGGCACGGGATTCTCGAACGGCAATTTGTTCAATGGAGCCATTCCCGCGTCATTTATCAATGCGGTCCTCATGGGATACAAACTTTTGATATTGGTGGCGGATATTTTCGCAATTGGATGGCTGGGAATGTGGATGGGATTGACGACCAAAAAACCGGCCTTCGCGCCGGCCTGGACGATCCTGTTCGGCGCCATTTTTCCGGTAATGCTGTTCTGCATACCGAATGTCTTCTTCGATCTCTTTTTTATTTTGCTGGGGCGCGAAAGATTAACGAAGGAATTTCGCGAGACGGCGATTCCGGGGTATCGCACCAACCGGCAATCACTCGTGCCTTTGCCGAATGTCCCGCCGGTCATCCGAAGCTGATCTCAAGGCGAACTCACGCGATAGAATCGCTGCGGCAAGCCGGGCGTGTCGGAGATTTGCTGCATCGTGCCGTCGCCGGTGACGGATTGAAAAGTTGTCCAGAAAGAATCGTTTAAATCATTCTTAAACTGCACCGAATAAGTCTGCCCGGGCACGGTTTGAAAAGTGAAGGTCACGTTCGTGCCGTCGAATTGCGGATTGGAAATCGTGGGCGCAACCAAAGGAGTGCAGCAGGTAAAATAACCATCAATCATCGTGACCGTGTCAATGTACCATCCCGTACCGCCATAGGCATTGCCCATGTCCGTTCCGAAAAGCCAGCGCAGTTGGACGTCGTGCCCGGCCACATTCGCGGGAAGATTTACCACCGTCTGAATAAAGCCGCCCGAACTGCCGCCCCATACGGCGCGATTATTGAGTGGGTTTGCGTCATTGTTGGTGATTGTGGAATTGTAACCGCCCGTAACGAAACTGCCGCCACCCGCGAGGATGTCCGCATAGGGTCTGCCATCCACGCTGATCTCCAGCACACCGCCGTCGAATGCCATCGTTGGCGAGGGATCATTCGTCGGGAATGCTTCGAAATCATAATCGTTCATGAACGTAAGCTGGGCAGACGCCGTCTGGATATGGATGACCGGCATGTCAAGTTCGCTCAAGCCCGGCATGTCAGGTTCGCCGACGAAAAGCGCGTTGGGCGCAGTATCGAACAGGTTCGTGGAACTGACCCACGGCGCTTCCGCATTCGTGGCCGAACTGGTCCAACCCGGCGGAAGATTGGGCGTGGCCAACTCGTCAAAATTCTCCATCAACGTCGGCGCAAAAGTCAATTTGCCGAGCGACAAGGGAAAAGTAATCGTCCCCACATTCACGCCCTCATCCTGCAACTGCAATGTCGCGTTGATGGTGTCACCGCATGCGCCGTTCGCGGTAAAAGTAAAAGCCTCACTGACCAGCAGACCGGCGGCATCCAGCGCACCATAACTTTGCGGCGCGCTCACGCCGGTGATATTGGTGTTGGCCTCCAGCGTGGCAACCAGGTTGCTGAAATTTGCCGTGCCGATATTTTGCAAAGTGAAATTGACGGTCACCGTCTCGCCAGGGTCAATCGCGCCATTCGTGCAAGTTTCCGATTCGAGGCTGGTGCCGTCCGGTATCACGATCGGCAGAGAAACCGCCTGGGCATTATAAACGACAAGCGCGAAATCCTGGTTCACGGCGTCGTTTGTATTGGGAACGCCGATCGAATTGATGCTCGTGGCGGCGACGGTCAGGTTGAAATTTCCCGACGTGCCGGGCGGAAGAAAAACGCTTTCGACATTATTTTGGCCGTCGGCGGCTCCACCCGTGGCGGAATACGCGCCGTTGAAGACATTCCCCTTATACGTGTTCGTGCCGACGGTCACGCTCAGGTCGAGGTTATTGTTATAGGCATTTCCCGTCAGTGTGCCGGGAGCATCGGTCCATGCGAGCGTGATGCAGAAAGGTTTGTTCGTATCCACGATCGTGCCGGTGACGGTGCGGATCTGGCCGCTGTTGGTGAAAAGGTCTTGTGGAAGTTGATCGCGCAAAATTCGCGGCGTGCCGTCGAACGCCTGGCCAAGATTCATTTCGCCCATGCCCTGGCTTTGCGAGGGCAGGGTGTCATTGGCGCCGTCGCCATTGAGATAACGCGCGGAGTTCATCAAATAAGCTTTGACCATCGCGGGGCTCGGCAGATTGGTGAAGCTGTTCAAAAAATACTGCATCACCAGCGCGCATCCACCGGAGACGACCGGCGTGGAATGGCTCGTGCCCGATGACGCCGTATAAAATTGCTGGCCGCTCGGCCAGAAAATGGAACCGTTCGGGCCGCCGGAAACATCCGCGCCCTGAAAGCAAGCATCGGCATCGCCATCGGGAAAATTCACCAGGTCATTGGTCGCCTGAATAAGCCCGCCGCTGATGTGCGTCCCGGGAGCGACCAGATCCGGTTTGAAACGTCCATCCGCGCAGGGGCCGCGGCTGGAAAACACCGCAATGTCATTCGCGCTGTCCGCCTGGGAATCAGGAATATTGCTGTGGTCAGCGCCACCGAATGCCTGCACGCCTTCCGCCGCGCCGACGGTAATCACATTTTTTGCCGTGCTGGGCGAGTCCATGCTTTGGGCCATCGGGCCGTCATTACCCGCCGCGAAGACGATCACCATCGGCTGATTGCCATCGGCCGGGTAAGTGGAATTGGTCGGCTGGGCGTCGCGAACGAGCGCATCATAATTCTGGCAATCAGAATCGTAAACGCCCTCGGAATTTCGCCCGCCCCAACTATTATTACTGATGCGAACGCCATCGTGATAAGCCTCCGATTGAAGATTGTTGTAGTTCGGAAAATAAAAATTATCCATGTCCGCCGAATCGAAGATGACCGAGGAACCAATGTTGACGAACGGGCAGACGCCAAGGCCGTAGTGAAATCCATTAGTGTCGGCAAAAGGAAAATCGGGAAAATCATCATAGCCGGCAATGATATGCGCGTTGATCGTGCCGTGGCCATCGCAGCCTTCGAGAGAATTATCGTCGTAGCTGGCGTTCGTTTCATACCGCGCATAAACGACTCGGCTGAGATTGGTTTCGTCGCCCGAAGTATAAAGGCCAAAGTGGGTCGGCAAAGTCGTGCCGTTATCCACGCCGCTATCGGAAATGTCCACGACCAGTCCCGAAGCGGTGAATTGCGCCTGTGTGAAACCGAGTCCGGCGAGCCACGATAAATATCCCGGTGCACTGGGAACCGTGCCGGTGAGATTGGCCGCTATAATCTGGTCCGCCCGCTCGCCCAGTTTTTGCGGCTTGAAATACGGCAGTATCGCGACCACGTCCGGCTGGGCCGCGATCTGTTTCAACTGCTTCGCATCGAGCCGCGCGATGATATTCAAATATTGCGCCACGCGGCTGTTGCGTTTGAAGGGTTCTGATTTCAACTGATTGAGCAGGTTCAAAGTGTTTGTGTTGGCAGCGTCGTCAGCGACGAGTTGGATTTCAAAAAGATCGGTGCCGATATTTCGCGGATGACCCTGCTTGTCCACGTCACGCGCCATCGGATGAATTTTATAGTCGTCGAGATAACTGCCATTCCACTGCACGTGCGGCGTAGTGCTGGCAAAATTTTGCACGCGCGCAAGACTGGCCGCATCGCCATAAACGAGATAAGTATTTTCGGGAATGTAGGAAATGATTTGCACCCCGGCAGCAAGTAATTCATTTCGCCAGGATGGTTGCACCGGCCCGACAAACTGGACGAGATGCAGGTGCTTGCCCGTAAAAAAACCGGCGCTTCGGCGCGCAGCCTTCATCTGTGGACTCGTCGTGTCGAGATGGCCGGCATTCAGGAGAATCAAATTATAGCGATCGCGCAATTCGGCGCGTCGGCTGGAAAGAAGCTTCGAGGTCAGCATGGGTGTCTCGTATAATTTGTAGCTGCCATAATCAGCCAGCAGGTGTCCGCCGGATGCCTCGATTTGTTTGGCCGCCGCCGGATCGCTGACCTGAATCTTGTGCATCGGCGCGTTGGTCGCAACGACGTTTAAGCTCGCCAATGCGTCTTGATGCATCAACGCAATCAGCAGAGTTACAACCAGGTAAATCATTCGCCAGTTGAACCCCTTTACGCCTCCCTTGACGATTTCTAAACGGCTCATCATTGGTGACTTAGCTGGTCTCGTGCCATTGCCGCCCAGCTTCCAAGTAATTGCGAAACGTCTTTGGAAAAGATACCCACTCCATCCGGATGAATAGCCTGTGAGTTGGATTCCTTAGATTCGTCGCGCCGGTAAGTCATGTAAGGAGCAATCCTCGCAGAATTGCCCTTAAAATCAAGTTTTAACGCTCGCATTTGGGGTATCGGTCCATGGCCTAACGGCTCTTGGAATGTCGCTAACCCGTTCGAGCAAAGACGCCACGGGAAGCGATTTTATTGGCAAGCCGGTAAGGCACAGGCCATTCACTCAATAATTTTTTTTCCTCCGTTAAGCGAACTTATCCGAACTTATCCGAGCCAACGCGAACTCAGGCGAACTTTTCCGAACCAAATTTCAACTGACCCAGCCTTTTTGGCTCGCTTAAAACACTTCAATGGCGTTTTTTATCCATCTCGCCCTTCAGAAAACCTTGGTCACCCAACCCGGCTCCATGTCAACTATCAGCTCCATTTTCAAAGAACTGTCCCCCACCATGCCACATTTCCCCAATACAATCCACCCTTCCATAGGATACAAATGCGCTCTTCAAAACCGCAGGCGTTTCCACCTTGGCTATCATCGCGAACAATGTCCGGTTGCTCCCCGGTTTTGCTTGCCTACCGCAAATTCCAGCCTTCCAACCGCAATTCTGGTCTCTCTCCCAGCGCGACCGAAGGAATATGCGCCCGATAAACCCGTTTCACGCCCGGCGGCAAGGAAACGTAATTATCCGTCCACACCACCGGCGTGAGTATTTCATACGACACCGCCCCCACGACCGACATCTCCACAAAAAACGCCAGATGACTGTCCGTGTTCGCGAGCGTGACTTCCGCATCCATACCGCCCGCAGTCGGAGTAAAATAAACCGTGGAGTCCACATGCGCTTTGGGCAACCGATTCAAAGCCGTAAAATCCGCGAATGACGTATTCGGCGTCACGTACCACTCGCTCTTTTTCTCATCCAGCAAATCCGGCTTGGCCGACAACCAATAAAAATTATCCGCCGCATCTTTTCCGGCGCTATTGGTGACCTGCAATTCCAGAAAATACACCGGCGTGGGCAATTTCACCGTGTGCAGATCCAAAAGTTTCCTAGCGCCGAACACGGGACACTCCGCCGTGATGTTGGTAGAGAAAACCTTTTTCGATTCCAAATCATAGACGTTGATCGTCATTTGCATTTCGCCTTGCTCGGCATCCACCTGGTTCGCGAGATAAACCCCGCCGTCGCCGTAATTATAAATCGCCGCAATCGGCGCCGCGCCCTTCTTCGCGCCGAAATACGCGCCACCCGGAACCATATAATAATCGTAAAGCTGCCAGTATAATTTCGGCCACGACGGATTGAGCATCCATTGAATGATGCCTGTGGTCTTCGGCAGGTTCGCGGAAAACGCCTCATACATCGGGCGAATCGCTTCGTAATTCGCGGCCTGGCTGCGCGCGGCGAAATCCTCAACCGTATCGGCCTTGCCATAACGCGCATCGAACGCTTTCAGGTAGCGTTTCATGTTGCCGAATTCACCGCGTCCGCAATGAAAATTCCACGCGCTGTTGATCGGCCAAAGTTCGTCGCCCGGAAACATGCGCTTGAGACTTTCCAGCGGCGGTGGTTGCGGGCCGGGACCGGTCTCGGTGTTGAAGCCGTACGCGCCGCCGTGTTTGTCGTCGAGATACCAATAATCCGGCGTCACATAATCATAAGGACCTTCCATCTTCACGCGCGAAGGCCCGCTCACATCGCTCGTGCCGCCGCCGCAGCTTTTCAACGTCGGGCGCGTCGGATCAATCACCGCAAGCATGGAATCATAACGCCGCTCCATATCCGGTCGCGGCAGTTTGTCACTGCCGAGCACCCAGACGTAAATGGACGGATGATTGCGCAGCCAATAAACCTGGTCATGAAGATAATTCGTCCCGAGCGTCATCTCCGCCTCGGTGGTGAAGCCGCCGTATTTGGGATTTTCCTTGCCGCCAAAATAATTTCCCCATTCCCATTGGCAACTCCAGCCTACCATCACCAGCAAACCATTTTCATCGGCCAGATCGTAAAGCCGCTGGCTGCTGCCCCAAATACCTTCGAGTCGAATCGTGTTGAGATTCATGTCGCGTGTGTAATGCACCTGCGCGGTCAGGTTGGTTTCGCTCTCGCGCAGCAGCAATTCATCCGCCCAACCGCCTCCGCGAATCAAAACACGTTTGCCGTTTACCTTGTAAGCGCGATAGCCATCCGCATTGACGTAATCCGAAACTTCGCGAATGCCAAAACGCGTGCTCGTCTCGTCGCACACGGCACCATTCGCATCGCAATTTAAATTCAACGTATAAAGATTCGGCTCACCCAATTCCCATGGCCACCAGAGATGTGCGTCGTCAAATAAAAGTTCCCGATGTTCCTGCGTGGTCAAAGTCACTGACTTTTCTTCCTTTGGCCGCAGCGATACCAATTCTCTAAAATGCCGCCCGTCCACTTCGCCTTTCAACACGGCCTGAACCAATTTATCCGAATGGTTCATGACATCCGCCCGCACGGTCAACGCCGCGGTCCGCCAATTCGCGTGATCAATTTTGCTTTCAACAAATACATTGTCCACCGAAACGGTATTATAAAAATGTAATTTGACCGGGCGAAACAAACCCATGTTTTTGTCCGGCGGCTTGGGATTCCAATCCACAAAACCCATCGTGAAATCGCCGCTTTTCGGCGGAAATACTTCCACTGCGAGCCGGTTTTTCCCCGCCTTCAAATGGCCGGTGACATCCAATTTAAAAATGCGAAACGCGCCGAAAATAGTATCTTCGCCCGCCAGTTTTTGACCATTGAGCCAGATGTTCGCGCGATAATTAATGCCTTCAAAAATAAGCGTCGCGCCTTCCGCCGCCTGGTCGGCGGTGACGTCAATTTCTTTGCGATACCACCACGGCTTCTCAAAAGGTTCCATGGGGATTTTTGCGAGATTCGTGCCGGTAAAAATATCTGTGTAAACCCCGTCACCCACGAGCGAAGCCAGCACAGTTTCCGGCACGGAAGCCGGATGTCCGCCAGCGGGCAGGCTATCGGGCGAGGCATTGGTGTCGGATGAGCTTGGCGATACCGTCCAGCCATCGCGCAGGTAAACAATATGGTCATTGTCTGAAGGCCAGCCATCCACGGCGCATGCGGCATGGCTGAGCAGGAAAATCATGGCCAGCGTGAGGCTCGGCAGGGAAAAAGTTTTTCTCATACGCGCGCGTTAGCTAATATTATAATTATTATTCCCGCAAGCACCTTCGCTTCCCAACGGACCGCGGGTCTATGACCCGCAGCAATTCACAATTAAGATTGCCGCGTCAGGCTGATTCAAGACCGGTTTGACCGCATGAACCTTGCTGCGGGTCACAGACCCGCGGTCCGCCAGGAATTGCTTTCCACTCCACTACCGGTCATCGCCCTTCATAACTTTAAACTTTCCGCGCGCCTTCGCATCGCATACAAAATCCGCGCATGGCAAACCAACCTTCTGCCGCCGAATCTCCCCACCTTCAACGCCGATTCGGTCTGCTCCAATCCACCGCGCTCAACATGTCGAACATGGTCGGCGTCGGGCCGTTCATCACGATTCCTGCACTGATGGGCGCGATCAATGGCGGCGGTCCCCAGGCGATGCTCGGCTGGATCGTCGGTTTGCTCATCGCGATTCCCGATGGCTTGGTGTGGGCGGAACTCGGCGCGGCCATGCCCGGTTCGGGCGGTTCCTACGTTTATTTGCGCGAAGGTTTTGGCCGCGAAACCTGGGGACGCCTGATGGCGTTTCTTTTCATCTGGCAATTCATCATCAGCGGCCCGTTGGAAATCGGCACCGGCTTCATCGGCTTCAAACAATACCTGCATTATTTTTGGCCGGTCGCCGGCGATGCGCAGTTGGACCTGCGATTAAAACTCATTACGGCGGCGCTGGGCGTCGTCGCCATCGCCTTGCTGTATCGCAAAATTAATTCCATTGGAAAAATCACCGTTGCGCTTTGGATCGGTGTTTTGTTGACCACGGGCGTGGTCATCTTCGGTGGCGCGGGCCATTTCAATCCCCGCATTGCATTCGATTTTCCGCCGAAGGCGTTTGATTTCAGCATGGGTTTTGTTTTTGGCATTGGCGCAGCCGCTCGGATTGGCATTTACGATTATCTTGGTTATTACGACGTTTGCTATTTGGGTGATGAAGTTAAAAATCCCGGCAAGGTCATTCCACGCTCCATTCTTATCAGCCTGTTTGCTGTTGCTGTCATCTATATTGCGATGAATCTCTCGATCAACGGCGTGATTTCGTGGCGCGAATTTGCGCTTAAAGATCCCAACGCGGATGCGCCGCCAATCGCTTCCATCTTTATCGAAAAACTTTACGGTTCAAAAGCCGCCTTGATTTTTACGGTCATGGTGCTCTGGACGAGCTTTGCTTCCGTATTCGCCTTGATGCTCGGATACTCGCGCATTCCCTTCGCGGCGGCACAGGACGGCGGCTTCTTCCGGATTTTTGGAAAACTCCATCGCACAAAACAATTTCCGCACTTCTCCCTGCTGCTCATCGGCGTGTTATCCATCGCCGCGAGTTTTTACCCTTTGCAAGTCGTGATTGATACGCTCGTAACCATGCGCATTCTCGTGCAATTCATCGGCCAAATCTTTGCGGTGATGCGGCTGCGCAAAATCAAACCCGCCAGTGAACGTCCGTTCAAGATGTGGCTGTATCCGCTGCCTGCCTTGCTGGCCCTTGCCGGATGGATTTTTCTTTTTGTGACTTCCGGAGAAAATCAGATGCTCTACAGCACCGGAGCTTTGATTGTCGGAATCGTCGCGTTCCTGATTTGGTCCGCAATTTCCGGCACCTGGCCTTTCCAAAAAAGAACGGAAGCGTAATTAATCTTTCAGGCAACGGTCGTAAAACTCTTTCACTTGCGCCAGGGCTTGATCGTCCAGCCCAAAGGCGTGGCCTTTGTCTTTATAAATGACGAGCGTTGATTGCGCTCCCGCTGCCTTCATCGCCGCATTCAGCGCAATGCTCTGGGCGACAGGCACGAGTTTATCCTGTTCTCCGTGATACAGCAGAATCGGAATCGAGTCCTTGCTGACATAAGTGATCGGACTGGCTTCGCGAGCGAGCGCCAGCTTTTCCGTGACTGAACCGCCAAGCAACGCGGCGACAGCGTTGGACTTTTTGTCGCGCATGTCAGGCGGAAGTATTTCGACCAAATCCGCGGGCCCATAAAGCGCGCAAACCGCCTTGATTGTCCGATCTCCGTGCGGCTGTGAAAGACCCAGCAGCAACGAAAGATGTCCACCGGCGGAAATGCCCGTGGCGACAAATTTATTCGTGTTGACGTGCAGTGACGCGGCATTGGCCACCAGCCAGCGCACGGCTTCCCGGCAGTCATCAATTTGCGCCGGATATTTCGCCTCGCCGCTGACGCGATAATCAATACTGGCCAGCGCGTAACCGCTATTGGTGAGCTTGCGCAATATCAAATCGTTGTGGCGGTCCGCGCCTGCCCACGCTCCGCCGTGAATGCTGATGATCAACGGATACCCATCCGCGGGCGGCGGCGTCGCAGGACGATAGAAATCCAGCAATAACTTGCGTCCATTCACCGTGCTATAAACGAGGTCTTTGGTCACGCGCTCATCATCCGCGCGCACGAAGGAGGCCATCATCATCAACGCAAATACAAAACTGGCGCGAATCAAATTTGTAAAACGACGGCGGCCCATTAAACAGTTTGAATTAATAATTTCGTAGTTCATCGGTATATGTCTTTTGAGTGTTAATGCGCCGACATATCCACCACATCCGCCGCGCGTTTTTTGGGAGTGACTACGAGATTGACGACTTTTCCATTCTGAACGCGTCCCTCGACCGTGGTCTCGAACGGGGCGTTTAATTTGAAATCGGCATCCCAACCCTGCGGCCATGCGGGCAGCAGAAATATTTTGCTGCCCTGCGTGAGCATCAACATTTCCTGCAACGCATGTTGGCCATTGCCGCCATCGTCTTCGTCCGGCGCGTAATCATTTTTCTTGGCCCAAAAAACCGGAAACTTCAGGCGCGGTTCCTTGTTGGTCAAATCATACGTCGTATATTTTCGCGCGACATCCGTGAGGCCGAGCATCGCCGCTTGGATCGGGTCCTGCACCCAGCAGCCCATCTGCGTCATCCGGCGCGTGTTAAAAGTATCAATCGCCAGGTTCAAATCCGGTTCGCCGATTCCATAAAGCCGAAAAGGATAAACCGCATATAGCTCCGGGTTTTCACCGTTGCGAAACCGCGCAGTTTGCGGGCCGGTGTAAGGGAGCAGGGCGGTTTTTCCATCGCGAGTTCCGACGGGCAATTCCGGAATTTCACCCAACATTTTCTGCCACGCAACCCGATTGGATGCCGTGACCAGATCATCCGGCAGCGCAATCAGGCGCGGCAGAATCGCTCGCAAACCAGCGATGTCTGGCGCGGGATCGTGGACTTTCCAATACATCTCAATCGCGTTATCCGGGTCCAAAAGGATTTTACCCTGGTCGTCACGGCCAAAATGTTCATTAAAAAATTGCACGCCAGCCGACGCCACCGGAACCAGCATTTCCTTCGCGAATTTTTTGTCGCCGGTGAACTCATAATAATCAAACATCATCATGCTCAATTCGAGGATCGGCGTGAAATAATGCCCGGTCCAATCCTCCTTCACTTCCGGCCCCCAATACCGCAACCCGCCCCAGAACGGCGCCGTCTCGGCGAAGTACGCGCCGCCGTGATGATAATATTCGCGAACCTGCGCCGCATTCGCGGGCAGCATAGCCGAATACATTTTGAACAGCGGCAGCATCATCTCAAAATCGCCCGCCTCCAGGCACGGCCAATACATCGCCCGCGTATTTTGAAACCAATATTGCCCGCCCCAGGTGCGATAGTCCGCCGTCACCGCGCGCGGCGCGCGGCCATTGCCTTGCGGCAACGCGGGATCATCCACCACGAACAGCGAGCCGTTGAACTTGATCGGATACGCCCCGCGCCCGGCGCACGCCGTGACGAATCGTTGAAGAATATATGCGTGGCTTACCTCATCAGCATGATGATCGCCACTGACAAATATCCAACTGCGATGCCAGAATTGTGACCACCATTTTTGATGCTCAGCGCGCGCGCGCTCCAATTTCACCGATTCAAGTTGCTTCGCCTGCGCCTCGGCCTTCGACACCCATTCATCCGGCGTAGCTGTCGCTGCGGTCAACGGATAAACGGACACCACTTGAGTTTTCGCGGGCGAAGACGATTCGAGCATCGCGGCATTCGTGCTGACAAAGCCTTTGCCCTCAATCACTCCGCCAAAAGTTAAGTTGCTAACATGCTGAGCCGATAAACCATTCCGATGATACCAGACAATCTGGTTAGTCTGATTCGGCAGAATGACATCCGGATTCCTCTGCGACAGTCGCCAATCTTCCAACGCCACCGCCAGCGAGACCGGCTGCCCGTCACTTTTGGCTTCAACATGAATCGCTGGATGATTCGCATCCACCCAAACGCGAAAATGAATCGCCTCAGTGCCCGAGCCTTCATCCACTTGAATCTCGCCATCCTGCAACTTGAGCATCTGCGAAAATTTTGCGCCTGCGGCAAACATATTGGGTTTTGCCGACACGCGAATTTTTCCCAGCTTCATCAAGCCGTGATCCGACCGCACATCTTCATCCCACGAATCACTTTTGCCGATGTAGAAAAGCAGATCACCACTCGGCTCGACCCACACATTCAGACCGATGTCGCCATTGCCCAGCGGCATGGATTCCGCCGAAGTCGGCCCCGGTTCATTCCACGTCACGTTGCAGGCATCGAGCGATTCGCGAACATCCGTCTGCTCTCGCGCAAAACCCGGCAATGCCGGCATCGCAAACAACAATACGGCGGCAACGCTGCGAACGAATCGCGGTTTAAAATTAAAAAAATTCTGCCGGCACATCGCGGGCAGGGCGGGCATTAAATTTAAAGGCATCAAAAATCATCAACAAATTCCCGAGCCCTGTCATTCCCCCAAAGCGGGGTATCGAAATCGTGATGCACGAAGCAAATAGCCGCAAAAACGAGGTTGTTTTTAGTCGTGTCCGGCACAGGTGTGTTAACCCAGTGCTGATGGATGGCGTTTTTGCTTTCCACAACACCTATTGTGGCGCGCTACGTTTAGCGAATCAGCGCCACATGCAAAACATTTTGATTCAGGCTAAAAATGTGGGATAATCCTCGTATGATTACGGTGAAAGCTGATAACCGCCGGCGAGTCCAGTTGCCGGGAGCCAAGCCCGGGCAGGTCTTTGTCTTTGAAAGCGCCTCGGAAGGACATTTTACACTTACGCTGGTAAAACCGGTAGAGCAGCCGGAATCTCGCCCGGCCAAAGTTAAGTTCGTCAAACGCGGGCGTTATACCGTGGGAGAATCGGACGTGCCGGTGAAGATAGAAGCTGTAAAAGAACTTTTGGCGGAATTTCCATGAAATATCTCCTGGACGTGAACGTCTTGCTCGCGGCGATTTGGACTCAGCATCCGGATCATGCTAAAGCCAAAACTTGGCTGGGACAAAAAGACCTTGTTTTGTGCCCATCTCCGAGCTTGGGTTTCTTCGTATCAGCGCACATCGCCGGGCTTTTAATTTTGCGATGAAAGATGCTCGAACCGGACTGAACCAATTTGCCATTCAAACCAAAGCGGACAGAATCCCCGATGATCTCCCTGCTTTGAACAGTCGTCCCCGGACTTCCGGCCAGGTGACGGATCATTATCTGGCTGATTTGGCTTCAAAACATGGTTTCAAACTCGCCACGCTCGACGGACAGCTTAAACATCCGTCCGCAGAACTGGTATCCTAAAACAATTTTTGGGCAATCCACTGAATGGAGAGACTAAGATAATTCACGGATACACTGATCCAGTTTGTCGAGAATTGCTGTTGCAGGTTCTTTGGGCAACAGGCGGGGGTAAGGAAGAAATTGGTTGCGGGGGTAGGATTTGAACCTACGGCCTTCAGGTTATGAGCCTGACGAGCTACCGGGCTGCTCCACCCCGCGATCAAGGTAGGACAAGTTACTTCAATCCACCGCCGATGCAAGGTCTTTCTCTAAAAAAATAATTTTATCGAACTTCAAGCCAAGCGGCGGACCTATTATACACCGTTCGTACGCTCTCGCTGGCAGTTTCCACGCATTAATGCTTCTCAGAAATTATTCTGAAAGCGTCCATAAATATCTATCCACTAAACCTGCTTGATGGACATCCCTGGCACCAGATGTAAAAAATCGTTTTTGTCCATTGTGAGAAATTCTGCAGCGCCGGATTTCAGCGCCGCCCGGGCATGAAGCAAATCATGAATTCCTCCCCCGCGAACACCCAGCCTCTGCGCATCCGCCATTGCTCGAAGAATATCAGCCGTGGAAAGGTCAATGAAGTCCAGATCGGCGGCAATTTCCTTAACCAATAGCGCCGCTTTGGAGGCGTCCAACTTGAGATGAGCCTTGCCCGTGAGCGCCGAAAACATTTCCGCCAGCGCGTGCCGCCTCGAAAAACCTCGTTCAAACTGGAGACGATCTCTGGTGGCATCATCTCTGACGGCGGTTATCAGTGCCGACGAATCCCAATAGGCTTTCATTTACCTTCACGATCGGCTCGAATAGCCGCTAGAATTTGCTCGCGGCTTAATTTGCCGGACAACATGTGGCGTCCTTTCCGCTTGACCACCGTGAGGCGCGGGGCTTCATTTTTTTTCGGGATGAGCTTGACCCCGCGAATCTCGCCGTCCTCAAAACGCCATTCTACCTGGTCCCGCGCTTGGATGTTGGCGGCGGCCAGCACGTCCGCTGGCAGGGTGGTCTGGTTTTTCTTCCTCACAATGGTCGCACTCATGGCAAAACTATCCCACCGTATTGACCGTTTTCAAGACCTTTTGGCGTTGGATGCTCGGACTCATTATTATTCCGCGCCCGGCGCAAACACCGCCTCGGTCATGCCGTGAATGATTTTTTTGTCGGCGAGGCAAACCGTTGCTAGCACGCCGCCGAGATTGGCGCGAGCGGCATCGCCATCGCCTGAAACAAAATAATAGGGACATAGCCGCACGCGGCCCGGCATCTTCACGATTTCCTGTTTCGCAAAATCGAACCATTGAAAATCCACCAGGCTCGGTTTTTGGTAACGCTGTAATATATATGGCGACGTTGGAAAACTTTGCAGCGCCTCGTCCACCGCCGCCGACCATTCGGCGTGCGAAAGATCGTTCCCCAAATAAACCCCCCGCGCGCCCCATGCCTTCGGTGAAAAGCCCGACACTTTCAAAATCAATTCGCGTTCGCGCTGCGAAAGGGTCTTGAGCTGGTTCCAATCCGTAAGATTCAATTCAGGAATCGCCCCGTGCGGCGGCAGCGGCGAGGAATCCACCAGCCAGCTATACGGCACGAGCTTGAGCATGCGCGCAAAAAAACCTTCGCCCAATTCCTGCCGCCAAAAATCCCGCAGGTTGCGATTCCACAAAAGCGCGAAAAGTAATTTCTCTTCGAAAATAGTTTTTGGCGGCGGCGTCAGGCGAAGTTGTTTGTTGCGAGCGCGACTGAAAAGCTCATGCGCGTTCGCCACGTTCGGCACGTCGAACAACTCAAAAAACCGATACGCCGCGTTTCCGTCGCTGAAATCGGTAAAATTAGCATCGCGCACTTTGAAGCGTTCTTCGCCCAGCTGCGCGGCGACCCACGCCATCTCGGGCGCATAAGTTTTCGCTTCCTCGGAAACCACGATGTCCACTTTCGGCGCGTCGCCAAAAATACTGGCGAATCCATCCAACATTCCGCGCGCACCGCCGAGCACCGAAAATCCCATTTGCGAATACGTCTGGTTCAGCCACGCAGTCAGGCCGATGCCTCCGGGCACGCTGTCCAACTCGGTCACGCTCAGTCCATGTTCCGTGATCAAAAGATCCGGCCGGATCACGCGCGGCCATTCGTTCTTCATCACCGAATCGCGTTGCAATTCGATCAACTCCGCCGGTTTGCCCTGATCGAGCCACGCCGCGACCCACGCGGGTTGCTTTCCTTCGATACTCAAGCGATAAAGCCGGTTCACCGCCTTGTTGAATTGCAGCAACACGCGACCGAGCGTCGCCAGGTCTTTGGCCATCTCTGTGCCGAGATGCAGCGGGGCAGGGGACACGCGCCAGTCGTGCCCGGAAAAAAGTCCTTCTTTCGGCAGATTGCTGCGGACAAAATTCGCGCGATCAGAATCCGTCTCGGGAACCGGCGTGATGGCTGTGGTCACAAATATTTCCTTCTGAATTTTTTCAACCGCGCAACTGCCCCGTCCCAATTCCTACCCACTTGTAAGTCGTCAATTCCTCCAAACCCATCGGCCCGCGCGCGCCGATTTTATCGGTGCTGATGCCTATCTCCGCGCCCATGCCGAATTCGCCGCCGTCGGTGAAACGCGTCGAGGCGTTCCAATACACCGTGGCCGAATCCACCTCGGCGAGAAATTGCTTCGCATGCTTTTCATCGCGGGTCACGATGCTGTCTGAATGCGCTGAGCCATAATGATTGATATGCTCAATCGCCTGGTTCACGCCATCCACCACGCGCACATTCAAAACATAATCGTTATACTCGGTGAAAAAATCCTCATCACTCGCGCGCTTTAAATTGGGCGCGGATTTAAAATGCGGCGCGGCCTCGGCGATCAAGCGCTCGCTCTCCTCATCCGCGCGCAACTCCACTTTGCTCTCGACCAGTTTTGCCGCAACCAACGGCAAAAACGTCGGCGCGATTTTTCGGTCCACGAGCAAAGTTTCCGCGGCATTGCAAACAGCGGGCCGCTGCACCTTCGCGTTCATCGTGATCTCCTCGGCCATTTTGAAATCCGCCTCGCCATCCACATAGATATGGCACACGCCCTTGTAATGTTTGATGACCGGCACCTTGGAATTTTCCGCAACCGCGCGAATCAATCCCTCGCCACCGCGCGGCATGCAAAGATCAACGTATTGCGTGAGCGAAAGCAATTCCTTGATCGCCTCGCGCTCGGTCGTCTGCACAACCTGGATGGCGTCCACGGGAAAATTAAGAAATTGTTTTTTCGCCGCGCTCAACATCACCTGCGCGATGGCCTGGTTGGAATGAATCGCTTCCTTGCCGCCGCGCAAAATGGTCGCGTTGCCGGATTTAAAGCAAAGGCTCGCGGCATCGGCGGTCACGTTGGGCCGTGATTCGTAAATGATCACGACGACACCGATGGGCGTGGAAATTTTTTGCAGCTTGAGCCCGTTGGGCCGCGTGCGGCTGTCGAGGATGCGCCCCACCGGATCGGGCAGCGCCGCGACTTCGCGCAAGCCTTTCGCCATTCCCGCGATGCGTTTGTCATCCAGCTTGAGACGATCCAGCATCGCCGAGGAAAGACCGCCCTCCGTGCCACCAGCCATGTCTTTGGCATTGGCAGCCTGGATGGTATCCGTGCCCGCAATTAGGGCGTCCGCCATCGCGAGCAGGCAGGCATTCTTCTCGGCGGTCGTGAGTTTGGCCAGTTCACGCGACGCCGCCTTCGCCTTTTTGGCGAGATCAATCATTTGTTCCCGAATCGTCACGCCGCCAAAGTAATCTAAAACTCGCAAAGTAAAAGGGGGAAAATTTTCGACGTCACGCTCCCCGCAAAGTTGGTCGTGGTTCTAAACGTGGATTAATTTTTTCGCGCAATTAACGTCAAGCGCTGCCACCACCAGACAATTTTTCCGTCCTCCCCACCGAGGCGAAAAAGTCTTCGCGCGGACTCGGGCGCGTTCGTGATCAACTCCAAAACGCGTTCGCGATTTCTCGGCGAAGTCGCCGCCGTTTCAAAATACCAATTCAAATCCGGCTGCTTGAACGGATTCATCGCCACGCTTTGAATCGTGAGGCCCTTTGCTTCGCATATTTTGCTCCACGCGCGCGGCGTCAAAAATCGGTGATGACTCGGATCGCGAAATTTCTCCACCGCATGCAGCCATTCCTCGGCTTCCGCTTCGTCATCCGCCACCGAACCATCAATCAATAAAAAATAACCGCCTCGTTTCAACACGCGCGCCGTCTCGCGAATGAAATCTTCCGGCGAACTAAAGTGATGCGCCGCGACCCGGCAAGTGACCAGATCGAATTCGCCATCGGCATTGGGAAATTTTTCCGCGGCATGCAACTGCGTGCCGACATTGAATCCCCGTTCGGTCGCCGCCTTGGCAGCGCGATCCAGCATGGGCTGGGCAATGTCCGCGAGCGTCACGTCATGCCCAAGACTCGCGAGAAAAATTCCCGTGTGGCCGCCGCCAGTGGCGACGTCCAGCACCCGAGCCCTGGCTGGCAGTGAAATTTCGGTGACGGCTTTTCGCACGTCCTCCACATTTTCCAAAATGTGGCCCTGGCCGTAACGATGGCTCTGTTTGGCAAATTGCTCCTGCGCCGCCTTCTGCACTTCATCTAATTGCATGAGGACAAACTATTCCGCGTTCGTGCGCAGGTCAAACGGCTTGAGAAAAAGGAAGGAATTTGGGCAAATCGAATCGGTAAAAAAAAAAGCGCAAAGCAATGGTCTAACGAGATAGGCCGTCCCGCGAACGGGAATTTTGCCTTGCGGCAAGTCCTGGCCCCGGACGAAGTTCTCAAACCCGGTATTTGGACTACAGACTCATTGCTCTGCTGCTTTTTTATTTAGCACTTTCACGGTGGTTATCAACCGAAACTTATTCACAACTAATTCACCGCCGGTTTCTCAAATTTCTCCTTTTAGTTTCAACCTCCGCGCTTCCGCGTCTCCGCGGTTCAACCTCGGCTTCAACAAGGCTTGTCGCGCGGCGTTCCCTTCACTATCGTAACCCCTCGATTTAAACCGAACATTGAACATTTAATATGCGCTGGACCCAGACCCTCATTCCGACACTCAAAGAAACTCCTGCCGAGGCGGAGATCACGTCGCACAAGCTTCTGTTGCGCGCCGGATTGGTGCGCAAACTCACGGCGGGCCTCTACACTTTCATGCCGCTCGGTTTGCGGGCCTTGCGCAAAGTCGAGCAAATCGTCCGCGAAGAAATGAATCGTGCCGGCGCGTTGGAATTGCTGATGCCCGCGTTGCAGCCGCCCGAAATCTGGCGCAAAAGCGGCCGTTACGAAACCGCAAGCGCCGTTCTTTTCAAGGCGCGCGACCACGACAAGCGCGAATGGATTCTCGGGCCGACGCACGAGGAAGTCATCACGACGCTCGTCGCCGGAGAAATCAATTCGTATCGCCAGTTGCCGAAAAATTTTTATCAGATTCAGACAAAGTTTCGCGACGAGGTGCGTCCGCGTTTCGGTTTGATGCGCGCGAAGGAGTTCATCATGAAGGACGCCTACAGCTTCGACGCCACCGACGAACTCGCGCAACTTAGCTACCAAAAGATGTACGACGCTTACACACGCATCTTCCAACGCTGCGGGTTGAAGGCCATTGCGGTTGAGGCTGACACCGGCGTGATGGGCGGAAAATTCTCCCACGAATTCATGGTTCCCGCCGAGACAGGCGAGAATGAAGTGGTTTATTGCGAGTCCGGCAAATACGCCGCGAACCTTGAAAAAGCCACCAGCCAGGGACCGTTGACTGCGACGCCCAAAACTCCCGCCGCTGCCGCTCCCGAAAAATTTGCCACGCCCGGGGTCCTCACCATCGAAGCGCTCGCTGCCGCGCCGCACAACGTCGCCGCGCACGCGCAAATCAAGACGCTTATTTATATGGTCGAAAGCAAATTGGTCATCGCGCTCATGCGCGGCGACGATCAGTTGAACGAAGCCAAGTTTGTCGCGCATCTCGGCACCGCGCAATTTCGTCCAGCGACGCCCGAGGAAATCTTCGCCGCGCTCGGCGCGCATCCCGGCAGTTTGGGCGCGGTCAATGTGAGCGGCCAGCGGATCATCGCCGATGAAGTCCTTCGTGGCGCATCCGGCATGACGACTGGCGCGAATGAAGATGGTTTCCATCTTCGCAACATTACGATTGACCGCGATATCAAGGCCACCGAATGGGCTGACTTGCGTACCGTGCAGGTCGGTGAATTATGCACCGTCTCGGGACAACCGCTGAAAATTCGCCGGGCTATTGAAGTTGGGCACGTTTTCAAGCTCGGCACCAAATACAGCGAGAAACTCGAAGCATTGTTCCTCGACGAGGCCGGCAAACAACAACCCGCCGTGATGGGTTGTTACGGCATCGGCGTCACCCGCACGTTGCAGGCGGTCATTGAGCAATCGAACGACAAGGACGGGATTATCTGGCCGTTGAGTGTCGCGCCGTATCGTGTATGTATCACGCCGCTGAGCGTCGCCGCTGGCGGTCCGGTGATGACGCTCGCTGAAAAGATTTATGCTGAGCTTACCGCGAAAGGCGTGGACGTAATTCTTGATGACCGCGATGAACGTCCCGGTGTGAAGTTTAAAGATTCCGAACTCGTCGGCTTTCCCATCCGTCTCGGCATCGGCGAAAAATCTCTCGCCAAAGGCGAAGTGGAATTGAAGCTCCGCGGCGGTGCACTAACGCCAGTGAAAGTCGAAGAAGCCGTCGCGAAGATATTGGAATTGGCCGTCTAAGGCATTCAAACTTTCCACCGTTTCTCATTAACCCCCAGCTTTAGCTGGGGGGGGTATAATGCAAGAGAAGAGGCGAAACTGTTTTAACAGTTTCGTTTTTCCACCACGTTATCACGAGAACCAGAACTTAATTTACTTCGCCAGCGCTTTGGCAAATTTCTCGATGCGGTCCAACCCTTTTTCGATATTCGCCATGCTCGTCGCATAGCTGATGCGCAAGTAATCATCCGCGCCGAAGGCAATTCCCGGAACCGCCGCGACTTTTTCCTGCTCCAACAATTTCGCGCAGAAGTCCGTGGACTTGAGTCCGAGCTTCGAGATGTTTGGAAACAAATAGAACGCGCCCTTTGCATTGACGCAAGTGATCCCCGGCATGCTGTTGAAACGCTTGTGCGCGTAGGTGCGGCGCTTGTCAAACTCTGCCAGCCACAGTTTCAAATGCTCCTGCGAGCCGTTCAACGCCGCGACGCCGCCCTTCTGCGCGAATGAAGTCGGATTGCTCGTGCTATGACCTTGAATCGCGTCAATCGCCTTGGCGATGGGTTCCGGCGCCGCAAGAAAACCAAGACGCCAACCCGTCATGGACCACGCCTTCGCAAATCCGTGCACGACGATCGTGTGTTCATAATGCGCCTGCGAAAAGCTCGCCACGCTCACGTGTTCCGCGCCGTCATAAACGAGCTTCTCATAAATCTCGTCGCTCATGATGAGCACGCCTTTTTCGACACAGATATCTCCGAGCGCCTTGATCTCATCGCGCGTGTAGAGGGAGCCCGTCGGATTGCTCGGCGTGTTCAGCACGAAGAGACGCGTCCGCGGAGTGATCGCCGCGCGCAGTTGCGCCGGCGTGACTTTGAATTCCGTCTGGTCGCTCGTCTCGATGATCACCGGCATGGCTCCCGCGAGCTTCACCATTTCGGGATAACTCAGCCAATACGGCGCGGGGATGATGACCTCATCGCCTTCTTCGCAGGTGGCGAGGATGACGTTGTAACAGGAATGTTTGCCGCCGCAGGAAATGATCACTTGCGATGGCTTATACGTGAGGCCGTTATCGCGCTTGAATTTGTCCGCGACCGCCTGGCGCAATTCGGGTATGCCCGCCGCCGGAGTGTATTTGGTGAAACCATCCGCGAGCGCTTTCGCACACGCATCCTTGATATGCTGCGGAGTGTCAAAATCCGGTTCGCCGGCGCCAAAGCCGACCACGTCCACGCCCTCGGCCTTCATTTGTTTGGCCTTGGCATCAATCGCCAGCGTGAGCGACGCCGTGAGCGACGCGGCGCGATGTGAAATCTTATAATTCATATTTAGCCGGAAAGGAATAACGAGCAGCGGCCCCCAGTGCAAGCGGGAATTCAGCCGCGCGATACGATTTCAAAATCGTTCAAGGGTTCGCCGAACGCAACCGGTATAAGTGCGTGACGACGGAATAATTGTTGGTGTAGGGACTAGCAGCGCTCGGCACGTCGGTAAAATTCGTGTCCACCGCGTTCGCTGCGCTTTGGAGCACCCAACCCGCCGGCCAGCGAAGGACAATATTTGTCTTCGACCTTGTCATGGTTAATTGCGCGTGTTGCGAGAGGTCAAAAGTAACATCATCATAGTAACCGGTGGTAGTGCCGAAACCCGCATCCATTTGAATCGCGTTTACACCCACGCCCACTGGAGCGCTGGTGCTCATCGTCGCATGGGAAAGATCATCAATATAAAAGAAAACAAACGCACCGCCCGTCGGCAGGACGGCGGAAATCGTGATGCGCGCATGGTGCCAGCCCACGCTGCGCGTCGTGGCTGTGTTGAACCAGCCGAGGCCGGGACCGGTGCCATCGTAGCCGCTGCCGGTGGCGACTTCCGCCTGGTATTTGGCTGGGTTGAAACCTCCATTTTGGTCTTTGGCGGCGCCCAGCGCAAATTGACTCGCGCCTCCCGCGCCGAAAAAGAATGGATCTGTGTAATCGGCGTTCGTTGGCAAATCGGGATAGTAAACCAGTGAGATCGAATCCTGATAATTGACCGCACCCGTGCCTGCGCCGATGGGGTCGTAGAACCACCAATCGAGCACCAGGTTTCCCCGGAAAGGCGTGCCGAGATTTTCGCGGTAGGCAATATTATACAAGTCCTGGCTAACGGTCATAAAATTAGTGGAAGCGCCGCGAACCATCTGGCTCCCGCTGTGCGGCGTCACGCCATTCTCCGCGCCCACCACGATCAAGTTCGGTGGCTCGCTGCCCCACCACGGATTGAAAAAAGCGCCGCGCACGTAGGGAGCGCCATTGGTGAAATTATTCACGCCACCCGAACTCACCGCGAGGTCGGCATCCAGCGGACCGAGAGTGTAATTTTCAAAACCGTCGGAAAAGAAAACGTCCGCGGCGTGCGCCGACGCAAGCGCGCCTGCCAGGAACGCAAACAACGCGGCGGCCTTTATTTTTTTAAACAGGGATTGCTGGTTCATGATGGTATGAGTTAGTTGGTTGCGATCCAGTTGGTGTAAGCGCGATCTCCGAAATAAATGTAGTCCTGGCCTTCATGCGGCGTGCCGGAAAGCAGGCTTTGAATGAAACCGTTGCGCTCGACTTGCACGGTGTGAAAGATTTTTTGATCAGGATTTTCCTTGAGCAGAAATTCCACGCGGCCGTTCAATGCGGCATAGGTTTCAATTCCAGTCGCGGCATTGGTTTGGGAAGTAAATTTCAATTCACTGCCTAAATCCTTCAACATCGCGTGGGTGCGACCCCACGTCCCGCCGGTGGCGGAGACAAAATTAGTCCCATTGAGCAGCGCGACCGCGTCGTTGTACGCCAGCACGCTTAGATAATGGCGGTTTGAATCGCGCAACCACTCGATCAATTTCTCTTTGTGATGCAACGACTCGTTGTAGGCATAATTGGCGTCCAGAAAAGCGATGCGTTCGACGTCGTCGGGGATGTGTTGTTCAGCGTTGATGAAGCCAAAGATTTCGCTGCCGCCACCGCTGTGAGCGCTCAAGGTCACCCGCACATTGAAATTGCTGAAGCGTTTTTTGACTTCATCCACGAGTTGCAAAACCAGGTTGGGTTGCAGCGCATGTTTTTTGCGCCACGCAGGCCAGCTTCGCTGATTCGATTCGAGATAAACGACAACGATGGCCTCGTTGGAATAGACTCGCCGGAGGAATCGCGTTTGCGCCCCGATGTGTTGAATGTCGAAATGTCCATCGTCGTTTGTGCCGGTGAGTTTGCCGATGGTCTGTTCCGTCGTGTTGCCGTTGGGCAGCGCGTAAAAAATCAATTTCACTTTGCGGTTCGCGGGGAAATGTTGTGGCGCATCAATATAAACTTTCGTCTCCGGCTCAAACACGTAGGAAATCGTCTGCTCATCAAACGGCGCGGGTTGAAAGCCGGGCAGGGTGACTGCTCGCATCACCGGCGCACTCTGGCAGCCGCTCAGAAAAAAAGCGAACAGACTCAACCACAGGATGCCAGGCCAAAATATATCGCGAGATTTATTTGGCTTCATGGTTGGTGTCGCTTCCGGTGGCGCTGGCAACGACGGGAACCGGCTTGAAGGTTGTCGGATAGCGCGGTGTGCCGATCGGGCCTTCGTCGCTCAACAATTCGCATAAAGCCGGGTCCGCGAGCGTTGTTGCGACAGTTGTTTGCTTGCCATTTACGGTCATCTCCATTTGGACGAGCCGAATTCCGTGACTGTAATCGGCCCAGGTTTCCGTGTGGCCAAGATATAATGGCTGGATCGCGTGGCCGTCCAGCTTATGCCAGCCGTAGATGGCGACCTTGCCGGATGTGCCGGCAAGTTTTGCCGAAATGACTACGTCCTTTTTGTCGCCCGCAACCAACGCGCCGAGCGGATGTTCCGGCAGAGAAGCCTCACGCTGATTCGCGATTGCATAATTATGCTCGATGAAAATGGGAACGGTCGTCATCGCTGCATTCGGCAGAATTGGGAACGGCGCAAGCTTGACCACCGCGTTGGAGTAAATCATGTCCACCATTTTACGGGTGGGCAGCGAGCAATGGGCCAGGTCGGCAACTCGCTGGGCCGTGATGGGCGTAAGTGGTGTAAAAAAATAATTCGTATCACAACCCACGGCGAGGTAGTCCGGCGTCACATAAAAAATCGCCGAGTTGGTTTTTCCGTTTTCGCTCATCTCAACCTGAACCGGGCAAAGCAGCCGTAGAAAATCGGGCACGTTTCCCAGCGCGATCTGCTGGTAAATTTTTTCCTCGCGCTCTGGCCGGGCAAGATTGGTGAGACTCTGCGCAAACACGCTTCCGGTGAGCGCATCGGCCGGGCGAGGCGGTAACGCGAGAACCTGCGCGCGGGCGGCTTGCGCGAGGAGGAATAGCGACAGAAATCCTCGCAGCCCAAAAGCAATCTTGCGGCGCAACTGCGGTTTCATGGTATCGCTTCCTTGCGTGCCCATCCAGTCCATGTTGGTTAGGCCGGCGGCTTGTCTTTGCGCGGGAATAGCGCCGCGGGTTCGCCGATAGCGTGGCCGGCGGGAAGTCCGCCCCAGGCCGCCGCGGAAAATTTTTCCGGCGCGCCGCTCAAGCCCAGTTGCGCATAAATTTTCGAGGACGTTCCCGGCAAAAACGGCCAGAGCAGCACCGCGAGGATGCGGCAACTTTCCGCGAGATTGTAGAGCACCTCGTCGAGCCGTTGCGCGCGCGAAGGATCTTTCGCCAGTTTGAACGGCGCAGTCTGGTCCACGTATTGATTGGCGCGGTTGACCAGCGACCAGATCGAAACGAGCGCGGCTTGCAATTGATTTTGTTCCAGATGCGCGCGAGTTTCAGCGATGATTTTGGCGGCTTCGGCGCTGAGTTCATCAGAACGCTGGGGAACGACGCCATTGCGATAACGCTTGAGCATCGAAAGCGAACGGTTCACGAGATTGCCGAGGCCGTTGGCAAGCTCGGCCTGATAACGCGCTTGAAAACCGGCATCGGTCCAATTTCCATCGGGGCCGATCGCCAATTCGCGCACCAGATAAAAACGAAACGCATCCAGCCCCCATTCGTCAATCACGGCGATGGGATCTACGACGTTGCCGGTGCTCTTGCTTATTTTCTCGCCATCTTTTTGCCACCAGCCGTGCGTGAGAATTTGCTTAGGTAAGGGAAGGCCCATCGCTTTGAGCATGATCGGCCAATAGACGGCGTGAAATTTCAAAATGTCTTTGCCGATGACGTGAATATCGGCGGGCCAGAGTTGAGCGGCATTCGGCGATTCGGAAACAGTTCCGGCGGCGGCATTCACGAGCGGATCACCCTGCGCGGCGGCAACGCTGATATAATTCACCAGTGCGTCGAACCACACGTAGGTGACGAAATTGGCATCGAACGGAATGGGGATGCCCCAGTTCAGGCGATTCACTGGCCGGGAGATGCAGAGGTCTTCGAGCGCATTATTTTTGAGGAAGCCAAGCACTTCATTGCGGCGATAATCCGGCTGGATAAAATTCGGGTTCGATTCGATATATTCAATGAGCCACGCTTGCTGGTCTTTGAGTTTGAAATAATAATTCTCTTCGAGCAACTCGGTTACCTGGCCGTAATTCGCGGGAAACGAGCCATCGGGCAAACGGTCTTTCTCCGTCAAAAAAGTTTCTTCCTTCGTTGAATAATAACCTTTATAGGCGGCCTTATAAAAATGTCCGCGCTCGTTGAGTTTGGACAGGATCGCTTGGACAAATTTTTTGTGGCGCGGCTCGGTGGTGCGGACGAAATCATCATTCGTCAATTCCAGTTTGGTTGGAAAATTTTTCCAAATGCTAAACAGTTCGTCGCAGTAAGCCTGAGGACTCTTTCCTTGCGCCAGCGCGGCTTGCTGAACTTTTTGCCCGTGTTCATCCAGACCAGTAAGAAAAAAAACATCCTGCCCGAAACTGCGCTGTGACCGCGCGATGACGTCCGACACAATTTTCTCGTACGCATGGCCGAGGTGCGGTTCGCCATTGACGTAATCAATCGCAGTCGTGATGTAAAAACGCTTATCCATTCCCGCTACTTTGGCTGACGAGGCGGCGATTTGCAAGGCGGCGGTGTTGGCCATCGCGAGGCAAATGAAATCGCGACTCGTAAAAGGAATCAACTGCGGGCATATTAAACCAGTGCAGGCTGGCAAGGGTAAAATCGAGCAGTTGATCACGACGCTCCGGGCGCTGGCCCGCAAGCATTGGCAGCGTGCCTTGCGCATCCGCGAAAAATTGCGCTTCAGCGAGGAGGCATTTCATTTGGTGCTCGCCGGCGGCGTGGGCGTGATCGGCGGACTGGTCAATCTGGTTTTTCACAAATGCATTGATCTCTCGCAGTTGCTTTTTCTTCAGCGCACGGGCGATCCGGTCGAACTCGCCGCGAGCAGCAGTTATCCAATCCGATTGCTGGTTCCGATGATTGGCGGATTGGTCGCAGGAGTGGTGTTGTATTGGGGCTTGCGACTCGTGGGCAAGCAAGGCTCAACCAATATTCTTGAAGTGGTGACGACGAGCGATGGTCGGCTGCCCGCGCGCACGGGCATTGTGCAGGCCATCTCCTCACTGATCAGCATCGGTAGCGGCGCATCCATCGGACGCGAAGGCGCGATCACGCAGCTTTCCGCGACGTTTGCGTCGAAGTGGGGACAGTTTGCGCATTGGCAACCGTATCGCCTGCGCCTGCTGACGGCGTGCGGCGCGGCGTCGGGAATCGCGGCGGCGTACAATGCGCCGATCACGGGCGCGGTTTTTGCGTCGCTGATTGTGCTGGGAAATTTTTCGATGAGCCTGTTCGCGCCGCTGGTGTTTTCCTCGGTCATCGCGGCGATGGTTTCGCGAAGCTTTTTTGGATTGCAACCGTGGTACGACGTGCCGCCGTTCGATTTCAACAGCCTGACCAAGCTGCCGTGGTTCCTGGTGCTGGGCGCGCTCACTGGAATCATGGGCGCGGTTTTTCTGCGCATGCTCGATTGGTCACAAGCCGGGTTCAAAAAAATTCCGGTGCCGATTTATGTGCGGTTGATGATTGGCGGATTAATCGTGGGATTGATCACACTCGGTTATCCCGATGTGTGGGGCAACGGTTACGGCGTCACCAATAAAATATTGCACGAGCGATTTTTGGAATACGCGTATCCGCTGATCGGTTTGCTGGCGCTGTATTTTGCCAAATTGCTCGCAACACTCGCGGCGGTGGGTTCAGGCGCGGTGGGCGGTGTCTTCACACCAACATTGTTTCTCGGCGCGGCAGTAGGCTCGATCACCGGCACGGCGTTGCATCGGCTGGGACTGGGAAGCGAACTGCCGACGGGCGCATTCGCATTGGTGGGCATGGGCAGCATGCTTGCGGCCACCACGCGTTCACCATTGCTGGCGATGATCATGGTGTTTGAAATTTCATTGAACTATTCAGTGATGCCGCCGTTGATGCTGGCATGCGTGATTTCAACTTTGGTCGCGCGGCGCATTCACACAGATTCGATTTACACGGCGCCGTTACGCAAAAAAGGCTTGCTCATGGACCGGGAAAATCTTCGGCCCGGTTCGGCAACAGAGCAAACCGTGGCCGACCTCATGCACACGCCGGTGCCGCCAATTCGCGAGACGGCCACCCTGCAACAGATCGGCGAGCGTTTTCTTACCAGCCCGAATAATTTTTTGCCCGTGGTGGACAGCGGCTATAAATTGATTGGCGTCGTCGCGTTGCAAGACTTAAAAGAATATCTCTCGGCAGGTGAGGAAATGAGCGCAGTCATCGCCTACGACGTGATGCGCCCGCCGCCGCTCACGATCACGCCCGATCAATTATTGCTCGATACGCTGCCGGTGCTACTCTCGAGTGAATTGCGAAATATTCCCGTGGTCAATTCGCGAACGGAAAACCGGCTGGTGGGCGCGGTCTTGCGCGCGGAGGCGCTGGGGCTTTTGTCTGAAGCCATCGCGACCAAAGGCGCGCAAACGCAGCCACCGGCGGAATTATCCGGGAACAAGCATTAGCGCGACGGCCACTCCGCCGCAGACAGCGGCAAGCAGCCAGATAATGAGCACGGCGTTGGGTTTGCTCCAGCCGCGTTTTACCAGGCGATGCGACAGATGATTGTTGTCGCCCTGATAAAAGGGCTGGCCGATGCGCCAGCGCAAAATCACCACCCACACGAGATCGCCCAGCGGCACGGCAAGGATGAGCAGGGGAATGAGCACCGTGAAATGACGCGGATGTTGCGCGGTGTAAAAATGCGGAAGGATGGCCATGACCGCGAGGAGGTAACCGACGAGATGGCTGCCGGTATCGCCGAGAAACGCGCTGGCGCGCGGAAAATTGTAGGGCAGAAATCCGAGCAATGCCCCGCTCGTCAGGAGCGCGAGAATCGTCACGAGATATTGACCATCCATCCCGGCGATCAATGCGAAAGTCCAGGCGCTGATCGCACCCAGTCCCGCGCAGAGGCCGTTCATGTTGTCCATGAAATTGAAGGCATTGATCACGGTGAGAATCCAAAGAATGGTGATGGCGTAACTGAAAATATCGCTGTGAACGAACAGAGTGATGCGGACGTTCGCTTTTGCGATTAGAACTGCGGCGAAAAATTGGCCGGCAAACTTTACGGCGGGACGCAGTTCGTATTTATCGTCGAGTCCGCCGGTGAGGACGATGATAAATGCTCCAATGATGATGGCGATCAATTCCCAGCCTCGTTTGACAAGACCATGTTCCAGCAGTCCATCGCCGTGATGCAGTTTGGGCAAATTCCAATGCACCATCGCTGCGCCGAGCAGAAGCGGAATTACCATGCCGATGAGCACCGCGAACCCGCCGGCGAGAGGAATGGGCGTGGCGTGAATTTTGCGATGGCCGGGATCATCCAACAGCCCAATGCGGCGGCACAACGCGCGGCATCCGGGCAGCGCCAGCAGCGATACGGCGAACGCGGCCACCAGCGCAGCAAGATAAACATTGAAAGGAAAAATCACGTTCCTTTATTTACGCGCAGGGGACAGCTTCAAGTAAAGCGCGAATAAATCGTCCACCATCTTTTCCACAGGAAAGTGTTCGCGAACAAATTCCTGGCCACAGCGTCCGAATTTTTCGCGCAACGCGGCGTCGGCCACGAGCCTTCCCAGTCGTTCGCGCAACGTGGTCAAATCACCGGGGCGAACGAGAAATCCGGTTTCGTTATCGCGGCATACTTCGCGCGCGCCGTCGCAATCGTAAGCGACTATGGGTTTGCCCGCGGCAAGCGCCTGCGGCAATGCGCGAGCGAGTCCTTCGCGCAAGGATAAATGCACAACGATGTCCATGATACCCACCAGTCGCGGCACTTCGGCGGGCGGCACAAGGCCGGTGAAAATAAAATGTTTTTCGAGGCCCAGGGCGCGGGCCTGTTGTTCAAAATGCATGCGCCAGGAACCATCGCCAACCAGCAGGAAACGAACTTGCGGATGCGCGCGGACGAGTTCAGGAGCGATGCGGAACAGATCGTCGTGGCCTTTCAACTTGAACAGGCGCGCGATTTTTCCGATGACGATATTTTTTGGCGTAAGGCCGTAGCGGGCGCGCAATTTCGGATCGTTGTCAGCCGACAAAAAAGGCGAGAGCGGAAAGCCGCTAAAAATTTTCGTATATTGTTCCGGCCGGCCGATGCCTGCCGCCAGGTATTGCCGAGTCATCGCATCCGCGACCGTGACAAAATGGGTGGTGATTTTTCCAGCGCGCCGTTCGGCTTCGAGAAAAATAAGATTCGCCAGCGCGGATTGAAACGCGCCGAACGACGGCCCGTGAATGGTGTGGATGATAACGGGGACACCGGCCCGATGCGCCGCGAGGCGGCCCAGCACTCCCGCCTTGCCGCTGTGCGTGTGGACAATATCGGGACGCTGTTCGCGAAATATTTTTGCCAGCTTGCCCAGCGCCTGCAAATCCTTCACCGGATGAACCGGCCGCACTAATTCGGGCACGAAAGTTAGCGCGGAAGGTATGCGGTCAAAGGCGGAGGCGAGTGAACCTTCCGGGCCGGTGTCCGCGCCGGAGATAAGGCGCACATCCATGCCTGGTTTTTCGCGAAGCCCAAGGACGGAGGCGATGGTATTTTCCTGCGCGCCGCCAACGATGAGCCGGGTGATGACGTGCGTGACGCGCATGCGTCAGGGCGCGCTGGATTTCAATTCTTTCAAGCGCTCAGCGACTGATGCGGATTCAGTGGTGTTCGTCGGAGCGTTGCTCAGGTAAAGCTCGTAATTTTTGATGGCGCCGGCCTTGTCCTTTTGCTGGTAGGCGATTTCTCCGAGGCCGTAATAAACCTGATAGGCCTTGGGAGAAACCTTGGTGATAACGGTGTAATCGGCTTTGGCGGCGTCCAAATTATTTATTTTATAATAGGCGATCGCGCGGTTAAGGCGGGCGGCGTAATTATTAGTTTCTGTGGTGAGCAGTTTACTCAGGGGCACGATGGCATTGTCATACTGCTGAAGCTGGATGAGCGCGACACCTTTCAGGAAAAGCGCGATCGGCTGGGTGGGAGCAACTTTGAGAATATCGTCCGTATATTGCAGCGCTTCGTCAAAGCCATGTTCGTAGGGCAGCAAATGAGATAAGCCATTCGTGTAAGTTTGGATGTAAACCAGCAACTGGGCCAATTCGAGCCGCGGACGAAAGTTATCCGGGGCTACCTGGCTGGCGCGTTCCAACTGCTGGACTGCCTGGCGAAAGTTTCCGCCGTCGGCGAGAAAGCTCGCGAAGTCCACGCGAAAATTCGGCTCGTCAATCGGGCCGTTGGCGTTGAGCAGATCTCCTCTGCGTCCGCCCAGCCGTTCTTCAATGTCTTTCGGCGGTTGAATGGATTGTTTCTCACCGGCCTTGAGGCTCTTGTTGAACAGTTGATTAAGTTTGGCGCAAACATTCAAAGGGTTTACTTCAAGCGCGCAATCGAAATTTTTAGCGGCTTCATCCAGCTTGCCGGCACACTCAATTTCCACGCCCCAGGTATTCAAGCCGCGTGAATAGTAAGACCCGAGCAACAACGCGAAACGGTTGGGTTCGGGTCTGATGTGGGCCAAAGTAAGAAAATCACCCCACCATTCCGGCTGGATTTTTGCGGTTAAATTGGTCATGGTTGCCGCTATCGGGGGCAGCAGGTCCGCGTAAGTTTTCTGCCAGAAAGTTTCGTTTTCAGCGATTTGGGCTGGAGTCATCGGCGGGGCGTCCCACGAATTTTCGGGATACACTTTTAAGCGATAAACCGGTCCCTGAGGTTGCAGATAAAAATGTTCGAAAAAATAACCGAAGCTGGGATGGATATAATATAATTCGTGAGCTTGAGAAAGGTGGTCGAGTATTTGGATCGAGCCAAGAATTGACGGTGCAAGGGGAGGGATATTCGTCCAGGTGGTGGAAATTTGATAGCTGGGATTCCGTTCGGCTAGAAATGAAAGGTAGCGGGGATAGGTGACAAGCGATTTAGTGTCAACGAACAGGTGGCTGGAGTTCTGGCCTCTGCGAGAAGCCGCCGCTTCCAAATAATAAAGCCGAAACGTGTCATCACTGAGCACCACTGCGCCCGACGGCGGAAGCGAGCCATCAATTTGGTTGAAATAGTCCTGGTACCAATGGAATTGAACTTTGTCTTCCTTTAGTACAGAAAAATTACGGTAGATAAGGATAGCCGGAGTGGTGAGAATCGCTACCCACATGACCAGCAGTACACAATTATTGGTGAATTGCAGCAAGGGATTCAACGAACGGCGCGATCGTGGAATTTTTGTGCCGAAAATTAACAGGAAGTACCCGATAAAATAACCGATGCTCAAGGCCGTCAGATAATAAAGAGCGAGAAATGGCAGGCCGAAGCCGAGCACGCGCGGACTGATGGGGCAGTCGAGCATGACCCAAAGGCAGACGATGAGGAACACGCCATGGACAACGTGAAACCCCGATTTGGCCAGAAGGATTCCCACCGGACTGTTATCACCGAAATAGGATGACCATCGGATACCGATTACGAATACAGGTAAAATTGACGTAAGAGACATCAGCAAAATCACACTGCGCGGGAAGTGCAGTAGAAACCGTTTGTCGCTTGCGAACATTGTCCGCATGGTCTCCCCAAAATCAGCATGAAGCGTTTGCGAAAGGCTGGTGTAAATCGAGGGGAAAAAAATTAAAGAGAAACCCAAAAGCCCGAATAACAGAGTCCGCGACATGAAGCCGGGATTAAAAGCACTTGTCCCCTTTATCCAGATCACCGCCGCCAGAAACGCTGGAAAAAATGCGACCATTGCGACGTTGTTCGCCATGCCGAGCCCATAGACCAGTGCGAATTTTATGAGCCAGAATTCTCGCTGGGTGACGCGATATTCCAAAAGGCAGCGGATCACATAACTAAACATGAACAGGTCAATCATCTCGCCGGTCGCCTGCGTGGCGTGTTCCCAAAAGGTCATTTGGAAACCGCATACGAGCACGGCGAAAAGCGGCGGCGCCCAGGCCGTGCTGATGGTCAAAATGGAATATTCACTCTGCTCGCGCTGGCGCTGGTCATCGGTGCGATCATGTGGAAGCAATGAAACTGAGCGGGCGAGTTGCCACAGGATGAGCGCCGCGAGGATTGCGGAAAAAAGATTAAGCGCTGGCGGTATGATTTGCGCAGGCAGCCAGCGGAAGGGACACAGCACAATAAATGTGACCGGGCTGTAAATATCATGACCGTAACTCCACCCAGCTACGTCCGCGATTTCCGTCAGGCCTCGGGGCGTCACCCAATGATTGAGTGTCAGTAAATAGACGGCGAACATCGCCGCGCCCAGAATCCAGGGCCATTTGGAGGTGACAAAAAATCTTCCCTGCGGTTGTCGAGTTTCGGTTTGGTTTGTCATTTCGATGTGAAGGCCAGAGTTGAAATCATGGTGGTTGGATTGGCAAGCCCAGAATGTCGTCTAAATAAGACACGCCGGGCCGGGGTTGGCCGGATTCAGGCGCAAATCCGCCACGCATTCGACGTGCGCAGTCTGCGGAAACATGTCCAACGGAATCACGTGTAATAACTTAAAGACACCGTCGGAGCATAAAGCGTTCAAGTCCCGCGCCATCGTCGCCGGATGGCAGGAAATATAAATGACCTGCCCGGGCCGCACTTGGCGCAGCAATTTCAAACTTTCCGGCAACAAACCCGTCCGCGGCGGATCAAGCACAACCGTCGTCGCTTCCGCGGGAAAACGCTGGAGTAACTCCGGCAGCATTTGTTCCGCGCGACCCGTCAGGAATTCGCCATTTAAAATATTGCGCTTCGCTGCGTTGTTCTTCGCGGCCTTGATGGCTTGAATATCCAGTTCCACACCGATGAACGATTCCACCAGGTCCGCGCATTCGATACCGAAAAATCCCACCCCGCAATACGTATCCACCAGAAATCGGTTTTTCCCCTCGCGCAAAAATCCGCGCACCGTCTCCACCAATCCCGGCAGCAGAAAAAAATTATTTTGAAAAAAAGAATCACGCGGCACTTCCCAGCCTTCGGGGTTTACCCGCAACACCACTTTGATTCCGCCCTTGGGCGGCGGATGCGCGCGCACGTGCAAAATCTGTTCGTTCAACGCCGGCTCCGCGATCAAACATTCCTCGATGTCCACGACCAGCCGATTGTCCGTGCGAATGTAGCCGATGTTCAGCCCCTGTTTAAATTTATCCCACTGGCTGCGGATCATGATGCGATTGCGATAGCCATAAGGTTGCGGGCACGGCACGACCGGCGCCACCACTTCCGCGTCAAAGCCACCGATGCGTTCGAACAAATCAGAAACCTGCTTGTGCTTCAGGCGAAGTTGCGCCGCGTAGTCCACATGCTGATATTGGCACCCGCCACAATCGCCAAAATATCGGCACGGCGGCTTCACTCGCTCCAACGATCCCGCTAAGACCTCCAACAATCGCGCGCGCGCGAAGCGCTTCTTCACCTCCGTGATCTCCACCTCCACCTTTTCGCCGATCAACACGAACGGCACAAACACCACAAAATCCTCGTATCGCCCCACGCCATCCCCGCCAAAAGCGATATCGTGAATCGTGATTGAACAACGCGCGCCGACCGTCAGGCCGGGAGCACTTTGCGCGGCAGTATCATTCATTCGGACACTTGGACAAAATTTGGATGCGCGTCATCAAGCATGGATATACCACCAGCCTCCGAAAAAGGAAAGGCCGGGCAATTATAAAATCTGTCGCGCCCTCCCGCCTATTTCTCCACTCGCCAAAATTATTTTCATCCCCGCAAATCCCCATTATCTTCCCGCCATGGAAAATTCCACGCCTCTTCAAGCCATCCGCGCCTTCCGGCAGATCGGCGACCGCCTCGGAACCTCCGGCCAGCCCACTCCCGCGCAACTCCCGCTCATCCGCGACGCCGGTTTCCGCGCCGTCATCAACCTCGCCTTGCCCACCTCCGATAACGCCATCCCCGAAGAAGGCAGCCTCGTCACCCGCCTCGGCCTCGCGTACGTCCACCTCCCCGTGGATTTCTCCTCACCCACGCCCCACGACTTCCGCGCCTTTACTCAAATCATGGATGCCTTCGCCGACCGCCCCGTTTTCGTCCACTGCGCCGCGAACCTGCGCGTCTCCGCCTTCATTTTCTCTACCGCGTGAAACGCCAGGGCATCAGCGAAACCGAAGCCACCCGCGACCTGCACGCCATCTGGCAACCCGACCCCATCTGGGCCCAATTCATCCGTGAACAACTAAATTCATAGTCTCGACGCCGTTGCCGAAGCGATCGCGTTACTACTTAGCTCTGCGGGTAAAGGTTGGCCAAAAACGAAAGGTGGCGAATAATTTGTGGGAAATAGGAATGCGGTGAAATTCGTCGCATATATATCTTGGCCACCGGTTGCATACTCGCACTGCCACGTTCCTTGCGGATTAATCGCGGTGTATGGAGCAGTGTAATACGGTTTTTGATACCAGGACCCGTTGACCTGAATGTACAGGCACAAAAATACGCTAAAAGGTGAAACGTGACTTGCCGTGCCGCTAACGTAAAGGTTGGTCATGTCGCCAACCGCCGGAACATTTGAAAAGGACAGACTTGGAATTCCCGCCCCGTCAATCGGCGCATTCCAGTTAGTTGACGAAATGCGATTGTCAAAAGTTGGCTCCATCCCCGGTTTGAGTGTGCCGTCACTTTGCCATATTCCCCAATTTGGCCCCACCGCACCCTCGTCAGATTTCCAACCTTCGTCATAGCCTTCAAAGTAAAAAAAGGGCACGCCATAAAATCTGGCCCAGGTGACGACATCGGAAAAATATTTGGCTGCGTTCTGTGGTGACGGAACGGCATCACCGACCGCCTGTCCTGCCGAAGGCCAGCCAGTCTCTGAAATCCACACGGGTTTGCTTCCCGCATACCAAACCATATTGATATACTGCTGGTAAACCGTCGAGGCACCGTCTTCGACCGCGATTCCTTGCCAGAATGGATAAAAGTTAACCAATAGAACATCACTGGCATCGAGCAATTCTGAGTTGAACGAAGACATCCAGGATGAATAAGTATCAGCCGTGGCAACCGGCACACCGGGAACCGCCGCGCGCACTTGATTGATATAGGCGACTAAATTCGACACCGGAAGATCTCCTCTTTGCAGAACTTCGCTTCCTACGATTAATAAATCCGCTTCACCTGCCAGACCTGCCGTAATCAAATTGCTGATGTTTATCTGGTTGGCAGAAATCCCGGCGGGAGTTGTTTCGGGGCCAAGCCACGCTCCCAACGCCGCTTTGAGTCCAAATTGGTGGGCCACCTGGCCGGAAACCTGTAAGCCATCAACCATGCTGAAAGTACGAATCCATCCGGTTCGCGGAATCAACGGGTGCATTCTCGATTCGATTTGGCTGCGTGAAACGGCGAAATTTGTTTCCGGACTTTGGCCGTCCAGGTAAGGGCTGAAGTCAATGCCATAAAGAGGCGCGTTCACCAATGGACTTATTGACGCCCTATAAAATGAGAAACTATTGGTCGAAGAATCTTTCCACGTGATAGCCGAGCCAGTTCCTGGAAGAATGCCGCCCATTCGTTCCCATTCCTTTAGATCAGTCGAACGCTCAAGAAAATATTCGGCGTTTGTGTTCGACGGAATGGAAATCTGGATACTTCCATTCGCCACGTTTGAAACGGATAGCTGCCCGCTGACATTTATGTTCCCAAGGGCGATTAACGCGAAGAGTAAAGGGATGGTTTTCATGAAAGCGATGTAGCCCACGCCCATTTATTTTCCTGCACCTGACAAACCTAAAAAGGCCGTCACAAGTTTGGAAATGTAAGGAGCAAATGATTGCGCTTGAAAGCTGCCCCTAGGATAACCTGCCGCGATGGGCCGCGCAAGTAGGCGGCCCTTAATTTGCATTTTGCTCTGAAGAAGACCTGAACATCTAAAATTCACCCACCCGAAATAATTCCGACCAAAAATTTCCTCCCCCTATTTCCCCGCCGCCTTCACATCATAACAAAACAAAATATCCTGATCGCGCACATACAGTTTGCCGTTTGCGACCACCGGATGCGACCACGCCGGCAATCGGCTGCGGTCGGATTGCTCGAAACGCCCGCGCTCGATATAAGACTTCGGGCTCGGCTCAATCAGCAGCACCGGCCCCGCTTCCGTGCGATAATAAATTCTTCCGTCCGCGTAAGCCACCGAACCTTTCGGCGCGCGATGCCCGGCATCGTCACGTTCATCCCACAAAACTTTGCCCGTTTGAAAATCAAGACAAACGAGCGCGCCGCCCTCATTGCCGCCGTTGGCTCCGTAAAGACTTCCGTCCAGCAGAATCATGCCGCCGTGATGATTTTGCATTTTCTTGCTGAGATAAATTTCCTCCGCCGTGAACTTGCCGTCGGTATCCTTGCTCAACTTCACCAACCCGCCGCCCGCGCCGTAAGCCGACGCCGCAAACACTTCGCCATCGTGATAAATCGGCGTCGAACAGCTAACGCCAAAACCGTTAGCCGCCCGGCCATAACGCCAAAGAAATTTGCCGTCGGACGCCGCGACCCCAATGAGCGCCTTCTGAGTAAACTGCACATATTGACGCTGCCCGCCAAAGTCAATCGCGATGGGCGAGGAATACGCCGCTTTGGGATTTCCGGGAACCTGGCTCTTCCAAAGGGTTTTGCCGGTCTTCTTGTCCAGCGCCACCAGCGTCGCGTCCGCGCCACCCGGCGTCAAAATCACCTTGTCCCCGTCCACCAGTGGCGATTCGCGGTAACTCCAGTTGGGCACTTCACCGCCAAAATCCTGCGTGAGACTGGCCCGCCAAACAATCGAACCATCCTTTGTGCGCAGACAATCCACATTGCCGCCCAGGCCCTCGACGTACACCAAATCACCATCAACCGTGGGCGTGCAACCCGGGCCTTCTTTTCCCTGCGGCCAATCTTGGTTGAAAGCCGGGCCCAGATTAGTCGTCCAAAGCGTCTTGCCATCTTTTTCCGACAACGCCCAGACAACTTCGTAACCGCCGCGATTACTCATCCCGAAAAGCCGCCCGCCCGAGACCGACGGCGCGCTATCCCCGCCGCCAAGTCCCTTAATCTCCCAAACCAGCGCTGGCCCGTCCTTCGTCCATTCCTTGAGCAAACCCGTTTCCTTGGACATCGCATTTCGGTCTGGCCCCTGCCACTGCGGCCAATCATCGGCGGAAGCGCTGAACAAAACCATTGCCGCGACAAGCGAGAGGGTTAAGAATTTTACATTCATAGAGATAGGCGAAGGGCAGGTTGAATATGGTTTGGTTCTAATTTTTTTCAACCCCTTAGTTTCCATTGCTTCGATAATAATAAGCGAAAAAATTACGATCAGGAATCAGGATTAAATCACGTCTTGAAATAAATTCGCGGCTGGAAACTGGACAATAATCAAATTGACAAACGCCCACCCCGTGTCAACTTTTTCTCCCATATAAGAAAGACAATTCCCGCCGCGAAAACCCACATTATGAGCAAGTCATATTCACTCGCTTTCAGCCTGTTTAGCCTTGCCCTCCCGCTGCTGATTGTCTGTCCAACCCGCGCCGCTTCACTCGATGTTACCAGCGGTCAGACCATTCAACTGGGTCTGCCCGGTATCTCCACCAATTATTCCTTCACCTCCGTCACCGTCGAGACCGGCGGCACTCTGAAAATTTCCGGCGTGGTCTCCTTGACCGTCAGTTCCAACGTCCTCATCAACGGCCAAATGATCGGCGGCTCTTCCAGCACCGCGCCGTCGGGGACCGATGGCGATGACGGCGGCGATGGCGAAGTCATCGGCAACCGCGCCACCGATGGCGATGGCGGCACCGACGCCGGCAATGGCACCAATGCCTTCGCTGACGCGCCGAGCCTGACGATCCTTGCGAAGAACATGACCGTCAACGGTTCCATTCTTTTCAATCCGCAAGCCACCGGGGGTGATGGCGGCGATGGCGGCGGCGGCGGAAATGGCGCCGATGGTCCACCTGCGGTCGGGGGTTTTCAAGGCGCGCCCGCTGGATTCGGCGGGTTCGGCGGCGTCGGTGGCAACGGCGGGCAATCTCTCGGCGTCCCGTCTTTATTTATCAGCGTCGTGGCCCAGGGCGGTACCCTGCCCAACGCGGGCAGTTTCATTCTGGGCACGAACGGCGTCATCTCCCTCGATAACATGGGCGGCGGCGGTGGCGGCGGCAAAGGTGGTGACAGTGGCACCGGCGGAAGAGGCGGCGATGGTGGCAGCGGATTCGGCGGCGGCGCGGGCGGAAATGGTGGCTCGGCTGGATTTGGCGGAACCGGTGGCGTCGGTGCTGGCGGCGGCAGCCTGACCATAACCGCTTTGGGAGTTGATCTCGAAGGCCAGCTTTCATTAAAGGCGGGCGACGGCGGCGATGGTGGTGATTTCGGCATGCCCATGAACGGCGGTGATGGCGGCAACGGCAGCCCCGATCCGCAAGGCGGCGTCGGTGGCCGGGGAGGAAACGGCGGCGATGGCGGTGATGCTTCGCTTCAAATAAATCCGGGCGGAGCAGGGGGCAATGGAGGTTTTGGCGGCAACGTAACGATAAATGTTTCGGTTGGCTTTACCAACTTCGCCAAAATGGATTTTTCCGGCGGTAAAGGCGGCAAGGGTGGCGCCGGCCAACCGGAAGATACCGCCATGGGCGGCGCTGGCGGAAGCGGCGCCGGAGGCGCGCCGAATGGGCAGGACGGCCAGGGCACCGCCGACATCCCCGAAGGAAAAGAAGGGAATGACGGCCCCGGCGGCAGCCTCACCGTGATGAATCCCAACTCCGGAACCAACGCGCCCAACAACTGGCAAACCTTCGGCAACGGCATCCTCACCTTCGGCCTCACCAACAACATTCACACCCTCATCCTGTCCTCAACCAACGGCCCATTCTCCATCGTCGCGCCCATGACCGATCCCCGGTTGCAATTTGATTCCCGCGCGGGCGAGTCCGTCGTCGAAACGAATGAGGCCGTGCAATTACAATTTGAATACCAATGGCTGACCACCAGCGGCTCCGTGGATGTCTTGCTCGGCAGTCGCGTCGTCGCGCACCTCAACGCGCCCACGATATTGAGCAATGGTTTCACCGAGGTCACTCTCATCCTTGCCGGACTCCCCGCCGCTGCCACGGACAAATTAAATCTTACGTACCAACTAAACACCCCCGGCTCCGCCTTCGCCCAATTTCAACTCGGCAACATTTCGCTCCAGGCCTTGCCCCAGTTGCCCGCACTGTCAATCAGCCCGTCGCCCAGCGATCCATCAGTCTTGAGCTTAACCTGGTTTGGCCTCACGAATGAAAACTATCAAGTGCAGTACCGTACCTCACTCACCAGCGGCGCGTGGATAAATCTGGGTTCATTGGTTCCCGGCCAAGGCACGGCGGCTTCCGCGTCACTGCCCCCTTCACCCGCCGACCCCATCCGCTTCTTCCGCCTGCTGGCCACGCCGGCAAATTGATCCCGGCCAGTCAATATGGGGAATATGGGGTGGGCGAACGTACTCGCGGGCCCCATATAAATCCGCCGCGTCCACCCGCCACTACCGCGCCCAAAATTAATTTGCGCCTCCGAGCATTCCGCATTCCACACTCCGCGTTCCACACTTCCAACTTGCCACCATCCACCCCGCCAGTAACTTCAACCCGTGAAAATTCTCTTTATCGGCGACATCGTCGGCGAACCCGGGCGGCGCGCCGTTACCGGCCTCGTGCCCCGCCTGCGACGCCAGCACGAACTCGATCTCGTCATCGCCAATGGCGAAAATTCCGCCGGCGGCTCCGGCATCACGCCCAAAATCGCCGAAGAAATTTACGCCGCCGGTGTGGACATCATCACCACCGGCGACCATCTCTGGGACCAGAAAGAAGTCATGGGCCTCCTGCAAAACGAATCGCGCTTTCTGCGTCCGCTCAATTACCCGCGCGGCACCCCCGGCCAGGGCAGCGTCATTTATCAAGCCAACAACCAGCCGCCCGTCGGCATCCTCAACGTGCAAGGCCGCACCTTCATGGCCGCTCTCGAAAACCCCTTCATCGCCGCGCGCGCCGAAGTGGAAAAACTGCGCCAAAAAACCAACATCATTTTCATGGATCTCCACGCCGAGGCCACCTCTGAAAAAGCCGCGATGGCCCGCATGCTCGATGGCCAGGTCAGCGCCATCATCGGCACGCACACCCACGTCCAAACCGCCGACGAACAAATCTTCCCCGGCGGCACCGCCTTTCTGAGCGACGCCGGCTTCACCGGTCCGCACGAAAGCATCATCGGCCGTGAAATCGAACCCGTCATCAAACGCTTTTTGACATTGCAACCCCAGCGCTTCGCCGTCGCCGAAAAAGATGTGAAACTCCAGGGCGCAATCATCGAAATCAATTCCCACACCGGCCACGCCGAAAAAATCCAGCGCGTCTCCGAGCCGTGGGTGTAGCGGGCTGGCAACGCACAGATCATTATGCCCTGAGAAAGATTGACCCCGCGGAGTTCAAGCAGTACATGGAGAAGTGACGGTTGTCCCCAACCGCTCACGTTTGAATAAGAGGTTCAAAATAATTCTGCTCGTCCTGGTTCTCGCTCTCGCGGGTTACGCCATTGCCACCGTCATCCACAAAAATCGCCAACCCGTCTATCAAGGGCGAAACGTGGATCAATGGCTGGAGGAAGTTTTTACGACCAACCGATCCGCAGCATTCCAGGCCTTTCGCGAGATGGGCACGAATGCTTTGCCGGACCTGGCTCGGAACCTAGTACGCAAAGAAACCGTCGAGGATAGATTTTACGCGTGGGGTTACTTCCATCTGCCGTTGAAATGGCAGCGCCCCGCGTGGAAACCATTCCCAATACGGGAACGCTGGGGTGCCGCTATGGCGGTTCTAACCGAGCTTCTCGACCCGCGCCCCATATTTCCCCAGTTGATGGAAATGATCGCCGATAAAAACAATGGCGCGCGCGATTACGTTATTGGCGTGGTGCTGGCCACACCGGCACCGATAGACGTAAAATATGTTCCTCTGTTTGAAGAAATGCTGGTGGACACAAATGTCTCGACTCGGGAATCTGCTCCCGGCCTCTTGGAACACGTGGGAACCAATGCGGCTTCGGCCATTCCCGATTTGAACCGCGCCTTGCAGGATCCGGACTTGGGGGTGCGTATTTCATCCGCGCGAGCGCTCTGGCAGATTGCGCGCCTGACCAACGGCATTCCGGCGCTTCACGCTGGCCTGAATGCCGCGCCGCTTTCAAACGGCCTGGACTTGGGAATGATGTCAGCCGTGTACCTTCACGAAATAGATAAGAACGATCCCGCGCCTATCCCAGTCTTTACCAATGCTATATTTGCCGTTAGATTCTGGGGAAATGTGGCGGTTCGCTCTCTCGGAGATTTTGGGCCAGCGGCAAAATCGGCTGTTCCTATGTTGAAAATCGTAATCGAACGCAACATGGGTGAAAAGAGCCGCGAGGCCCTGATCTCACTAAAAAAAATTGACCCCGAAGCCGCCGCCAAGTACGACAAACGCTGACGTGTCCAAACCATCCAAATCACAGTGGGATTTCGGCGAGTTGTTTCCAACCGAAGCGACACGCAAAGTCCTGTCCGTCGGCGAACTCACGCTGCGGGTGAAGGGCTTGCTCGAAAAACAAGTCGGCCAGATTTGGGTCACTGGCGAGATTTCCAATTTCCGCGCGCAAAGTTCCGGCCATTTTTATTTCACGCTCAAGGATGCCGATTCCCAACTGAACTGCGTCTTGTTCCGCACCGAGGCGCGCGAGACTCGCGGCCTCTTGCAGGACGGCCGCAAAGTCATTCTCCAGGGCGACCTCACCGTCTATGAACCGCGCGGCCAATATCAACTGCGCGTCTCGCAAGTCGAGTTGGTCGGCGTCGGCGCGTTGCAAGCCGCCTTCGAGCGTCTCAAGCAAAAGCTCAACGCCGATGGCTGGTTCGCCAGCGAATGCAAACGCCCGCTGCCGCGTTTTCCCCGGCGCATCGGCATCGTGACCTCGCCCACCGGCGCCGCCATTCGCGATGTGCTCCACGTCGTGAAACGGCGAAATCCCGCGCTGGAAATTGTCATCGCGTCCTGTCGCGTGCAAGGCCAAGGCGCTGCCGAAGAAATCGCCACCGCCATCCGCCTGCTGAATCAATTCAACGCCGAATCACAAAATCCACCACCGCCCATTCCGCACTCCGCACTCCGCACTCCGCACTTGGACTTGATTCTCGTCACCCGCGGCGGCGGAAGCCTCGAAGACCTCTGGGCCTTCAACGAAGAAGTCGTCGCCCGGGCCATTTTTGAATCCGCGCTGCCGGTCATCTCCGCCGTCGGCCACGAAATAGATTTTACCATTAGCGATTTTGTCGCCGACCTGCGCGCCGCGACTCCAAGTGCCGCCGCCGAGATTCTCACCGAAGGCGTCTTCGCCAGTGGCCGTTTTCTCGAACTCGTCGGTGAGCGCATGCGCCAGTTGCTTGGCCAACGGTTGCTCGACAAGGAAGAAGAACTCGCGCGCCTCGGCCAGCGCCTCGCCCGCGTGCATCCACGCCGCCGCCTTGAAGAATGGTCGCAACGCCTCGACGATTTGCGTGAAAGCATTTCGCGCCGTGCCCGCCAGGGTATGCGTGAACGCGCGCTTACCTCGCGCGCCCTCACCGAACGCCTCCTGCGCTTGCGCCCCAAACAAATTCTCGCCCAGCGACGCGAATTGACCATCGCCATCGCCAAACGCCTCCACGAACAAGCGCGCTGGCAAATCGAAAACAAACGTGCGCGTCTCGCGACGCTGGAATCGCGCTTGCGCCTCCTCGGCCCCGAGCAAGTCCTCGCGCGCGGCTACTCCATCACCACACTCGCGGACACCGGCAAAGTCATTCGCGCCGCTTCCGAAGTTCAGCCCGGCCAAAAATTGCGCACCCGCCTCAAGTCCGGCGAGATTCGCAGCGTAGTGGAGGGCGCGTCGGGGCAGGGTTCTTAAAGGGACGCGTATTTGTATCCTATGGAAGGGTGGATTGTATTTGGGGAATGTAGTATTGTGGGGCGGTTCTTTGAAAAGTTTCAATAGGACAACCGAGGCGGATATGACGAATAGGGACGCCCACTAGGACTAGGGCGGAAAAGTTCGCCTGAGTCGTTCGCCTAAGTTCGCCTTGGCTCGGATAAGTTCGCATAAGTTCGGATAAGTCCGCTTAACGGCGCAAAGTTTTTTGCAGAGATGTCAGGCCGGGCCGGTTTGCTTGTAAAATTGCCGCGACCAATAAGAACCGCATCAAAATGCGCTCAAGTGGAGAGGCGAGGCCTTTTTGCTGGACTGGCGTTGGCCGATGCGCTAAGAACCTCCCTGATGAATCACGATTCGTCGCCGTAATAGAAAGAGACATAACCAGCCATCGCCGTTGATTCGAAGTTTTGACATTTTAATCTTCGCGGGCCACAGTAGGAGAAAATCCACCATGCGTTTCCATCATCAGATTATTTGTATCGGCGCGGCCTTGGCGTCCGTTTTCGCAGGCGCTTTTTTTACGCCCTCGGCCCGCGCAAATGTTTATGCCACCGATATTAAGCTCAATGGCGGCCTGAGCGGCATCACGAATGGATCGGGAACCAATGTCGCCATCAGCTACATTCTGAACGAGCCCGCGACTCGTGGCGTGACGGTCAATATTCTCTCCGGTTCCACCGTCGTGCGTTCCATCCCGATTGCTTCCGGCGCCGTCGGTGCGCGCAAAGGCACGAATCTGGTCACTTGGGATGGTTTCGGCAGCGGCGGCGCAACTTTGGGCGGCGGGGCCTACACCGTGAACATCACCGCCTCGGCCACCGGTTTCACGAATTGGACCCAAACCAGCACGGACACCAACGACGGCTACCACGTTTTCTCCCCGCGCGGAATTGCCGTGAATACAAATCCGAACAGCGTCTATTATGGCCGCGTCTTTGTCGGCAACGCCACGGAAAATGATTCCGCCGCGCTGCCCGGCGATCTGGCCGGCATTCTCAAGGCCAACGCCGACGGCAGCCCCGCTGACGAAGGGCAGGGGAATACCAACGGTTTTCAAGCCGGAATCCAATGGGGCACGGACGGCTTCAACGGCAATCCGCATTTCCTTCGCTACGGCCAGGACGACCGCATTTACGCGCTCGACTGGGATGACCGCGGCGTCGTGTATGCGATGGACATGATGGTTTCAACCAATCAAGTCGTGCTCGACGCCAATAATTATTCTGCGAATCCCGTCACCGGCTTATCGCTCGGCTGGGGTGAATTTGATGTCACCGATGCCGGCACGCCCAACGGCCGCATTTTCCTCGGCGATAATGATTCGCCCGGCTTGGGTCTTTGGTTCTGGCAACTCACCAATGGCGTCGCTGATCCAAACGACACGATGGGTAAGCAAGTAATCGCGGTCGGCGGCGATTTGGATTTGTTCGCGAACGGCGGTTCAATGATGGATGAGCGCTCGAATATTTTTGTCGGCCAGAATATTGAAACCAGCGGCAGCAGTTCGCCGCGCGTTTTGGAATTCACGAATTGGGACGGCATGAGCACGTTCACCAACGGCTCTGCCTGGCAATCCGGCGCGAACGACGACAGCTTTCTCGGCGGCTTCGACCTCGCTCTCGACTCGCGCGCCAATCCCAAATATGTCGCTGTCGCACTCAGCATCTCCGGCGGATTGCGCGTGTTGAACGCCACGAACGGCTTCATCATCACCAACGGCACGCAAGTGCTCGACAATTTGGATTCGACCAATCTCTATTACGGCGTGGCGTGGGACGGCGCGGGCAATCTGTATGGCGCGATCAACAACAGCGCGGCAAGCGATAACAAATGGCGCGTCTTCTCGCCGCCGGGAACCAATCAAACCACTACTGTGGCCGTCGAAACCGTTTTTGTGCCCGGCGCGGTCATCTCCTCCATTACCTTAACGAGCATTATTCTAAACAGCACGACCGTGACGATCAACTTTACCGACCCCTCGGACGCCTCTCCAACGTCCTTTAGCTTGCAAAGTTCGGCGATGGCAAACTCTGGCTACACGACCGTTGGAAGCGCGGTCATCACCCGCACCAGCGCCGGACATTTTCAAGCAACCGTCACCAGTTCAGCCACGGCCCAGTTCTATCGGATCAAACGCGGAAGCTGAGGAAGTAACGAAGGTAAAACCGCGCGGTTAGTTGCCAAACGACAACCGCATCCCCGAACGCACGCGCCGATAATCCGGCAATTCCGTCGGCGCGACCGTCTGCGGGTCCCATCCCTGGTAATTCTTGGGATACGCCCATTTCCAATGCTCGACGTGCCCATCCGTGAAAGCGAGATTCGCACCCTGGTTGTGGCGATTGGCCGGAATGTCCCACCATTCATTGGGATTGATGTAAGCCGGTTGGGTCGGCATGCCGAACTGCGCGTCAATGATTTCGTCCTCATGCACATCAATGAAGACAAAACAACTCGAAGGATTCGGGTTGGAGATGTCAGTGAATTTCTTGAACCACGGAATGTCCTGCATGAGAAATCCCTGGTCGAATTCGGGATAGCCGTTGAGCGATTGGCTCATATTATAACTCCGTGTGCGAAGCTGGCCCGAGGGCAGGGGAACGCCATTGGCATCTTCGACCACCGATTTATCCGCCGGGCAATGATAGATCGCCACGCTTTGATTATAAGGATACAGCAGCCCATTGATGATGTTGATCGGCGTCGTGTCCGTGCGCGGATGATCCATGCACCACGAAGCGCCGGCGGCGAGGGACGACGTCGTGTCCGAATTGCTGCTCGTTTGGGTAAAACCCATCACCGAATTATTCGGCACCAGCAAATCACTATTGTCCGAGGAATAACCATGCCAGCAAACCGCAAGCTGCTTGAGATTATTAAGGCATTCCAGACTAATCGCCTGCGTCTTCGCGCGGCTCAATGCCGGCAAAAGCAAGCTGGCCAAGATCGCAATAATCGCGATCACCACGAGCAGTTCGATCAGCGTAAAAGCCGAAGAAGGCGCAGCCTCTCCACGCCGGCTGGGAGTGCCGACGGATATTCGATGCTGTCCGGTTGCTTTCATACATCTCTCGCGACCGATGATGGAATGGTCATCCCAAGTTAGCAAAAATGCGAAAAATTGCTAGTTCATTATCTCTTACATAAGACGCGCCCGGTCAGGCTTTGTTCCTTCCGTACGGACCGCGGGTCTATGACCCGCAGCAACACAAGACCAGACTGCCGCTCCAGCCTTATCCAAAATTGAAACCAATCAACCCAACTCGCCCTTCAATACGTGATCAACTCCAGTAGCCCAATCCCATGACTCGTCAATTCCCAGCGATTGCCCCGCTTGACGACATACCGCCGCGCCGGATTCTTTTTCTCCTCCGGTTCATTCACCGAAAGCAAAGTAAACTTCGCCTTGCTCTTGATCTCTGAGTTCGCGCGCGGGATCAACTCGAACGCCACGCCATTGAAATCAATCGCCATCTCATAACCCGCCACGCCTTCCTTCTCCGCGACCGGATTGCGCTTGATCAACGGCGCGTAACGCCGGAGCCAGGGAAAATTCGTGCTGCGCACCACCACGCGGCAAAGTTCCGTCTCTGAACGCAGATATTTCAGCAAACTGAAATTCGCCCCCTCGCGATGCTCCTGCAAAAGAATCAGCCGCGGGTCAATGCCATTGAGATTCTGCCCATTCCAAATTCCATGATCATTTCGCTGGCCGGGAAATGCGTGCGCGTACCATTCGCTGAAACGATCGTTCACGAACGTGTCCAATTCAAAATGCACGTGCGCGCGGTCCTTGGAAATGCCCTCGTGCGTGTTCGCCGTGCGCCCCATGATCGCGATGACTTCGCCCTGCTTGACCGGCTGTCCGCTGTGCAATCCGGCTTTCACGCTCTGCAAATGCGCGTACACCGAATAAATCTCCATCCCCTCGATCTGATGCCGCAGCACAATGTAATTGCCATAATTCGACAGCGACGGACGCGTGTTGATGTACGCCACGGTCCCATCCGCCGTCGCCATCACCGGGTCAGTCGGTTCGCCATGCCGGTCGCGCTGGAGGCAGCGGATGTCCAGTCCCTCATGGACCTGCCAGCCGTCCGAGCGGACGCACCCGAACGTCCCGCTCTCCCAGCCCTTGCCGACCGTTCCGGCAAACATCCGGTCCTCGCCGCCCGGTTCAAACAAGGCATGGTTCGCCGTGGGCAGTTGAAACATTTCTCCCCGCGCGGAAAAATCCGCCGTGAGAACCAGAACTGCGGCTGCGCCGCACAACGTCAGCAATTTCAAAACTTCTCTTCTTTTTTGATGTCATCCGCGACATTGTTCAACCCCTTGACCAGCCGGTCCGCTTCTTCGCGCGTGCAATCCGGCGTGAAAGTCAGCACCCCATCCGCGATCGGTTTCTGCACCACGGGCGCGGCGATCCATCGCGCCGGGCCCCACACGGCAAACACCGCGATATGCCGCCCGCGATACGCCGTGCTGTAGCTCTCCAATAATTGCGTCCCGCGCCAGTTGAACTTCAAGCGGATCTTGAAGCCGCCCAGGTCATCCACCACGTTCGCCTCGACGATGTCCGCCGCGTCGAGAAAAGTTTCCTTGGCCACATTCACATAAACCGGATGCTCGCGCAGGACCGGAACCATCTCGTTATCGCCGCCATTGTCCCGTCCGACCTCCGCGTGCAATTCCAGCGTGCTCAGCGGATGTTTTTTGTCCTTGTCCCCGGTCTTGCAACCCGTGGCCAGCAGCAGCGCGCCCGCCGCGAGCCACAAATAGGTATTGAATCGAATAAATTTAATCATCATAGTCTTCACCTAAACAAACGCAGAGCGCGGACAAAGTAAAGATTCATTCTTATGGGTAAACAGAACAACAAAGCGGAAAAACGGAAACGCCGGACAGCCTACATCAAACGCAAAGGTGACGCTGCCAAGGCCAAAGTCAAAACCAAGGCCGCGGGCAAGAAAGCCTGAGCGATTTCGCATCCCGTTGAACCGTCCGCAAGGACGGTTTTTTTATGTACCAATAAGTTCGCCAGCTTTTTGACGCAACGTGGATTCAAGTTGTTCACCGCCCGCTTTTCGTCAGGTTTTTGTCGGTGAATAACTCCGGTCGTGAAATGCAAAAAGCGCCCGTAAACATTGGATGAATCAACTTGTCCCCCGCTTACTCACCGCGCCGTTTCGGTGAATAAGTATGTGCATATCATTTCATTGTTGGATTAAGAAAAAGTGATAACCTGTTCACAGTTCATTGAAAGAACCGAGACGAGCCCGGCGGACGAAAGAAAACCGGAGAAAGTCTCGAGGATAATCCCAGGCGACTGGGGAAAGGTTGAGCCAGGCTGGTTGGCCCAACCCCTCTGCAACCAAGCCGCAAGGCAAAGTGGAGAGGCAGAATTCACCAGTTCCTCTGTCAGCGTTCGCGCGCTGCCAGTAAACGCGAAAAAGGAACTGAGCCGCTAGGAACGATGAGAAACCGTTCCGAGCCGAGTCAAGTAGCTCAGGCAGGTTTCGAGCCTGAGTGAATCGCAGTTACCCAGAGGGTAGATGGTTGCTACTGTGCGCCAGCACGGAGCGCAAAACTCTGGCCGTTCCCCAAAAGAACGCGCCAATGAAAAACGCCGAAAGGCGTGACAAAATGAGTCTGCGCCCCGGGAAGAATTCGAGAGCAGGCAAGCCTCGTTAAACTTCCGAAACGTCGGCGATGTCAAAAAAACACCGCTGGCATGTGAGCGAAATGCAACCTGAGAGTTAAGAGGTCAGACCCGTGGCACCGGGCCAACGCACCGAAAAAAGCGGTGGCCGACCCGGAGCTAATGGTAAAGACGTGGATACGAAATCACAAACGTGTCTTTACCTGGTTCGCCCGCCGGCGTCCGCAAACGCCAGCCGAAGCGAGCTGAGAGGCCTCACTCAAAATTCAGCGACTGTAAAGCGCTGGACGGCCCTGCTATGAGGCCGCGATAACTCCGCTTGCCGTGGAGAATGGCGTCGGGAAGCTGGCAGCCAAAGTGCGCCAAATGTCAGCCCGGGAAAGAGAGTGCGGCGAACTCCCATCCCCAATTTGTCCCTGCTTGATCGAAAGATCGGGCGGGGACTTTTTGTTTTTTTAACATTGTGAAAGCTCAAATCAAATCCTGCCACGCCAGCAACTCTAAATCGCGGTAAGAGAAGTCTCGCCGTAGTCCCGCAGGGGACGGCAGATATTAGCCCAGCAATTTATTGCTGGGAAAAAGTCTCCTCTTAACCAAGTCCCGCCAGCAACGGGACGAAAGAATCGCTCCCTGAAACCAAATCTTTGATACTCGCTTGATACTTCTCGTTTGCCAGCATGGAGGCATTTAGTGAGAAAACTCTTTCACTCGATAAATCTGAATATTATGGACGCCATCCATCATCTCCCTCATCCTGACCTCGCAGCGAATCCGTCAGCTCAAGGCAACCCATGGACCGCCAACTTATTTTGATCTGTGTCCTCACGTTCATCATTCATTTAATCGGCACGCTCGCCTACTCCGTCCGCATCGCGGGCGTTCGCACCCGCCGCATTGCCGTGTCCTTTGCGCTGTTCAACGTGCTCGTTCTGCTCTCGCGCACCTCCAATTCTTTTCAAGGCACTTTCCTCGCCAAACGAGTCGAGCAATCCCTCGACCATGCCGCCTCCCACAACCTGCTCGCGGATTTCCGCTGGTTGCTTTTTTCGGCGACACTCGCCACGGCCATCGGCGCCGTGTTGGTTCCGACCTTTCAACGCGTCTTCAGCCGCGCCGTGCTGCATTTTCAAGCCCACCGTTCAATTCCCACATTGTTGCTACACGGCTTTTTTCGAGGCGGCGTCATTTATGTGAAAGATTCCATGAAAGTTCCCGTTTCCGGCAACGTCACCCAACTGCGAATGGGGCAGGGCGTCACCGTCTCGTTGCTCCTGCTCAATGTCGCCGCCGTTGCCGTCTGGACCGTCGGCGTGGTCGCCGCGCTCTACGCCGGTTATCTCAAGCCCGAGTTGCGCATGACCGCCATCACCCTTTCATCCGTCGTGAACGGCGTGGCGACCGTCCTCATGTTTGTATTCATAGACCCGCAAATGTCCATGATGACCGACGACGTCGTCGAAGGCCGCGTCAGCGAACCTTCGTTTCGCCGCGCGGTCGTATGGATGATCGGCAGCCGACTGGCGGGAACCCTCATTGCCCAGGTCCTCCTCATCCCGGTCGCGACAGTGATTGTTTTTCTGGCCGAAAAAATCTGAACAGCCCAAAACCTGCCGGCGCATTGTTCGCTTGGGTTGATTCATCGTCAGCGACGACCAATCCCCACTGCAAAACAGAAGGTTCAAATAATTTCGTTCAATATATCGCGCCGCGACCTTTCAGAAAAATGCTTGCCGTGGCTGGTCATTTGGAGAAGATTACTTCCACGCTTTCAATCAAATTAACAGAAAGAAACACTCAACCAAAAATTTTATGGGACGCATCTATAATAACATCGTTGAAACCGTAGGCCACACCCCGCTCGTTAAGCTCAACAAAGTCACCGCCGGCCTGGATGCCACCGTGCTCCTCAAATGCGAATTCTTCAACCCGCTCGGCAGCGTCAAAGACCGTATCGGCATGGCCATGATCGAAGACGCCGAACGGCGCGGCGTGTTGAAGCCGGGCACTACGATCATTGAACCCACCAGCGGCAATACCGGCATCGCGCTCGCCTTCGTCGCCGCGGCCAAGGGCTACAAAATCATTTTGACCATGCCTGAAACGATGTCACTCGAACGCCGCACCTTGCTCGCCATGCTCGGCGCGAAACTCGTTCTCACTCCCGGCAGCGAAGGCATGAAAGGCGCCATCGCCCGCGCGGAACAAATTTCCAGGGAAACTCCGAATTCCTGGATTCCTCAACAGTTTGAAAATCCCGCCAACCCCGCGATCCATCGCCACACCACCGCCGAAGAAATCTGGGCGGACACGGATGGCAAGGTGGATATTTTGATTTCCGCTGTCGGCACTGGCGGGACCATCACCGGCTGCGTCGAGGTCATCAAAGAACGCAAACCTTCTTTCCAAGCCATCGCCGTCGAACCCAAAGATTCTCCCGTCATCACCCAGGCCCTCGCCGGCCAGCCGCTCAAGCCCGGCCCGCACAAAATCCAGGGCACGGGCGCCGGTTTCATCCCCAAAAATCTTCACCTCAAAGACAGCAAGGGCAACCCGCAAATCACTGAGTGCATCGAAGTCACCAATGACGAGGCCTTTGCCATGGCCCGTCGCCTCGCAAAAGAAGAGGGCTTGCTCGTCGGCATCTCCACCGGCGCAAACGTCGTCGCCGCCATCGAAGTCGCCAGGCGTCCCGAGAACAAAGGCAAGCTGATCGTGACCATCGCCTGCTCGACCGGCGAACGCTACCTCAGCACCCCGCTCGCGGCTGAAGCCAAAGCCGAAGTCGGCGGATAAGCCAGAGCGTCTATTACTTGAAACGGAGGATGCCTCCGTCTGTCGCGGCGCTCTATGAGCGCCGTCCCGCATTTCCATTTCTTTGTGCGTGACAAAATCGCAACCAAACTTCCCAATGGGCGCCCTTGACATTGCCCCCGGTAAAGCTCTACTAACGCCGCCGCAGTCCCGCAGGGACGAAAGATCTTAGCCCAGCCATTTATGGCTGGGTTTTAGTTCGCCTCCGATTCAAGTCCCGCCAGCAACGAAAGAATTTTCCTCTTGGAACAAACGCTCACCCACTCGTCCACCGCTTCTCATTAACTCCCGGCTTTCAGCCCTTGTCATTATACACATCTTTTATTCAGTCGAATCAATGTTTCTACTATCGGTTAAAAACCCAATAAAAGAGCAAAAAAATGTTTTCCGCAAAGGATTGTCTCGCAACCAGAACATACAATTTTACGTGGACAATGTGTAA